>JAEUVM010000134.1 GCA_016787125.1 Chitinophagaceae bacterium | reverse complement strand
TTTTTTATAGAAACTTTTCATACAGCTTTTCATACAGCGGTACCACATTGTGAATGTCAAACCTGCTGGCATGTATGGCAGCCCTCTCTTTAAATTCTTTCAGCACCTTTTCATCTTTTAAAATAGAAAGTGCCTGGCGGCTCATATTGGCCACATCACCCACTTCACTCACATAGCCTGTTTCACCGTGTATATTTATTTCTGTCAAACCACCGGCATTGGTTGAAATAACCGGTACCCCTGCCGCCATGGCTTCGAGAGCGGCAAGTCCAAAGCTTTCATATTCAGAAGTGAGCAGGAAGAGGTCGGCAATCACCAGGATATCTTCCATTTGTTCCTGCTTGCCCACAAACCGGATATCATCACAAACACCCAGTTCACGGCCAAGATCCTCCGCGGTTGATCTTTCCGGGCCATCCCCTACAAATAATAATTTGGCAGGCAATTCCTTTCTTACCTCTGCAAAGATCTTTACCACATCCTGCACCCGTTTTATCTTTCTGAAGTTGGAAGCATGGAGTAGTATCTTTTCGCCATTCGGAGCGAGTACTTTCTTAAAGGCATCGATTGGTTTACGGCTGAAACGGCTTACATCCACAAAATTGACGATCACTTCAATTTCTTTGGTGATGGCAAAATGCTTGAAGGTTTCGTCCCGCAGGTTTTCCGATACCGCAGTAATGGCATCGCTTTCATTAATAGAAAATGTAACAACCGGTGCGTAAGTTTTGTCACGCCCCACCAGGGTGATATCGGTTCCGTGCAGTGTGGTGATGACGGGAATATCTTTTCCTTCTTTTTTTAAGATCTGTTTGGCCATATACGCCGCCGAAGCATGCGGGATGGCATAATGAACATGCAGCAGATCGAGGTCATTATTTTTGATCACATCCACCATGGTGCTGGCCAGGGCCGTTTCATACGGAGGGTAATCAAAAAGCGGGTAAGTGGGCACCTGCACTTCGTGGTAGAAGATATTTGGAACAAAACTATTAAGCCGGACGGGTTGCTGGTACGTAATAAAATGGACCATATGCCCTTTTTGTGCCAGTGCCTTTCCCAGCTCTGTAGCTAAAACGCCTGAACCGCCAAACGTAGGATAACAAACAATGCCAATTCTCATAATTAAAAAATCAGTCTCCGAAGGTAACAGTTTTGAATGAGCCCGGTCTACCGTTCATCTTAATTATTTGTGTACACTTTTTTCCTTTCATTTATCTTTATCAAAACCCGATAGCATGAAAAGGATTTTACCGGTTTTGACACTCCTGTTTGCCACTGCCCGGGTACAGGCCCAGCAGGAAGATTCGCTGATGATAAGAAGGATTGCAGACGAGATATTGGTCAATGGGAAGGCTTATGATAATCTTCGCCAGCTTACCAAACAGATCGGTGGCCGGCTGGCTGGTTCCCCGCAAATGGTAAAAGCCGAGCAATGGGGACTGGCCCTGATGCAGCAAAGCGGCGCCGATAAAGCCTGGATGCAGCAATGTATGGTGCCGCATTGGGTACGTGGCGGAAAGGATGAAATGTGGAGTACGGTTATTGTATCGCAAAAGAAACTTTCCGGGCCTGATGCCCGTATCGAAAATAAATTCTATGATGTGGTAGCCTTGGGTAATTCTGTTGGCAGTGGCCCGAATGGCGTCAAAGGTGAAGTAATGCTGGTCAATTCATTCGATGAACTGGAGAAACGGAAAGATGAGGTAAAGGGCAAGATCGTTTTCTATAATTACCGCTTCAACGATAAATTCATAAATACTTTTCATGCCTACAGGGATGCCGGACAATACCGCGGGCAAGGTCCCAGCCGTGCATCAAAATACGGGGCCGTTGGAGTGATCATCCGCAGCCTGAGTAATGCAACAGATAATAGTCCGCATACCGGTGCCACCCGCTATGATTCAGCTTACGCAAAAATTCCTGCAGTGGCAGTAGGTCTTCGTCATGCAGACGGGCTGGCTGAATACCTCAAAAACAACAAGGTGTATATGACCATTAAGACAAACGGAAAATTTCTTCCGGATACGATCGGCCATAATATTATCGGAGAATTGAAAGGCACAGAATTTCCGGATGAGATCATCACCGTAGGCGGACACCTCGACAGTTGGGATAATTGTGAAGGTGCACATGACGATGGTGCCGGTTGTGTGCAGACCATTGAAATACTCCGGGCTTTAAAAGCGATCGGTTATCAGCCCAAACATACCATCCGGTTTGTATTATTTGCCAATGAAGAGAACGGCTTGCGTGGCGGCAATAAATATGCTGAGGAGGCAAAGGCCAATAATGAAAAGCACTTGCTGGCAATGGAAAGTGATGCCGGTGGCTTTACACCAAGAGCGATCGGCTTTTCCGGTACTGAACAGCAATACGCCAAAGTTGCTGCCTGGAAAACGCTCCTGGCACCTTACGGGTGTACTGAAATAGCGAATGGTGGCGGTGGCGCCGACATCGGCCCGCTGAACAGGGCATTGAAAACACCAACTGCGAGCCTGAATCCTGACCCGCAACGTTATTTTGATATTCACCATGCCCGTACTGATGTATTTGAAGCAGTGAATAAACGGGAACTGGAATTGGGTGCTATTAATATGGCGGCCTTTATTTACCTGGTGGATAAATATGGGTTATGATTGATCACTATGAAGCAACCAACGGAGCTTTCCTGGTAAGTACCAACCGGGCATTACTCGATACCGGGCTTATACATCATTACCTTTCTGAGCAGTCATACTAGGCGAAAAACATTCCCCTTAGTGCTGTTGAAAAGTCAATCAACAATTCATTATGTTTCGGATTGTATGAAAGCGGAAAACTGATCGGCTTTGCCCGGCTGGTTACAGATATGGCCACTTTCGCTTACCTCGCTGATGTATTTATCCTGAAAGAACACCGGGGTAAAGGTTTATCAAAATGGCTTATCAGTGTAATACAGTCGCACCCGGAGCTCCAGGGGTTAAGAAGATGGATGCTGGGCACCCGTGATGCACATGGCCTGTATGAACAATTTGGCTGGACAGTGCTGACTGAAGAAACCCGTCAGCGATTTATGCAAAAACATTTTCCGGATGCTTACCAACCCTGATCACTCAAGCAACTTTTGGATAGCTGCATTCACTTTATCAAAGGGAAAAGAAATCCTTACGGCCTCCATCATTTTACGTACTTCGTCATTACAGAGGTTGCCGATGCTTCCTTCATGTGAAGGATTTACTGTTGTTTCGTATGTAAAATTTCCACTTTCGATTGCAAGACCTACCTTTTTATAAGCATCGCGGAAAGGCATGCCGGCATTCACCAGTTTATTTACTTCTTCCACACTGAAGAGGTATTTATATTTTTCATCGGCCAGGATATCTTTTATGATGTTAATATTCGACAACATCAGACCTGCCATTTCAATACAGTCTTTCAGCGTGCTGAAAGTCGGGAACAGGTGTTCTTTCAATAATTGCAGGTCGCGATGATACCCCGAAGGAAGGTTGGTGGTCATCATCAGTATTTCATTGGGCAATGCTTTGATACGGTTGCAATGTGAGCGGATGAGTTCAAACACATCCGGGTTCTTTTTATGGGGCATGATGCTGCTTCCCGTGGTTAGTTCAGCCGGGAAGGAGATGAAATCAAAATTCTGATTCAGGTACAGACAGGCATCCATGCTGAGACGGGCCATGGTATCGGCTACATTGGCCAAAGCCTGTGCCACGATCCGCTCTGCTTTTCCCCGGCCCATTTGTGCATACACCACATTATAATTCAGGTTTTCAAAACCGAGGAGTTCTGTCGTCAACGTTCGGTTAATCGGGAAGGAAGAACCGTATCCCGCAGCCGAACCCAACGGGTTTTTGTTTACCACATCATAAGCGGCCTTAAGCGTTACCATATCATCCACCAGGCTTTCTGCATAGGCGCCAAACCAGAGCCCGAAAGACGAAGGCATGGCAAGCTGCAAGTGTGTGTAACCAGGCAACAGGTATGCTTTGTATTGCTCGCTTTGTGACTGTAAAAGATCAAAAAACGAAATGATACTGTGAGTGAGTTCCTCCAGTTCATTTCGTAGAAACAGTTTTACATCTACCAGTACTTGATCATTGCGGCTGCGGGCAGAGTGGATCTTTTTGCCAACATCACCAAGTTTTTGTGTTAGCAGCAGCTCCACCTGTGAATGAATGTCTTCCACATCATCCTGCAGCTGAAAATTTCCCGCCTGGATTTGACTATAAATAATTTTCAGTTCAGTTTGTATCTGACCCAATTCCTCTTTCGACAGCAGACCGATAGACTCAAGCATCCGTGTATGTGCCAGTGAGCCGATCACATCAAAGGCAGCGAGGTACATATCCATCTCCCTGTCTTTACCTACGGTAAACACTTCCACCTGCTTTAATGAAGCCTTATCTTTCTGCCAGAGTTTCATACTACCTGGTTTAATAATTGAATATATAGCTCAATGCCCTGGTTGATTTCATCCAGGGAAATGAATTCGTCGGCAGTATGGCTGCGGGCTGAATCACCAGGTCCCATTTTCAATGCTGGAAAAGGCATCAGTGCTTTGTCTGATGTGGTCGGTGAGCCGTAATACTCTCTGCCGAGTGAAAGACCAGCTTTCACCAACGGATGATCTAGTGCAATGGAAGTGGAGCGCAGCCTGGTGCTTCTTGGTTTTACCTCGCATGCCACATGACTGCGGATAATGTCAATCACCTCTTCAAAACTATACAGTTCATTGATGCGGGTATCCACCACAAACCGGCAAACCGCAGGTACCACATTATGCGCTTTATTTTCTGTCTCAATTACTGTCACATTCATTTTGGAAGGCCCGAGCAAAGGCGAAACTTTTTCAAACTGGAATGTGCGGAACCACTCCATATCTTTCAGTGCTTTGTAAATGGCATTTTCGCCCTCATTGCGGGCGGCATGGCCGGCTTTTCCATGACTGGTACAATCCAGCACCATCAGCCCTCTTTCTGCCACCGCCATCTGCATTTGTGTAGGTTCGCCAACGATGGCGCAATTGATTTGCGGAAGATAAGTAAGTGCATATTCAATACCGCCGGTGCCACTGATCTCTTCTTCTGCCGTGGCAGCTACGATAATATTGTAATTAAGATTTTCCTGCTCATAAAAATAGAGGAAGGTGGCTATTAATGATACAAGACATCCGCCTGCATCATTGCTGCCGAGTCCGTACAACTTCCCATCTTCTGTCAATGGTTGAAAAGGATCTTTGGTGTATTGTGGATTGGGCCGTACGGTATCATGATGCGAATTAAGCAGTATAGTGGGCTTGCTTTCATCATAATATTTATTCAGTGCAAAAATATTGTTGCCCACCCAGGTGGCGGCTATTCCCCTCGTGGCAAAAAAACGGGCGAGTACCCCGGCTGTCTTCTCTTCTTCTTTACTGAAGGAAGGTGTGGCGATCAGTTCTTTCAGCAACGCAAGTGCGTCGGCCTGTAATATGGTGAGTTCTTTATTCATGTATAATGCTTGTACCGGCAGTTCCGTCCAGCAGTTGCTGCAGTTCTTCTGCCTTTCCGATGATCACTTTTCCAACGCCGCTTTGTAATGCGGCAAAGGCATTGTCCAGTTTGGGTATCATCCCGGCAAATATTTTATTACGGGTCTTTAGCTGTTGGTAAAAGGATGGATTGATCTGAGGAATCACAGTACTGTCATCTTCGGCATCCATCAGCACGCCGCTTTTTTCAAATGAATAAACGAGCTCCACTGAATATAGATGGCTTAATGCTTTTGCTATTTCCTGGGCTATCGTGTCTGCATTCGTATTCAGCAATTGCCCCTGCTGATCGTGGGTGATGGGCGCAAATACCAGTGTGATATTCTTATCCAGCAGGGTGCGGATGATATCTGTATTGATGGCATCCACATCGCCGACAAAGCCATAGTCCAAAACAGGATGTTTTCTTTTATGGGCGAGTATCACATCTGCATCAGCTCCGCAAAGACCAATCGCATTACAGTTATTGGCCTGTAAATGCGCTACCACATTTTTATTAATGAATCCTGCATACACCATCGTAACGATCTTCAGTGTTTCAGCATCCGTGATCCGGCGGCCATCCACCAGTTGCTGCTCCACGCCAAGTTTCTCCGCCATCCGGGTGGCCAGCTTGCCACCGCCATGCACCAGTATTTTCTTTTCTTCTATGGCTGCAAAACTTTCCAGGAATGAAGCGAGTTTTGCTTCATCGTCAATGATGTTGCCACCGATCTTTATTACATACAGTTTATCCATTCCGTTTTAGTATCTCTGACAATACAGCCTGTGCGGCCCACACCCTGTTCGACGCCTCTTGTGTAACGATACTGTTCGGACCGTCGAGTATTTCATCACTAAGTTCAACATTTCTTCTTACCGGCAGGCAATGCATTACCCGTGCATTATTGGTCAGTTCCAGTTTTTTGTTTGTCAGCATCCACTTCGGGTCACTCTCGTATATTTTTCCGTAATCGTTAAAGGTGCTCCAGTTCTTCACATAAACATAGTCGGCATCTTTCAGCGCTTCATTCTGGTTATGCGTTATCATAGCGCCGTTGGTAAACTCCGGACTCAGTTCGTAATCTTCCGGGTGAGTGATCACAAAATCAGCTTGGCCCCAGGCCGTGATCCATTGCGAAAAACTATTGGCCACGCATTGTGGCAGCGGTTTTACATGCGGCGCCCAGCTCAATACGATCTTTGGTTTTCGTTTTTCGATGAATGTTTCACTAATGGTGATGATGTCTGTAAGACTTTGCAGCGGGTGCAGCGTAGCGCTTTCCAGGCTTACCACGGGAATACCGGCATAGCGGATAAACTGCTTTATGTATAATTCGCTGTAGTCATCTTCCCTGTTTTTGAGAGAAGGAAAAGTGCGGATGGCAAGAATATCGAAGTATTTTCCAAAAATAGGGGCTGCATCTTTTACATGCTCCACCGTGGTGCCGCTCATGATGGCTTCTTCTTCAAACTCCAGCGCCCAGCCTTCGCTGCCCACATTGAAGATGATCGCTTCCATGCCCAGGTTTTGTGCTGCGATCTGTGTGCTGAGCCGGGTACGCATACTGGGATTGAGAAAAAGGCAGCCAATTCTTTTGTTGGTGCCAAGTGCTTTATCTGCAAATGGGTTGGCCTTATAAGCCAGCGCCTTTTGCACCAGGGCATCAATATCAGCTACATCATGAACAGATACAAAATTCTTCATGCTTAATTATGCGGTTGCAGAAACCAGGTTACTGATCTCTTCTTTTATAGAATCAATAAATTGTTCAGCGTCTCTTTTTTTCAAGCCGAGAGAAGGAAGCAGCCTGATTACATTTGGTTTGGCCTCACCGGTAAATATCTTTTGGTTCCAGAGCAGGTTCTTCTTCAGGTCTTTTAATTCTTCCGGTACATCAAAGCCGATCATAAGTCCGCGGCCTCTTACATTCTTCAGTTGTGGTATGGCAGCCAGTTCATCCCGCAGGTATTTTCCCACCATCACCGCATTGCCCATCAGTTTTTCCCGTTCTATCACTTCCAGTACTGCCAGTGCAGCCGCACAGGCCAGGTGATTCCCGCCAAAGGTGGTGCCGAGTTGAAAATGTTTGGGTTTGATATGCGGCGCAATGATCAGCCCCGCTACTGGGAAGCCATTACCCATACCTTTTGCCATGGTATAAATGTCGGCGTTCACACCGGCAAAATCATGACTGAAAAACTTGCCGCTTCTTCCATAACCGCATTGTACACTGTCGGCAATGTAAACGGCGCCATGTTCATCACACAAGGAGCGGATCTTGCGGAGAAACGAATCGTCTGCCACATTGATACCACCAACTCCCTGAATCCCTTCAATGATCACTGCCGCAATTTCTTTGCCTTGTTCAGCAAAGCAATCTTCCAGCGCCTGTTCATCATTAAACGGCAGGAAGATCACATTTTCTGTTTCATTTACGGGTGCCGTATAACTTTTATTATCCGTAACAGCCACCGCCAGCGATGTTCTGCCGTGAAAGGATTTGCTGAAGGCGATCACTTTCCTGCGACCGGTATGAAAGGAAGCCATTTTCAGGGCATTCTCATTTGCTTCGGCACCGCTGTTACAAAGAAACAATTGGTAATCTTCTTTTCCCGAAACCTTCCCCAGCTTTTCTGCCAGCTGTTGCTGCAGTGGTATGCGAATGGAGTTGGAATAAAAAGCTATCTTCTCCAGTTGTTCTTCAATACGCTGCACCCAGTGCGGATGAGTGTGCCCGATACTGATCACGGCATGTCCGCCATAAAGATCAAGATACTGATCACCTTTATCATCCCACACGTAGGA
>JAEUVM010000120.1 GCA_016787125.1 Chitinophagaceae bacterium | reverse complement strand
AGCGTTGCTAATATTTTGCGTATCATACGTATCTGTTTATTTGGTTATGATTTAGAATCCAACGTTTATTCCGAAAGTGAATGTCCTTGCAGAGGGGTAAGGAATATACTCTATGCTGGAGGACGGTACACCGTTCTGGCTTTTATCTACGTTTACTTCAGGATCGAATCCGGTGAAATCAGTCAGCACGAACAGGTTCTGACCAGTAATATAAACATTCAGGCCTTTAACATGTTTGCCAAGGTCGCCAAATGCATAAGAAAGGGTCATGTTCGCCATTTTCAGGTAGTTGCCTTTTTCCAGGAACCTGGATGAAGCAGACAGCGGGTTGGCAAAAGACTCTTTTACCGGATCACGGAAAACTGATGTGGCGATATTCTTACCGTTGTTGATACTACCTACGTTGATCACACTGTTCAGTGTATTGTTGTAGATATCATGTCCGAAAGCACCGTTCATGTTGGCAATCAGGCTGATCTTTTTGTAACGGAAAGTTGTGCTGAGACCCAGCACCATTTTGGGGTTGGGGTTACCAACATAATACAGGGTATAACCATCGTCTTCGTAAAGGGCAAAGGCAGTACCGCCGGGACCGCTCTTATCCCAACCGAGGAAACGTTTGGTATAGAAGGCGTTGATGGGCAGACCATTTTTGATTACCTGTACGGTAGTACCAGTAATACCCTGGCCGTGCAGACCGCCGGTATTGATCTGAGAAGACAAACCAGATACTTCGTTTGTAACAAACGTGGCGTTTACACCAAAATCCCATGCCATGTCTTTCTTGGCAATGATAGCTGCATTAACAGATGCTTCCACTCCTTTGTTATCAATATTACCGGCCAGGTTGGTCCAGCGGGGTACGCCAGCCACACCAGGCACAGCAGCTTCACTCGGGAAGAGCAGGTCTGTTGTACGCTTGTTGAAATAGTCAACAGTGATGTTGATCTTGTTTTTAAGGATTGTCGCATCGAAACCTACGTTGAACTGGCGGTCAGCCTGCCATTTCAGGTCGGCGTTACCATTATTCACGGCTGCGAAAGAACCGGAACCGTTACCAGAGAAAGAATAACGGAGCTGGGCAGAACCAGAGGGGAATTCAGAGTTACCTGTTTTACCCCAGCCGGCACGAATTTTCAGTGAGTTGATGAAATTCACTTTGAAGAAATCTTCTTTGCTGATATTCCACGCTGCGCCGAAAGAAGGGAAGTAACCATACCTGTTGTTTGCACCAAACTTGGTGGAACCATCTGCACGGATAGTGGCAGTAAGCAGGTATTTATCTTTCAGGTTAAATACTGTACGCAGGAAATAAGACTGCAGTTCGTTGGTGGGATCAGAGTAAGAGCCAAACGCCCTGTTAGTTGGGTTGGTAAACTGGATATAATCTTCATAATCCAGACCAAAATCTCCGAATCCGCCATTGGCATTACCATAACCTGACAGGTCAAATCCTTTATTGATATACTTCAGGTATTCATAACCGGCTACTGCATTCAGGTTCAGGTTGCTGGTTATTTGTTTGTTATAGCTAAGGGTGTGAATGATCGTTTGGGTGATCAGTTCTGCCTGTGCAAGTCTTACACGGCCCCTGCCATATACATCATTAAGGTTGATGAAAGGCTTGATGGTTGTACTGCGCTTACCAATTCCATAGTTGTAGCTGTAGGTAAAGCGGTACTCCAGGTCTTTTGTAAACTTATAATAAGGAGAGAGACTTGCCAGTACCGTAGTGATACGGCTTCTGTCTGTAAATGCTTCCTGAACAGCCACCGGGTTCAGCAGGTCACCACCAACCAGTACGTTAATAGAATCCTGTCCGTTTGCCTTTTTAACGATAAGTCTTTCGGTGGGGTTCCACTGAAGAGCATTACCGATCAAGCTACCGCGGGAACCGGCGTCGTTTGTAATAGGAGCAATATCCTCTTTATACTGGCTGGGAACGATATTGATATCAATGCCCAGTTTTTTGCTTTCCAGGAACTTCAGGTTCATGTTCAGATTAGCAGTGTACTTTTTTATACCGCTCTTTTTCACAATACCTTCCTGATCAAGTACGCCAAGAGAAAGTCTGTAACGAGAGTTTTCGTTACCACCACTGATGCTTACGTTGTAGTTCTGAATCATACCTGTTCTGAGTATGGCGCCCAATGCATCTACATCGGCTCCTTTATCGTTTGAGTTGCTAAGGCCATAATAGCTCAAAGCCTGACGAAACTCAGAAGCATCGAGTACATCGATCCTTTTCAGGATTTTGGAGCTTCCTATTGAAGCACTTACTTCAATTTTAGGATCTCCGGATTTACCTCTTTTTGTGGTAATCAGCACAACACCATAGGCAGCACGGGAACCGTAAATGGCTGTGGCAGATGCATCTTTTAATACATCAATAGAAGCAATGTCTGAAGGGTTCAGGAAGTTCAAGGGGTTGTTGCCAGGATTGCTGCCACCCAGACCCAGTTCGCCGACACCCGGACGTACTGAACGTCCATCGAGGGGAACTCCATCAATAACATAAAGCGGCTGGCCGGAACCAGTTACGGCAGAGGCGCCTCTTATTTTAATAGTAGCAGCGCCACCAGGCTGACCGCTGTTATTGATCACCTGAACGCCGGATATTTTACCCTGCATCAGCTGATCGGGAGAGGTAAACACCCCTTTGTTGAAATCTTTTTCTTTAATAGAGCCGACAGAACCTGTCAGATCCTTTTTCTTGGAAGAACCGTAACCGGTTACC
>JAEUVM010000101.1 GCA_016787125.1 Chitinophagaceae bacterium | reverse complement strand
GACTTGCCATCTTTCCGGCTTTCTCTCTCCCTCACTTTCTTATACTCCTTCGGATATACTTTTACAAAATGTTTTAGCTGGTTGTCGAGGTCTTCGAGAATAAAACGGGCTACTGTGCTGCCGGTATATCCGGCATGTTTTTGCAGCATGGTAAACAGTTCGTTTTTATCGTTCAAATCACATTCATCAAGGTCCACCATTTCTGTATTGCAGTTGCCTGCCAGTATTCCTTTCACATCATATACATAAGCGATACCGCCACTCATACCTGCGGCGAAGTTGCGGCCGGTACTGCCGAGGATCACCACCTGTCCACCCGTCATGTATTCGCAGCCATGATCGCCGACAGATTCCACCACCACATTGGCTCCTGAATTCCTGACACAAAAACGTTCGCCTGCTTTTCCCCGGATAAATGCTTCGCCGGAGGTGGCGCCGTAAAATGCCACATTACCGATGATGCTGTTTTCTTCGGGAGTGTAGCTGGCATTTTTGGGCGGGTAAATGATCAGCCGGGCGCCGCTTAATCCTTTTCCAAAATAATCATTGGCATCGCCTTCCAGTTCCAAGGTGATACCTGTTGTATTGAAAGCACCAAAGCTTTGCCCTGCGGTACCGGTGAAACGAAAATGAATGGTATTATCCGGCAAACCGGCGCTCCTGTATTTCTTGGTGATCTCGTTGGAAAGAATAGTGCCGATAGTACGGTTCGTATTTTTTACCGGGAAGGAAGCGGTCACTTTTTCTTTTTTTACAAGGGCAGGAAGGGCTGCTTCCCACAACTGCCAGTCGAGACTGTCTGCGAGGCCATGGTCTTGTTCTTCCTGGCAATATAAACCGGTGTACAACGAATTGGGTTCCCGGTATAATACAGCAGAGAGATCGAGGTTTTTATATTTCCAATGAGAAATACCTTCTCTCATTTCGAGACAGTCCACCTGGCCTATCATTTCGTTGACGGTGCGAAAGCCCAGTTCTGCCATTATCTCCCGCAGTTCCTGTGTGATCATTTTAAAAAAATTCACTACATGCTCCGGGTCGCCTTTAAATCTTTTTCTTAATTCACCATCCTGTGTGGCCACACCAACAGGACAAGTGTTGAGGTGGCACTTGCGCATCATGATGCATCCTTCCACCACCAGGGCGGCGGTGGCAATGCCCCATTCTTCTGCACCGAGTAAAGCAGCGACAGCAATGTCTCGGCCGGTTTTCAGTTGTCCGTCTGCCTGTACCACCACACGACTGCGCAGTTTGTTTTTTACCAGTGTCTGGTGTGTTTCTGCCAGACCGAGTTCCCACGGAAGGCCGGCATGTTTGATGGAGCTGATGGGTGATGCACCAGTACCGCCATCATGCCCTGCTATCAGCACCACATCGGCTTTGGCTTTTGTAACACCGGCAGCAATGGTACCCACACCGGCTTTACTTACCAGCTTTACACTTATCCTTGCTTTGCGGTTGGCATTCTTCAGGTCGTAGATAAGTTGTGCCAGGTCTTCAATAGAATAGATATCATGGTGAGGCGGTGGTGATATTAATCCCACACCCGGAGTGGCGTGACGTACACGGCCGATCCATTCATCCACTTTATGTCCGGGCAGTTGTCCACCTTCACCTGGTTTGGCTCCCTGTGCCATTTTGATCTGCAATTCTTCTGCTTCGGTAAGGTATAGGCTGGTGACGCCGAATCTTGCTGATGCCACCTGTTTGATGGCGCTGCGCATCGAATCGCCATTGGCCAGCGGCTCGTATCTTTTTTCATCTTCACCGCCTTCACCGGTATTACTTTTTCCGCCGAGACGGTTCATGGCGATAGCCAATGTGGTATGTGCTTCCCAGGAGATGGAACCAAAACTCATGGCGCCGGTGGCGAAGCGTTTGTAAATATTCTCTGCCGGTTCCACCTGGTCTATCGGGATGGAAGGACGATGTTTTCTGAATTGAAACAGGCTGCGGAGCGTACAGGCTTTTTCACCCTGGTCATTCACCAGCTTCGAATATTTTTTGAAGGTGGTGTAATCATTCATTTTGGTAGCGTGCTGCAGCAGGTGAATGGTTTGCGGGTTGAATAAATGGAATTCACCTTTTCGTTTCCATTGATAAATACCGCCAGCAGGTAACCGGTCAACCGGTATATCTTTTTTACTGAAAGCAAAGAAATGTTTAGCCAATACTTCACGGGCAATTTCATCCAGTCCCATACCTTCTATCCTTGAAGTGGCACCGGTGAAGTATTTATTCACCACGTCTTTATTCAATCCGAGTATTTCAAATATCTGCGCACCCTGGTATGATTGAAGGGTGGAGATGCCCATTTTTGAAAATACTTTCAGCAGGCCATCGTTTACGGCTTTTACATAATTCTTTTTCAGTTCATCTTCTGTCAGTCCGGTATCATGAAGAAGTTTACCTGTTTCTTTCCTGTCGCGGATGGAAGAAAGTGCCAGGTACGGATTGATAGCAGTAGCACCAAAGCCGATGAGGCAGGCAAAGTGATGTACTTCCCAAACGTCACCAGCTTCCACGATGATACCGGCCTGTCCACGCATTCCTTTGCGTATAAGGTGGTGATGAACAGCAGCAGTGGAAAGCAATGAGGGAATAGGGGCGTGGTTGGAGTCAATGGCCCTGTCCTGCAGTATCAGTACTTTAAACCCATCCTCAACGGCATGTACTGCATATTCGCAGATGCGTTCCAATCCTCTTTGCAGCGAACCGGGTTTGCCATCGGCTTTAAAGTAACACTGAATGGTTTTTGATTGAAAGAGACCGGTATCAATACTGCGTATCTTTTCCAGTTCATAATTATTCAGCACCGGGTGTTTCAAAGCCACGCTGTGACAGGTAAGCGGATCTTCCACCAGCAGGTTGCCATTGTTGCCGGCAAAAGTAGCCAGCGACATGACCAGTCTTTCCCGTATCGGGTCTATCGGCGGATTGGTTACCTGTGCAAAGAGTTGTTTGAAATAACTGCTGAGGTGCTGTGGCTGATCGCTGAGGATGGCCAGTGGTACATCCGACCCCATGGAGCCGATGGGTTCTTTGCCTTCCAGTGCCATCGGGGTGATGATGTTATCAAGGTCTTCGTTTGAATAACCAAATGCTTTCTGGTATTTGAATACCTGGTCGTGTTCAAGATGAGTGAACATTACCCTTGGCTCCGGCAATTCTTCCAGCCTGATCTTGTATTTATTCAGCCATTCACCGTATGGTTTGCGGGAGCAGATATCCTTTTTCAGTTCATCATCACTGATGATCTTTCCTTTTTCCATATCCACTACAAACATCTTTCCCGGCTGTAGCCTTCCTTTTTCGATGATGATGGATGGGTCAACCGGCAGCACACCGGTTTCGGAGGCCATGATCACCCGGTCATCATTCGTAACACAGTAGCGGGAAGGACGAAGTCCGTTGCGGTCCAGCGTGGCACCGATAATTTTTCCATCGGTAAAGGAAATAGAAGCGGGCCCATCCCACGGCTCCATGAAAGAAGAATGAAATTCATAAAAGGCTTTCTTCACCGGGTCCATGTCTTCATTGCCATCCCATGCTTCGGGTATCAGCATCATCATCACATGTGGTAAAGAACGACCGGTGAGGGTGAGCAGTTCTATCATATTATCAAGACAAGCCGAGTCACTTTGACCTTCTGTAACCACGGGAAGCAGCATTTCCATTTCTTCACGGGTAAAGAAGGGTGTGGTAAAACCTTTCTCACTTGTCTTCAGCCAGTTCAGGTTGCCCTGCAAGGTGTTTATCTCACCATTATGTGCAATGTAGCGGAAGGGCTGGGCCAGTTTCCACGAGGGGAAGGTATTGGTGGCAAAGCGGGAGTGAACGAGACCGAATGCGCTTACCAGTCTTTTATTACTGAGGTCTGGATAATATTGCCGTACCTGGTGGCTGGTGAGTTGTCCTTTATATACAATGGTTTTATACGAAAGGGAAGCGATGTAAAAACCGATCTCATCTTTTCTTACGGTGCTGTGTATAAGGTGAGTGGCATAATTGCGCAGCACAAATAATTTTCGTTCGAAATCATCGGGGTTTGAAATATGATCGGGGCTGGCAATGAACACCTGTTCTATTTCGGGCTCCACACTGAGTGCAGTGGGACCGATACCGTTTGTGTTTACCGGTACTTTACGGTAGGCGAGAATTTCAAGGCCGAGTTTTTCGGCTGCCCGGTTGAATATATCGCGGCATTCTTCCCGTAGTCTTATTTCTTTTGGAAAGAACAGCATCCCGGCAGCATAGCGGCTGAAGGAGGGAAGGTGCACGCCGAGTTTCAGGCATTCATCAAAGAAAAACTCATGCGGCAACTGTATCATGATGCCGGCTCCGTCGCCGGTGTTATTTTCACAGCCACAGGCGCCGCGGTGCTCCATATTTTCGAGCACGGTGAGTGCATCAGAAATATGGTGATGGGATTTATGTCCTTTGATATTGGCTACAAAACCGATACCGCATGCATCATGTTCAAAGGAGGGATGATATAATCCCTGGTTGCCTGCCATAAGCAATAGAATTAAAGTGTGAAATGATCTTTATTATCATTAACAGTTTGCAGCAAGCAATTCGTCTGAAAATACAAAATAGCTTTCAGCAGGATAAATGGATCGGCGTTCAATTTTCCACAATAAACAATGTAAATCGTGGATTAAATGAGATAACCAAACAACTGGTCGTTTTTATTTATTTCTGAATAACCGATCTGTGATGTTTTCAGCTTTTGCAGCAGCAATTCATAGTCGCCGCGGCTTTGCAGTTCCACTCCCACCAATGCCGGTCCGTTTTCTTTGTTTGTTTTCTGCATGTACTCAAAACGGGTGATGTCATCTGTTGGCCCCAATACATTGTTTACAAATTCTTTTAACGCACCGGGCCGTTGTGCAAAGCTGATCAGGAAATAATGTTTCAGTCCTTCATACTGCAGGCTGCGTTCTTTTATTTCCTGCATACGGTCAATATCATTATTGCTGCCGCTGATAATACACACTACGGTTTTTCCTTTTATCTCTTCCCTGTAATCATCCAGTACTGCAATGCTGAGCGCCCCGGCTGGCTCCACCACGATCGCATCTTCAGTATACAGTTTCAAAATGGTGCTGCACACTTTTCCTTCGGGCACCAGCCGCATATCATCCAGCACATCTTTGCAGATGGAAAAAGTAATATCACCCACCCGCTTCACGGCGGCACCATCCACAAAACTGTCTATCGTATCCAGTGTAACGGGGTGACCTTTTTTCAGCGATACATACATAGCCGGAGCGCCTTCCGGTTCCAGCCCGATGATCTTTGTGGCCGGTGAGCAGGTTTTGAAATACAATCCCACACCGGCACTCAACCCGCCACCGCCTACCGGGATAAAGAGGTAGTCAATTTCTGCCTGATCTTCCAGTATTTCCACACCTACGGTACCCTGCCCTTCAATAATACGGGCATCATCAAAGGGCGGAATGAAGGTCATGCCGTTTTCAACAGTATATTTTTTTGCAGCGACTGCACAATCATCAAACGTATCACCTGTCAGTATCACCTGCACATGATCTTCGCCAAACATTTTTGTCTGGCTGATCTTTTGTTTCGGAGTAATGACGGGCATGAAGATGACACCCCGGATGTTGAGTTTACGGCAACTGTACGCAAAACCCTGTGCATGATTACCGGCACTGGCGCATACCACTCCTTTCTGCAACTGCTCCGGCGGCAGCGAACTCATCATATTATAAGCGCCGCGGAGTTTATATGATCGTACCACCTGCAAATCTTCCCGTTTCAGGTAAACATTGCACTGGTATTTCTTAGACAGGTTGTGGTTGAAAGACAGTGGCGTTCTGTTCACCACTTTCTTCAGCCGCTGGCTGGCTGCCATAAAATCCGGTTCTATGCTATTTGTTACAAGTTGCTCCATGATTTGTATTTATCCCACTGATTCTGCTTTTGCAGCCAGTTTGCTGAATACTTCCCTGGTTGATGATTTAACAGCACCCTCTGCATTCTGGTGTTGATTTTCCGGCCGCAGACTTCTTACGGTCTTACCAGCCTGCCACAGTTCGCTGTCCCGGAGTTCTTTCAGTTCCTCTTCCAGTTTTTCGCGGTAATCAGCTTTACTGTTACTGTCAATAGAACGCTGTGATTCTTTTCCCGCAGCCACGCTGTCGTATAGTTCATTGAACACAGGTGCTGTGGCATCACGGAATTTCTTCCACCAGTCCAGTGCACCTCGTTGTGCAGTAGTGGAGCAGTTGGCATACATCCAATCCATCCCGTTTTCTGCCACCAGCGGCATCAGTGATTGGGTGAGTTCTTCCACTGTTTCATTGAAGGCTTCACTTGGTGAGTGACCTCTCTCCCGCAACACCTGGTATTGCGCAGCAAAGATGCCCTGTATGGCGCCCATCAGTGTGCCTCTTTCACCGGTAAGATCACTGTACACTTCTTTTTTGAAATCTGTTTCAAACAAATAGCCACTGCCAACTGCAATGCCCAATGCGATCACTCTTTCAAAAGCTCTACCTGTTGCATCCTGGTAAATCGCATACGAACTGTTCAGTCCGCGGCCCTGCAAGAACATTCTGCGAAGTGAAGTGCCGCTGCCTTTTGGTGCCACCAAAAATACATCCACCCCGGCAGGAGGTATAATACCTGTCTGATCATTAAACGTAACACCAAAGCCATGTGAGAAATACAAGGCCTTACCTGGAGTAAGGTGTTTCTGAACAACAGGCCAGAGGGCAATCTGTGCGGCATCACTCAGCAGGTAGCAGATGATGGTGCCTCTTTCCAACGCTTCTTCAATTTCAAATAAAGTTTCACCGGGTACAAAACCATCACGGATGGCTTTATCCCATGTCTTTGAATTTTTGCGTTGCCCTACGATCACGTTGATGCCATTGTCTCTTTGGTTCAAAGCCTGTCCCGGTCCTTGTACGCCATAGCCAATTACGGCCACCGTTTCATGTTGCAGCACTTCCTGTGCTTTACTGAGCGGGAATTCTTCCCTTGTCACTACGTTTTCTTCAACGCCGCCGAAGTTTAGTTTTGCCATTGTAGTTGATTTATTGTTTTTAGTTTTATATAATTTGTACGTTGTTTTCCTCCGTTCGGAATACAATTTATTTTGTCATCACCTGTACTACTATCATCGTCCCTTGCGTCGCACACTTCATCGTCCCGTAATTCTGCTCAGCAATACTTCGTCGCCCCTATTGATATTTCACCCCTCCGGGGTTAGTGTGAATCTCATGCTCCATCTTTCGGTCTTCCCGACTTTCCGTCTCTTCTTACATCGTAAACACCTGTTCATTCTCATTCAGGTATTCATTTTCTATCACTTCTTCACCAGGTTCTTGTTGTTCAAATTCCTTCAGCCGGTCATGAAAATCGCTGCTGCCTTTCAATATTGCCACACGGCCACTGCGTACAAATTCGATCAGCCCGAATGGCTCCAGCACTTTTATCAGCGCTTCTGTTTCTTCCCTATGACCAGCAACGGCAAATACGGTATAGTCTTTTCTTATCACCACGGTATGAGCGCCGTTTTCCCGCAGCAGGCGTTCCACCTTTACTTCTGAGGCAATAATATCAGTTGGTACTTTGTATAATGCCAGTTCCTGCCATACCACTTCGTCTTCCGTATTGTAGTAGGCTTTCAGCACTTCCACCTGTTTTTCAATTTGGCGGCAAAGTTTTTTCACCACTTCCTCGGTTTCGTTGATCACAATGGTAAAGCGGTGTACACTTTCCACTTCGGTGGGCGAAGTATTCAGACTGTCCACATTGATCTTCCTGCGGGAGAAGATGATCGCTATGCGGTTCAGCAGGCCTACCTGGTTTTCGGTATAAACGGTTATTGTAAATTCTTTTTTGCTCATATACTTTTATTTTAACCTGATCTCAGATACACTGCATCCCTGCGGCACCATCGGAAACACATTGTCTTCTTTGCCTACCATTACTTCCAGCAGGTAAGCGCCGTTGTGTGCCAGCATGGCTGTCATAGCTTTTTTTAATTCTTCTCTTTTGCTCACCTTGTTTCCGCTTATGGCATATCCTTTGGCCACCAGCACATAATCCGGACTGGCGATATCCACAAAGGAGTAACGTTTATCATGAAAGAGCTGCTGCCATTGCCGCACCATGCCGAGGTACTGGTTGTTCAGCACCATGATTTTTACGTTGGCGTCACTTTGCATAATGGTGCCCAGTTCCTGTATCGTCATCTGGATGCCGCCATCACCTATCACCGCTATCACCGGGCGACCGGTATTGGCAAAGCTGGCCCCGATCGCTGCGGGCAAGGCAAATCCCATTGTGCCCAGTCCGCCCGATGTGATATTACTTTTTGAATGATTATAGCTGGCATAGCGGCAGGTTACCATCTGGTGTTGTCCCACATCGGTTACTATTACGGCATCACCTTTCACCAGTTCATTAAGGGTGTTGATCACTTCGGCCATGGAGAGTGTCTCCGTTTGCGGATTTATCTCGGGCAGTATGCAGGTTTGTTTTTCTTCTTCTGCAAATTCGTGGAAGCGGGCCAGCCACTGCGGATATACTTTTTGTTCCACCAGTGCGGTAAGCATTGGCAGCGTTTCTTTACAATCGCCCCAGATGCCTACGGTTGCTTTTACATTTTTATCAATTTCAGCCGGGTCAATGTCGAGATGGATGATCTGTGCCTGTTTGGCATATTTATCCAGGCGGCCTGTCACCCGGTCATCGAAGCGCATTCCTACTGCTATCAGCACATCACACTCATTGGTCAGTACGTTGGGACCATAATTACCATGCATACCCAGCATACCCATGCCGAGCGGGTGGTTTGTAGGAATTGCACTCATTCCCATGATGGTCCATGCTGCGGGACTGCCGGCCTTTTCAATAAATTGTGTAAATTCTTTTTCTGCTTTTCCCAGTATCACTCCCTGTCCGAATACGACAAAAGGTTTCTTTGCTTCATTGATCATCTTCGCAGCCGCCTCCACATATTCTTTACGTACAATGGGCTTGGGACGGTAACTACGGATATGCTCACATTTGTGATAGCCTTCAAAATTGAATTGCTGCAGTTGTGCATTCTTGGTAATATCTATCAGTACCGGGCCGGGCCTGCCGCTGGCAGCGATATAAAATGCTTTAGCCAGCACATGAGGAATTTCATTCGCATCGGTTACCTGGTAGTTCCATTTGGTAACGGGTGTGGTAATGTTGATCACATCTGTTTCCTGGAAGGCATCAGTACCCAGCAGGTGGGCAAATACCTGCCCGGTAATACATACCACCGGAGTGGAATCTATCATGGCATCGGCAAGACCAGTTACCAGGTTGGTAGCGCCGGGTCCGCTGGTAGCAAATACCACACCAGTGCGGCCACTGGCACGGGCAAAACCCTGCGCCGCATGAATGCCACCTTGTTCATGCCGCACCAGTATGTGTTTTATTTTTTCCTGGTAATCATATAATGCATCATAGATCGGCATGATGGCGCCGCCGGGGTAGCCGAAGATGGTGTCTACATTCTCTGCCAATAAGGCTTCCAGTACGGCAACAGAGCCGCTGATGGTAACAACTTCCCTGACCCCTCCGTGGGGGGAACTGTTGTTTGAAAGATTTGTTTGCTCCTTATTTATTGTCAGTGTTTCCATCGTAAAATTTTATAGTTCACTTTATTCTTTTTTCTCTAAAGCCCCACTGGAGTGAGGTTTGAGATGAAATCATTCATCTGTTACACAACCCTCGCTTGCATCCTTTACACACCTGGCATATTTATAAAGAATTCCTTTTGTTGCTTTTAAGGCAGGTTGTTGCCAGTTCTTCCTTCGTTCAGCAATTACCTCATCACTTACTTTCAGCATGATGATATTTTTCACCGCATCAATTTCAATGATGTCATTATCTTCCACGAGTGCAATCAGTCCGCCGTCAAATGCTTCGGGTGTGATATGCCCCACCACAAATCCATGTGTGCCACCGCTGAAACGTCCATCGGTGATCAGTGCCACTGATTTTCCAAGACCTGCACCGATGATGGCGCTGGTGGGCTTCAGCATTTCCGGCATACCGGGAGCACCTTTCGGACCGATGTAGCGTATCACCACCACATCACCTTCCTTCACCCTCCCGGAACTGATACCGGCTATCAGTTCTTTTTCTCCGTCAAACACACGGGCGGTGCCTTCAAAACGTTCGCCTTCTTTGCCGCTTATTTTGGCCACGCTTCCTTTTTCAGCGAGATTGCCATACAGTATCTGTAAATGACCTGTCGCTTTGATCGGCTCAGTAAGCGGACGTATGATCTGTTGTTTTTCAAAATCAAGTTCAGGTGCTGCCTGAAGATTTTCGGCCACCGTTTTACCTGTTACGGTGAGACAGTCGCCATGCAGCAGATCATTCTTCAATAAGTATTTCATTACAGCAGGCACACCACCATGCTGGTGAAGGTCTTCCATCAGGAATTTACCCGAAGGTTTGAAATCTGCCAGTACCGGTATACGGTTGCTGATCTGCTGAAAGTCATCCTGTGCCAATTGCACGCCTGCACTTTTAGCCATCGCTATCAGGTGCAGCACAGCATTGGTACTTCCGCCCAACACCATCACCACGGTGATCGCATTTTCAAATGCTTTCTTTGTCATGATATCTTTCGGGCAGATATTTTTTTCCAGCAACACCTTTATCGCTTCACCGACAGCGGCACATTCATTTTCTTTATCCTTGCTCAGGGCAGGATTGGAAGATGAGTTAGGTAAACTCATACCCAACGCTTCAATTGCTGAAGCCATCGTGTTGGCAGTGTACATGCCCCCACAGGCACCTGCGCCCGGACAGGCATGTTGTATGATACCTTTGAAATCTCCTTCGGAAAGATTGCCGGCAATTTTTTGTCCCAGCGCTTCAAAGGCACTTACGATGTTCAGGTCTTCACCTTTATAATGACCGGGGGCAATCGTACCGCCATATAGCATAATGGAAGGGCGATTCAGTCTTCCCATTGCCATTACAGCACCGGGCATGTTTTTATCACAACCCGGTATGGCGATTAGCGCATCATAGTATTGTGCGCCGGCATTGGTTTCAATACTGTCGGCTATCACATCACGGCTCACCAGGCTGTACCGCATACCGTCGGTACCCATGCTGATACCATCGCTCACACCGATTGTATAAAACCGGAGACCAGTCAGCCCTTTTGTATCATTTACACTATTACGAACACGGGTGGCCAGGTCATTCAGGTGCATATTGCAGGGGTTGCCATCCCATCCCATACTGACGATACCTACCTGTGCCTTTTGAAAATCTTCTTCTTTAAAACCAATAGCATAGTACATAGCCTGTGCGGCAGGCTGTGTGGGGTCTTGCGTTAGCGTTTTTGAATATTTGTTGAGTTCGTTCATTTTATTTTTTTTGCCGGCTGCAGTTCCCTGGTCATCGTTGTTGAAGCCCTATAGGTGATTCAGTTAGGTTCCTGTATTTCTCTTTGTCTCATTTTCTCATTTATCTCTTGGCCCTCATGCCACTTTCTTCTCCATTTCAAATGGTTTCTCCATCACTTTGCATTTATACGCCTGCTGTATTACATAGCTCAGTGAATCTTCCCAGTTCTTTTTAAACGGCACATCATCCAGTGATTGCAGTGCCACCACTTCGGCTGCAGTGCCGCAAAAGAAACCTGCATCAGCTCCACGCATTTCAGTGGGAGTAAAAAGTTTTTCCTGCACGGGTATGTTCAGCTCATCACACAGTTCCATTACCGTGGCCCGGGTAATGCCCGGCAGTATATTTCCTTTCGGTGCAGTGTACAGTACACCATTATTTTCATAGAAGATATTGGCGCCGCTGCTTTCTGCTACATAACCATCACTGTCCAGTACCAAAGCTTCATCGTATCCATTATCTTTTGCTTCCTGGCAGGCGAGAATGGAATTCACATAATGCCCGCTTACTTTCGCCTCCACATGAAAAGCATTGGCATTGGGTCGGCGGTAGGTGGAGGTCATGATCCGCATCTGGTTGCTCATATACCCGTTGGTCCATTCCCAGGCTTCAATAGCGAGATAGGATTGTTTTCCTTTTGACAATGACATATTCGGTGAACAGAGAATAATGGGCCGTATATATGCATCCGTGAAGTTGTTTCGTCTCAGCACTTCATAAGTCAGTTCTGTCATTTGTTCGGTGGTGAGGGTAAAAGGCATTTGCATCAGTTCGGCCGAACGGCGAAGCCTGTCGTAATGCTCTTTTGCTTTAAACATTTTAGTGCCATCCCCAACAGGGTAGGAGCGGATGCCTTCAAATACGGAATAGCCGTAGTGCAATGATTGACTGTAGAGGTCTATTTTGGCCTCTGCCGCTTTTACAAATTCACCATTGAACCAGATAATTGTTTGCTCGCTGTAATACATCATTTTCAGTTTTTGGGTTCAGTTATTATTGTCAGCCGGAAACCGACAGCAATAAAAAAACCCGCCTTTTTGGAGGCGGGTTGTTTATTCTTTTTTGTTTTAGTAAAAGTTATACACCACCTCCCGTTGCAGAAGAAATAATAATCACCACCACAATAATAATTGCGGCAAAAGCACTGATCACACTATGATTATTATTCTTCAACATGAAGGATGTATCTGTTACGAATATACACCCGCCTTCTTAAAAAAAGAACTCAGCAAGCAATTTTATTTCGGCGATGGACAAACCATCGTTAGTTATGTATTATATAATAGTTGATTTACGCAACTCTATATTCTCCGTCTTCACAGTGCCGGCAATTTTACCACTTACAAAATCACTGATCAGTTCGCCAATGGTGGATGTGAAGTAAAAATTGACCGGATCAATGTCTTTTGTAACAAACGAATTCAGCAAGGTCCAGTTTACGGCGTCCCGCACCAGCTTGGCTTCTTCTTCCATACTTAAAAACTCCAGCAGCATCGCGGCAGAAAGTATCGAGCCGATCGGGTTGGCAATATCTTTTCCGGCAGCCTGCGGGTAAGAACCATGTATTGGTTCAAACAAGGCCAGGTTGCCGCCATTGGCTAATGATGCGGATGGTAATAATCCTAATGAACCGCTGATCACACTGGCTTCATCGCTGATGATGTCGCCAAACATATTTTCAGTAAGTATGATATCGAACTGTTTCGGGTTTTGAATGATCTGCATGGCTGCATTGTCCACATACATATATTCCACAGTTACCGAAGGATATTGCGGCGCAATTTCCTGCACCACTTTCCGCCACAGCCTTGATGTTTCCAGCACATTGGCTTTGTCCACCAGAGTCAGTTTTTTCCGGCGGGTTGGTTTTTCCGCAAAATGAAAAGCGAGATGGGCAATGCGTTCTATTTCTGCACGGGTATAAGTACAATCATCAGATGCCCTTGTGCCGTCGGGGCTGGTTTCTTTATTGCCAAAATAAATACCGCCTGTCAGTTCACGGAAGATGATAAAGTCAACCCCTTCCAGGTTTTTACTTTTCAACGGTGATAAATGAAAAAGGGAGGAGTAGGTATTCACCGGGCGAATATTGGCAAACAATTGAAGGGCCTTGCGAAGTTTCAGCAATCCCTGCTCGGGGCGCACTTTGGCAGAAGGATCATTATCATATTTCGGATGACCGATAGCCCCAAACAGGATGGCATCACTGTTCAGACAGATTTCAATGGTTTCATCGGGCAGGGGAGTACCTGTTTTGTCAATGGCATCCGCACCCATCAGGCAATACCGGTAGTCAAACTCATGTCCGAAATGTTCGGCCACCGCATCCAGCACCCTGATGGCCTGTTTGTTTACCTCCGGACCGATACCGTCTCCTTCTATTACTGCGATCGTTTTGTTCATTTTGATAGTTTTCTTTAGTACAGTTATGAGTTGCGAGTTATGAGTTTCGAGTGTCTTGTTCGTAACCCGAAACTCACACCTCAAAACTTGCTTTTTTCAAATTCTTCTATGTCTTCTTTTATGCTTAATAAATAATCAATATCATCATACCCGTTCAGCAGGCAGGTTTTTTTATAACTGTTAATATCGAAATGCTCCACCTCGCCGGTAGCGTTAATGGTGATTGACTGATTTTCCAGGTCAACCGTCAGTTCAGTATTATTATCCTGCAGTAAGATCCGTTGTAAAAACTCATCACTTACCTGCACCGGCAACACGCCGTTGTTCAGTGCATTGTTTTTAAAGATGTCGGCAAAAAAACTTGATACCACCACCCGGAAGCCATAATCCAGTATGGCCCAGGCAGCATGCTCCCGGGAGGAGCCACAACCAAAGTTTTTACCAGCCACCAGTATCTCGCCATCAAACTGCGACATATTCAGCGGAAAATGGGCGATCGTTTTTGATTCATCATCGTTCTCATAGCGCCAGTCACGGAACAGGTTTTTACCAAACCCGTCTTTTGTTGTCGCTTTTAAAAAGCGGGCAGGGATGATCTGGTCTGTATCGATGTTTTCGATATTGATGGGAACGAAACGAGATCTTATAGTAGTAAATGCTTTTGGCATCAGTAATTATTAATTAATAATTATTAATTCTTAATTAAGAAACTCTCTTACATCAGTCACAGCTCCCGTAATCGCCGCTGCCGCTGCTGTCAACGGACTGGCCAGCAGTGTTCTTGCACCGGCACCTTGCCTTCCTTCAAAATTCCTGTTGGATGTGCTGATACAATATTTGCCCGCAGGTATCTTGTCTTCATTCATACCGAGGCAGGCACTGCAACCTGGCTGGCGCAACCGGAAGCCTGCTTCTTCAAATATTTTATCAATGCCTTCACTGATGGCCTGGGCTTCCACCTGTTTGCTTCCCGGCACCACCCATACTTCCACATCATCAGCTTTCTTCCTGCCTTTTACAAAGGAAGCCACCATGCGCAGGTCTTCTATTCTTGAATTGGTGCAACTGCCGATAAATACATAATCTATCTTTTGTCCGCTGATCTTTTTACCGGCTTCCAGTCCCATATAAGCCAGCGATTTTGCAAGGCCCGACTTATCACTTTCATTGATAGTTTCGGTGGTGGGAATATGCTCCGTTACACCAATACCCATTCCGGGGTTGGTGCCATAAGTGATCATCGGTTGTATATCGGCTGCATTAAAATGATATTCTTTATCAAACTGTGCATCGCTGTCTGAATAAAGTTCTTTCCATTCAGCCAGTTTTTTATCCCATTCGGTGCCTTGCGGAGCAAATGTTCTTCCTTTTATATAATTGAAAGTGGTTTCGTCGGGGGCTATCAGTCCGCAGCGGCCACCCATTTCAATACTCATGTTACAGATGGTCATCCGGGCTTCCATACTGAGTGAGCGGATGGCGGAGCCGGCAAATTCCACTGCATAGCCTGTGGCGCCGCTGGCAGTGATCTTTGATAATATGTATAAAACAATATCCTTCGACACCACACCTTTATTCAATTCGCCTTCTACATTGATGCGCATCAGTTTGGGTTTGCTTTGCAATAAGCATTGCGAAGCAAACACCATTTCCACTTCACTGGTGCCGATACCAAAGGCAATTGAGCCAAAGGCGCCGTGTGTGGATGTATGACTGTCGCCGCATACTATCGTCATTCCGGGTTGTGTAATGCCCAGTTCGGGGCCAATCACATGCACGATGCCCTGGTAAGGATGACCAAGGCCGTACAGTTCAATGCCATGTTCTGCACAATTTTTTTTCAATGCTTCCACCTGCAGGCGGCTCAGTTCTTCTTTAATCGCAAGATGCTGGTTGAGTGTCGGCACATTGTGATCGGCGGTGGCAATTGTTTGTTGCGGACGAAACACTTTAATACCACGTTGGTTCAGCCCGTTAAAAGCCTGCGGACTGGTTACTTCATGTATCAGGTGTTTGTCAATATATAATACAGAAGGACCATCGTCAATCGTTTTGACGATGTGCTTCT
>JAEUVM010000089.1 GCA_016787125.1 Chitinophagaceae bacterium | reverse complement strand
TCGCCCCCCGAATTTATGAGCACACACCCTTCAGAGGGCCGCCGGATAGCCGAAATAGAGAAATTTATGCCTGAAGCAATGAAATACTACCGCC
This sequence comes from Chitinophagaceae bacterium, assembly GCA_016787125.1. Taxonomy (GTDB): domain Bacteria; phylum Bacteroidota; class Bacteroidia; order Chitinophagales; family Chitinophagaceae; genus JJ008. The sequence goes on along the minus strand of JAEUVM010000089.1, from coordinate 1,228 downwards.
CGGTAAACACACCAGCGAAGAAATAATACCTTTTTTTAGTATAAATCCCGCCTGGCTTGTGTTTGGGCGGGATTTTTTATTGAATAAAGCTTTACCAAGAACATAATAAATGTTACCTTTGCCCCCTGCTATGAGAACTCTGACGGGCTGCTACGAACCAGCACATACCGGCAGGAACCCTTAAAATAGCTTAAAAGTATGTCACAAACTGTTTTTGAAAAGTTACAACTGACAGACGAAAAAAATCTTCTCATTCAGGGTCTTCCTTCCTCCATCGAGAAACAGTTCAGCAAATTATCCTTCTGCAAAAACATGACTCCGCTGCTCAAAACACGGAAGATCGACTTTGCGCTGGTATTCGCCGTAAGCGAAAATCAACTGAACGGGATCCTGAAAGACGTGATGCCCTCCCTCAAAGACGGCTCAAAATTCTGGGTAGCCTATCCAAAAAGTACCTCAAAGATCGCTACCGACCTGAACCGTGAACGTAGCTGGAACCGCCTCACCGGCGAAGGCTATGAAAGCATCGAAAGGGTGGAACTCGACCATGTATGGAGTGCCATGCGCTTCGTAAAGGGCGATGAAACCGACAGGGATGCAGGAGTGGTTACCGCACGCAAGAGAGAAGCTGCTGCCATGGCCGAATAACCAAAACCAGGCCTGAACGAATTCAAGGTTTGTTGTGAAAACAGCAAACCTTTTTTTATGCCCATTCCATCCGCCATAAAGCCTTCTTATCTTTCCGTAAAAACACATTATGTCTTTTCTCAACGTTGAGATCAAAGCCCGCTGCCAGCAGCCCGACCATATCAGGCAATACCTTCAAGACCACCAGACCGATTATAAAGGCTGCGATCACCAGTGCGATACCTATTTCAAGGTGGCCCATGGCCGGCTGAAACTGCGGGAAGGAAATATTGAGAACAACCTCATTTATTATGAACGAAACAACCAGCAGGGCCCGAAGGATTCTTTTTTCAAACTGGTAAAGGTGGAAGATGCGGCCGGTTTAAAAGATGCACTCACCAAGGCAAATGGAATAAAAACCGTGGTGGAGAAAAAACGGGAGATTTATTATATCGCCAATGTAAAGTTTCATATAGATGAAGTGCCCGGTCTTGGTTCTTTTGTGGAAATAGAAGCAGGAAATATACTGGCACCATCTTTAACTCAATTGGACCTTAAAGCACAATGTGATCATTACATGCAGGCATTTGGTATTGAGGAA
>JAEUVM010000022.1 GCA_016787125.1 Chitinophagaceae bacterium | reverse complement strand
ACTGCGGAACTGCCCCTCTCCCATGTTGTACCCGTGCTATGATTTATACCAAAATCATCCGTGTTTACTTCAAATCCCCCGCCATTGGCAATGGTATAAGGTGTACCCTTGTTGGGCAGTATATGGATGTATTGGTTTTTGGTGATCGAGGATGCGCCGGCATTGATGGTAAGCGTTACATTGTATTTGCCGGGAGCTGCATAAGCATGGCCGGGGTTTTCGAGGGTGGAGTTGGTGCCATCGCCAAAGTCCCAGTTCCAGGATGTGCCTTTATAAGAGGTACTGATAAATGCAATATTGGCGCCGGTGTAAGATACTTTCTTGTCTGCTTCAAAACGGGCAGTAGCTGTGGTAAAGATATCGGAGGAGAATAAGCCACGGCCGTGTGTGGCGGCGATCACCAGTTTATCAGACTGCCGCATTTGCAGCATATCCACCCGTACATTGGCGAGACCGGTATTGCTGGCACCCCATACGGTGGCGCCGCCATTGAGGTCGTCGGTGCTCCATACGCCGAGTTCGGTGGCGATGATGGCCTGGTCGCTGTTGTTGGGATTGAATAAAGCCCAGCGCACGGGCATATCCGGCAGGTTGCCTTCCACGCTGGTCCAACTGGTGCCGCCGTTGGTGCTTTCCCAAATGCTGTTTACCCCATAGTTGCTGAACATGGCGAGCAGGTGGTTGTCATTCCCTGTTTCCACTTCTATACAACTTACATAGGCACCGGCCGGCAGTCCTGTGCTGATATTAGTGATGGTGGGTGCGGCGGTATTGGCTGCATCCACCCGTACCACCCGGCCCGTTTGTGAACCAAAGAACACACGATGGTTGGTATTGGGCGATACTTTGATGGCGGACACAAGTCCGTTCAGCGCAGTTACGGTAACGGAGGAAAAGGTATTACCGGTTTGCGGGTTATTCCAGCGCCGGTAGGTGTTATTCGTGTTACACATATAGAACAGGTCATTCACATCATCATAATCGGTGGGGCTGATAAAATCGCCGCCTGAAGTGGTTACATTCGTCCAGGTGCTGCCGCCATCGGTGGAGCGGTAAAAATCATTATATACATATGAAGTGAACTGATACTGCGGTTCATCCTGGTCTATATGGCAAAAGGCGCCATCACCTCCTGTTACCTGTAAGGTATTCTGTACTCCTTCGGTGGAGAACTGGTGTGAACCATTGTCCTGTGCGCCTGCCAGGAAGTAAGACTGCTGTGCCGTGGGGTGTATGGCACAGGCATAGAATTGTGCGGTAACGTAATTAGAGCCTTTATCAGCAATCGTTGGGCCGGCCGTGTTGGCATTGGTGCTGCGATATACACCGCCATCATTGGTAAAATATATTTCGGAAGAACTGCCGGGTTTAAATACTGCATTGTGCTGATCAGCATGCACGTATTGAAAACCAAAACCTCCGTACCAATGGCTTACCTGTGTCCAGGTGCCCGCTCCATCGGATGATACGAACAGGTCGATACCACCGGTGAAGAGGCGGTCGCGGTTGTTAGGGTCTACAGCAAGTGAAAGATCGTACCAGGCCTGTCCTCTTGAAAAGTCGGTGGCTCCCACGCCGGGGTCGGCATCGGCCGGTTCGGTGCGGGAAGTCCAGGTGGTGCCGCCATTGGTGGTGCGGATGATGCCATTAACCACGTTGCCGCTTTCTATGACGGCATAGGCATAGTTGGCATCACTGGGTGCGCAGGCGAGTTCAATTCTTACTGCGGCAATAGGTAATGTTTGTGCGGCGCCGAAGGTAACGCCGGCATTGGTGGATTTATGGATGCTGCCATCGAGGGAGGCGTATATATCACCATTGGCTGCTATTTCCACATCCCAGCTAAAGTTGCTGTTGGCCCCTGTGATTCCCATTCCTGAGCCCAGTACTTTGGTCCAGTTGGTGCCGCCATCGGCAGAACGACGTATGCCGGAATGGGTGGCCACGAGAACCACGCCGGTACTGTTCACCACTATTTTCTGGCAGTAATGAAAATTTGAGTTATTGGTGGAGGCAAGTTGTGTCCAGGTATTCCCGCCATTGGTGCTTTTCCAGATGCCGAGGCCGCGGATGGCATCGGCATTAAAAAATCCTTCGCCGGTGCAGAGGTACATGGTAAGCGGGTTGGAAGGGTCCTGGGCGATGGAAGTGACAGCGAGGTTGCCCATCAGGTCATCTATAGGAACCCACAGCGGTTCGGCGGCGGTAATGTTGGTGGTTTTCCAGAGGCCACCGCCCACACTGGCTGCAAATACGGTATTGCCGGAGGCATCGTTGGCATCTATTAATACGGTGCGGGAGCGGCCGCCCTGGTTTTTCGGGCCGAGTGATCTCCATTGCACACCGGGCAGCACGGCTTCCGATTGCATGAGCTGGTCTTTATATTCTTTGGCAGCAATGATCCGCTCGTACGGTACATAACCGAGGGCAGGATCTTTCATCATTCTGATATCCCGCTGCCGGGCTTCACGGGCGCCGGTTTCTTTTTCTTTGGAGGGAACCGGCTTTAGTTTGGAATTACACTGGGAAAAAAATACGATGGATAAAAGGAGGATGGCGATCCTTCCTGCTTGCATTGGTTTACTCATTGGCTTGAACAATTTTAGGGTAACGAGAATAAGGTTTTTATCAGGGGTTGAAGGTACAGAATTTCGGTGAAGCGCTTAACCGCGAGGGCGCAAAGGATTTTGCCACATAGGCAGATAGAAATATAGGAATACACATAGCTATGTGCTTACCTATGTGCTTAACTATGCTGCCTATTTACTATGTGGCACCCTCCCCCGAATAACCAAATAACCCAATTACCTAATTACCCAATTA
>JAEUVM010000019.1 GCA_016787125.1 Chitinophagaceae bacterium | reverse complement strand
GCCTTTTGCCGGTATTGACCCGATAGCGGTGGAGGATATACAGGCCATTGTTGCCAAACTGAAGTATAAGAATATCGGCATCTTGATTACCGATCACAACGTAACGGAAACATTGTCCATCTGCGACAGGGCCTACCTGCTTATCGAAGGAAAGATATATAAACACGGCACAGCCGAAGAACTCGCCGGTGATGATGAAGTAAGAAGACTTTACCTCGGCCGCAATTTTGAACTGAAGCGGAAGGATTGGCTGCATGAGGAAGCGAGAGGTGAGAAGACACCATCAATCGATAGTGTGATTCAATCAGTTGAAAGCGCCATTAAATGGTCTGAACAGATCAAAGAGGCTACTGCCGTTAGGGAAAGGTTCCTAAAAGAAAACTCGCCTACAGTCTGGGATAATGAGGGCGATAGGGAAGCTGAATTGGGGATTGATAATTACAATAAATTCATTGGTGAACTTAAGGTTTCACTGGCCAGCTATGCCAAAACCTCAACCAACCCTGAGATCATTACCCGGGTAAATAATTTTATAGCAGACGACAGCAACGCTTACACAGACCTCAACACCCTCCTCCTTTTCTTAAAAAGCGAAAAGAACTGATCTTTCAAACACCTGTTTTTTGTAAATTACCGTATGCGTGTAAATATTGACGAAATAAAAAAACTGCCCGACGAAGAAAAAATAAAACTCATTGACGAGTTGTGGGAGAGCATTGAAAATGACTGGGAGAAAAAGGAAACAATAAAATCAACAGAAGTAATTCACATACCGGAGAAAAGAGAAGATTGAAAATACCATGCCCTTCAAAGTAATCGCCTTCGATGCCGATGATACCCTCTGGGTAAATGAACCCTATTTCCGCGAAGCGGAAGAAAAATTCTGTGCCCTGCTGCAGGATTATGTACCCATGCATACCGCCGCACAGGAATTGTTCAAAACAGAGTTGCAAAACATTCCCTTGTATGGTTATGGTGTAAAAGGTTTTATGCTGAGCATGATCGAAACCGCCCTTCGGGTATCTTCCAACACTATTCCCCTTGCCGTGATTGAAAAAGCGATCGGCTATGGAAAAGACCTGCTCGCCAAACCCATTGAACTGCTCGATGGAATGGAAGAAGCCCTTCACCTGCTGAAGAAACACGGCTACAGGCTGGTGGTGGCCACCAAGGGTGACCTACTGGACCAGGAACGTAAACTGAAGAAATCAGGGCTGGAACATTACTTCCATCATATAGAAATAATGAGCGACAAACAGGAAGCCGATTACCAGGCGCTTGTACGTCACCTGGATATTGATCCT
>JAEUVM010000475.1 GCA_016787125.1 Chitinophagaceae bacterium | reverse complement strand
CAGGCCTACAAAGAAGTAAACGATCTTCCTTACCGGGTGAAAATTGCGGAGCCTGTCGCCAAGTGTTGCCATGATAATTGTTTAGCAAGCAAACAAGGCTCAAATTAAGCATTTGTAAATAAAGAAGCCGCGGCTGTTGATCGTACAGCAGAAAATTCTGCCAGTTACTTCACCACTCTTTCTGCAAAAGACTGGCCCGTATTTCTGTCTGTCACACGGATGAAATAGATACCTGAAGAAAGGCGATCCGCTTCTTTGATTATAAACTGGTTGGGCCCTCCGCTTGCTTTAAATGCACCGCTCCAGGCCACTTTACCGCCCAAATCACTCAGCACCACATCCAGCATTGTAACCGAAGAGCCGGTATAAGAAATGCGCACCTCTTCAGTAAAAGGATTGGGCCAAACCCTGATGCCGGATACTTTGCTCAGCCGTACGAGTGCAATATTGGAGTAGGCAGCCCTTGAAGCATTATCTTCTGCCTTGATGCGGTAATACACCACGGGATAAGAAAGTAAACCCTGGATGTTGTTGCTTAAATTGTATTCAGTAGGTGTGTTTAGCGGGCCGCTCACGGCCACCGTGGTGATTTCTGAAAAGTTTTGTCCGTCAAAACTTCTTTCCACTACAAAATGACTGGTGTTCATTTCATTTTCTGCCTCAAATTCGAGGTTTACGATATTACCACTGAGGGAAGCCCTGAGTACAAGCCGGTGCAGGGGCAATGTGCCTCCGGCAATATTGATAATACCAGCATCGATATCATTGATCGATTGTCCGGGAAGCAAAGTAAAAGGATCTGTCTTACCGGTGGTGGGGTGTGCATCATTGTTATCAGCATCCAAGGTCAGTCCGGGTACCGGCGAAAAACGATAGCCTGATGGCAGTTTGAACCATACCTGGAATGTTTTGCCAGCGGTACCGGCATCCACATTATTAAAAATATAATTGCCGGCTGCATCGGTTACAGTGGTGGAAACGGTTGCACCTGTACCATCCAGTAATATCACCTGCACCTGCTGGCATCCGGGTTCGCCGGCATCTTGTATACCATCTCCGTCAAGATCTTTCCAGACAAGGTTGCCGATACTTCCGTTGGTATAGGGTCCGGCAGCGGCGGCCTGTTTTACAGCCATGAAAAAAAAGAGCAGCATGAAGCTGACATGTATAGCAATGTGTGCCCGAATATTTCTCATAAATAAGTGTGTTTAGGTACGAAAAAATGACCGGTTGAAAGTACCGGGTGGGTTTTACAGGAGATGATTTCGGGGGAAATTCTTAGGAGCGGACACTTATACTGTAATGGGGAATAAATATAGATAAGGAATACGGCAATTCAAATAGCTGAAGCAAAATTCCTGCTATGAAAAAATACGATAGCAGCAAACCGGAAAAAAGAAGGGCCTCCTTTTCAGGAGGCCCTGGCAATCAGCTGTAAAATTTTGAGCAAAAAATCAGCTGATACTATTTTTAAAGACCAACTATGCATTTTGCTCAGCATGCATAGCGTTACGTTAATATGCTTATTGCAGCACCACTTTCTCAGCAAACAGCACTTCGTTAGAGTCCGCATTACGCACCCTTACGATATAGCTGCCGTCAGCCAATGAGTTCCTGTTTACAGGAATGTACTGCACACCGTAGGTAACACTTACCTTCTGTGTGATCACTTCCTGACCGGCCTGGTTGTACATGCTGATAACGTAGTTACCTTTTGCATTGGAGAATTCCAGGTTCACCTGTGTGGTGGCCGGGTTGGGATACATTCTCACAGCTTTTACGTTGCCTGATTTGCGTACCATGGCCACGTTGCTGTAGCTGTACCTGTTGTCGCCATCCACCAGTTTGAGGCGGTAGTAGTACACAGGCACATTCATATTAGCGTCAGTTGATTCGTAGTTTCTTACAGATACACTGTTACCAGCAGCAGGCTGAGAACCGATAACGGAGAAATTCCTTCCGTCAGTGCTTCTTTCAATTTCGAAATGATCGCTGTTCACTTCAGTTTCTGTCTTCCACTTCAGTTGTACGTCATTTCCGTTCAGGGCGGCAGTCAGGTTAACGCCGGTAGCCGGAAGTGTAACCAGTGAAGCAGGTTCTGTAGAAGCAGAAATCCACCAGATATCACCGGTAAAGGGATTCCTGTTACCACCGGCCACATCAGCCTGTACGGCAGACCAGGGGAACTGTGAAGTGTTGCTGCCTCTGAGGTAAACACGCAGTACAACTGTTTTAACCGGTCCGTTGATACGGAAGCTGCCGGTGGCTGCACCAATATCATTGAATAAACCACCCACTGTATTTACAGAAGCTCCGTTTGGCGTAACCGCACTGTTCAGGATGTTGCTGCCAGATACATTGAAATACTGGTTACCAGACATGCGGGTAAGGGTAAGACCGGGCTGTACTTCCAGTTCAGTAGTGAAATAAGTAGACCTCCATTGTGTGGGATCATTCACGTTAGTACCGCTTACAGGGAAATAACGGTAAGAACCACCAAGACCTGCAATATGAATCACGGGGTTTGTTACAAACCTGTTGAAAGTAATTGTAACGTTGCCATAATAGTAGCGGGTGGCTGAATTGTGAGTGGCAGGACCGCCAGCCTGGTCAAAAAGTACCTGCGCAGCAGTGAATACGCCTACAGCTCCGTTTGAACCATTCTGGGGAGAAGCAAAGTTACCAGCAACCACACCAGTACCAGCTTGAACAGTAGGTGCTGCATTGGGGTCAGAGGTAAACATATCGTTTGTAGGGCCGCCTACAGCTGCACTGAATGAACCGAGCAGGTTGTAAATGTCATTCGGATCTACTTTCTGCACCGGGGGAAAATTCACATCCAGGGCGGTAGTGGGAGAAGCTCCGAAAACCAGACCTGTTGAGATGTTATTGTACGTAAGACCAGTGTACTGCTGGTTGGCCAGTGCAAACGTAGCCGTTATAGCCTGTTGCGGTGTGGGCGTGGAGAACTGGTTGTTGTTGTTCTGGTCTCTTTCAAAAGAGATCGGACCAACAGCCGCAGTGGATGGGCCCAGGAATGGAACGAAAAAGTTCCTGGTTGTCATCTCCAGCGTAGTTTGCGCTGAAGCGCCCCCTGCCATTAAAAGGCAGAACAGAAGTGTGTAGAGTTTGTTTTTTGTGCTCATTTTTTTTGGTTTTATAAAAAAAAATATGTTTTTGAAAGTTCCATTCGCTCCACGACAGAAGCGAATGGAACATGATTATTTTATCCTAATACAACGTCGCCTCCTCTCAGCCTGATACCAAAGTTGATATTGATCACATCAGATGTACCCACCGGAGCGATCAGGATACCATCATTCAGACCATCGCTGCCAAACGGACTGTTGGGCGGGTTGGCATTCTTCTGACCGGTATGGATCCAGCCTGAAGGCAGCAGGGCTGACGGGGGCTGGCTGCCCACGATTGCCTGCGAACTGCTGATCACTACTGAATAAACAGTATTGGGTGAGATATTGTCAAAGAAGAAGGTGCCATCTGCCGTGTTTACAAATGTTACAGCTTCAATCAAACCGGTGGCAGTATTTACCAGGTAAGCACGGATACCGATTGGGATCGCTGCTGCAGGTGGTGCTGTTTCGGCACCGCTGTTGTTCACCAGTCCATCAGACATGGCGTTCACATCATGCCATACATTACCCCTGAGGTTGATTATCCTGTATACCCCTGCATCAATGTTGGTGATATTCTGACCTTCGCCTACGTTGAAGCTGGTTGATTTGCCAGCAGCATCTGCCTTGCTGTTGTTGGCAGCGCCAGCACCACCAACGTTCTGTAAAGTGAACGGTGCGGCGGGATCAGGCAGATTAGTAAATGTTACATAATATCCTGTGCCCGGAGGTACATTAGTGATGAGGTAGTAACCGTTGCCATCTGTTACAGCAGAACCGATTGGCTGATTGGCTGCATTGTACAGGGTAACCAGTACACCTGCAACACCTGGTTCATCAACATCCTGCAGACCGTCCCTGTTCAGATCAAACCATACATAATC
>JAEUVM010000474.1 GCA_016787125.1 Chitinophagaceae bacterium | reverse complement strand
GCCTGCTCATTGTTCCGGGTACGCTGCTCACGGTTGCGGGTACAATACTCATTGCGGCGGGTACGTCAGTATTTCTTGCGGGTATGACAAAATGACTTAAAAAATCGCCGCTCTTTTTGGCCGGGTGAAGAAATGCAGCTTGCGGGTACGTTGCTCTTGGTCGCGGGTACGAAATGCAAGGTTCCGGGTACGCCGCTCACACCCGCGGGTGAACTGCTCGCAGTTGCGGGTAGAAAAATCATTGTTGCGGGTGCGTTGCTCGTGGTCGCGGGTATGAGATTTAAGGTTCCGGGTACGCCATCTCTTGTTCCGGGTACGCCATCTATTGTCGTCCATACGCCAACTTTTCACGTCCGCATGGCAACTCGTCCTGTCCGTGCAGCATCTCTTGCGCCCGATACGCCATCTTGTCCCGCCCGTACGCCAACTCGTCTCGCCCGTGCGGGATCTCTTGTTCCGGGTACGCCAACTTGTCCCGCCGATGTGGGATCTCTTGTTGCGGGTACACCAACTTGTCCCGTCCATACGGGATCTATTGCCGTCCATATACCAACTCGTCCCGTCCGTGCGGGAGCTTGTCCCGCCCGTGCGGGATCTCTTTTCCTCTGTGCGCCGTCTTTACTATCCCATACGGGAACTCTTCCCGCCCATGCGGGAACTCGTCCCGTCCATACGGGAACGTTTATTACATGTACACCAACTCATACGGCCGGTACATAACCAGTTTTCACCAGCGGTATATTTATCAGGAATAGAACTCCAATAATATGTGATGAAACAACTAATCTACAACCTGCTGATACAATTCGACTCATATCACTGTCATCATCCTGCAATCAATAAATGACATGGTAATTAGTTTCCGGTAAAAGAGCAGCTTACCGGATCAAGGTGGTGGTTCCCTTGCGGAAAATTGTATTGCCCAGAAAATCTATGCCCTGCGCCAGGTACACATAGGTGTTGCTGTCCTGCACACGGCCACTGATTCGGCCATCCCACCCGGCCCCTATCTCTCCAGTGCTGTACACCAACTGGCCCCACCGGTTGTAGAGACGGAAATACACCAGGTCTTTTATACCCACACAGATAGGACGGATGATATCATTCAACCCATCGCCATTGGGCGTAAACGCAGAGGGCACAAATATCTCCGGACCAGTTTTGAATACCGTCACGATGATATTATCCTCTCCATAGCAGCCCTGCGGGTTCGTGGCCCTTACGATATACATGATGCTGCCCGTTTCTGCACTCAGCGTGGCAATGGGGTTATGGATAAATGCATTGTTGAGTCCAAACGCCGGCGTCCAGGTAAACACATTAGCCGTGGCATCATTCACCGTGGCATTAAGCTGCAAGGGCTGGTTGCCCACCACAGCCGTATCATTACCGGCAAACACGTTGATCTTGGGAGCCACTTCCACATGGAAGGTATCTGTTTGTGCATTGGGACAGCCTGCATTCAGCACCGACAGTACATAGTCGGTCGTGCGCCTTGGTGCCGCGGTAATATTCATATTAAATGGCAGCGATGTTACCTGTCCGTTGCCCTGCCCCGTTAGTGTGGCCGCATTGCTCCAGGTATAGCTGGTGCCCGTGGTGATGGTGGCATTGAAGCTGGTCTTTTCACCATAACAGATATAAGCATCCGGCGGTGTTAATCCGGCCACGGGGTAAGGCACATTATAATACGTAATTGATGTTTTGCTGCTGGTGTCTGCCGGGCATACACCACTCTGCACGATCACCCGGTACCAGGCATTTGCCGTGGCAGTACTTACGGTGTGTGTGGTAGTGGTATTCACCGGGGCAAAACCCGTCCAGTTGATATTATCTGGTGATGATTGCCAGTTAACCACCGTACCTGTTTGCCCATTTAATGATATAAGATGATTGGTTACTTCTCCCTGGCAAAAATCTATATTGGGCGGGGTAAGTTGTCCGCCAACAGATTTGGGGTCTACCGTTATCGTGGCAAAACGGCTGGTGTCTAATTTACAGGAAGCGCCATTCTGCACCAGCGCCGCATACTGCGTGGTGGTGGTGAGGTTGTTGGCGGTATACGTGTTGGTGGTGTTACCAAGACTGTTCCAGCTTGTACCACCATTGGTGGAGAATATCCAGTTGATGATATTTCCCTGTTGCCCGGATAGCATAAGGGTGGTGCTGTTGGTACCACTGCACACCCGGTTATCACTGCCTACCTGTCCGGGTATGGTGGGCGGAGATACGGTTACAGCCAAAGTATCACGCAGGTCTGCACAGCCATTGATCTCTTGTATAATAATATCACCACCGGTGGGGCCGGGTGTTACGGTAATGCTGTTGGTGCCATCGCCTGAGTTGATCACCCAGCCAAAAGGTACTGTCCAGTTGTACGTACCATTGGCCAGCGTAGGCACCGTGTAGGTGGCAGTGCTGCCGGTACAGGCCACGGGCGGACCACTGATCTGCAATCCGGCACAGGTGTTCTTCACAGCCACATAGGCATAGGCAAAATGCGCACCGGGACGGCAGTTGTCACTCTCAAACGTCAGCGTTACCTGCTGACCACGATAGGGTGAAAGATCAAAAGTTACTTCTGTCCATCCTTTGGTCCACACATCCTGTAATAAAGTACCACCTGAGTTATTACTGCCTGCATGTGATAAAAAGAACACAGGACTCAGGGAAAAACCATTGGCCAATGCTGCAGCAGTATCAAGTGTGGCCCCGGTGCCACCACCGCCACCGCCACCACCGGCATCATTGAAGGTGGGAAGATAATATTCCGGAGAAGCGCAGGTAACCACGCTGTCGGCTGTTTGCAAAATAGCTTTGAATAATGGCTGCTCGGTGGAGTTGTGAGTACCATTCTCCAGCACCATGGCGTAGGCATAGGTCATGGTATAGGGCACCGTCACAGGTCCGGCCGGCACATTGATGGTATAAGTGATCGCCCGGGTAAATCCGCCGGGGTTGGGCACACCGGCACGAAGATCCCACGAAGTGGAGGTGGAACCGAGCTTAATAGAGTAACCGTAATTATACCCGTTGATGGTGGGCACGGTGGGAAAGCTGCCATAGAGATCATTGGTTGGCGCCGTCATCACTTCTATACCGGTATTGCCAATGGTGTATTCGGGTACTATGGTAAGTCCGTTGTTGGGAGGAGGAAGAATGATATTCGATCCGTTCACCAGACCGGTGCGAACGCCCCAGAAAGAAAGATCGCCATTGGAGAAGCTGATATTCGGCGGACAGGTTTGCAATTGTGCCACACTGAGCTTTGCCAGCAACAGCAGCATACTGATAACCACTCCCCTTCTTACGCATCCTGGCATATACCTTACTGTTTATGTGGCGCTGCCGGTGGAGCAGCTTTGAACAAATTTACTTCTTATCCGGCTGGTTTTGCTGAGAAATATATCGCTGGTATCCTGGCTATGGTGATGCAAAACCGGGTTATGACTGCCACCGGGCCTGCAGGTTTATAAACGATGGAAAGGCCCGGGTGGTTGTCCCGGTGAATAGTGGTGTTGTACCGGTGAAGTGGCTGCTTATCCATTTACCTGTTGCACCACAGGTTTCGTTACCGGAACACCATCTTTATTCACTTTGTATTTTATCACCACCAGCGGACAATTATCTATCTTGATCATAATGCAAACCCAGCCGGTGTTGGGATTTACCAGCATCACCGTTTTGCCTTTTACCTTGCCGCAATGGCGCAATTCTGTTTCTCCTTCCCAGCTAATACTGCGTACCCCTTCCGCTTCCAGTATCTTATCTAAAGCCCCGCCTGCTAATTCATTCAGCCGGTTGCCGGCAAAATCATCTCCCAGCAGGTGCGGGAATATTTCGCCGCCTATTACATTGAAAAGATTCTTGGCCAGCTCTTCACTGAAGTTCTGCCCGCCGTATAATGCGCTGCCAAGTGCCTTGGCCGCACCAATGCCCAGTCTTGCACCCAGTGAAAAACCCGGAAAGGCTTCCAGCGGCGCAAAAGCCACTCCCACCCCGATGCGGCCAATGATATCAGTAACGATAGTATTGGTGTTGTTGGCAAGTGCGATGGCCTTGGTAATGCAATCGCAGGGTCCTTTATTTACCAGGTAATCCTGGTACAGGCTGCGAAACATTCCCTGTGCCTGGAATTTCAGTTGGTCATCACTGGGGTCAATGGGTTCTGTAAGCGGAGGCTGTGGTTTTGGAGTATTCTTTCCGGCATTATCAATCTCTTCCTGCTTTCTTCTTTTTTCTCTTTCTTCTTCCAATTGTTTTTCTCTTTCTTTCCGCAGGCGCTCGGCTTCTTCCTGCTGCCTTTTCAGTTCTGCTTCCTGTGCCTTCTTCGCTGCTTCGGCTGCTGCAGCCTGCTGTGCAGCGCTTGCCGCTTCGGCTGCTTTCTGATCGGCTTCAGTTTCAAGGTCCTTTTCCTTTTGCTGTTTTTGTTTTAATACATTATCCAGTTCACCTATGTAGTCTTCCAGTTCAGCAGGCGTCTTCGGGCATTTTTCTTTCAATGCATTCAATGCGGGCAAAAATCCGCAACTGCCGGGATGTGCCCCACACCAGGATACCAGTGAATTCAGCAGGCTTTGTATCTGCCGGCAGTATTCATCCATCGCAAGCGAAACAGCCGCTGCCTGGTTGCCGGTGTCGGCTGCTTTTTTTGCATCCTCTGCTGCCTTTCGCAGTTTGTCGCATTCCGCTTCGGCTGCTGCTATTTCTTTGGCCAGGGCATCCAGTCTTGCCAATGCAGCCTGGTATTGTTTACTAAGACCACGCAATTGCCGTCCGATCTCATTGGCCCGTGACCGGATGCCTTCCCCGGCACCTCCATCACCCACATACCCATACCAGTAGCGGCCGTTTTTATGATAACCGTGACGGCCAACAAACCCTTCTCCATGATGAAGCTGATCCAGTTCATTCAGCAGATCATCCTGTTGCTTTTTCAGGTCATCCCGTTGTTGCTGAAGATTCTTTTGTTCTTCTTTCAGTTTATTCAGCCGGTCTTCACAGTCTTTTGCCCGCTGTGCCGCCTCTTCTGATGATTGGTCCAATGCATCCTGGTCTGCACCGGCAGGTAAGGCACCTTGCAGTTTTTTCAATGAGTCGGCCAGCGCTTTCAGCTTGCTTACATATTCACCAGGAATTTTCTCCAGTACTTCATCTATAGCCGCCAGTTCATCTGCTTCTCTTCTTTTTATTTCCTCTTCTTCCTGCAACCGCCGCCAGCGTTCCCGCAGCTCATTGATCTGTTGCTGCAAGCGGTCAATTTCGCCAAAGGTCTGCCAGCAGTTATTTTCTGCCTGTTTTACTTTTTCTTCGCTGATGGTAAAGAGCACCCGCTCACCTTTCGCCGGGTGGCTGGCAAGAGAGGTAAGTTGTATGGAAGTTTGTGTAATAACTTCCGATACTTCATTGTCTTTTCCCGCCACACTGGCTTTGATCGTATAAAGGCCGTCATTTCCCAATGGCACTGCCCATTCAGCCTGCCAGTTCCCGTCATTGTTTTTCATGGAATCAATCCTGTACCATTGTTCGCTGCCAGTACTTTTTACGGAAAACAACACCGCTGCTGCCGGGGCAATGAGCTGAAGATGCACCAGGCCGGTACGCTGATCAATAACGGATGGTTTGGTAAATGAAGCAGATGGAGGAAATGGTGCAGGTTCAGTTGGCTCGCCCTGTCCGCCGGTTTGTTGCGCACCTGTTGTATTACCCCCGAGATTGGCACAAACTGACGGCGGCAATAAATGTGTTTGTCCGTTGATATAGCAGTTGCACAATAAAGCTGCCGGTGGTACGGATGGCGGTATACTGACGCTTACTGAAAAATCACCGTTTCGCAATGATTGTATTTCCCGTGTGGTTTCATACACCCCGGCAGCACTGATGTTGCCCGAAGGCACACGAAACTGCTGATAGTTTCCGCCCTGCAGGTTGATCACGGCCGTACTGGTGTTTTGAATGGTTAAAGGCACTCTTGCCGAAACACCTTCCAGGCCGGTTACTTTTACCAGCAGGGTGGTTTGTTCACCTTTGAGGAGATTAGTTTTACCAACAGAAAGGTCAAGCTGCAACACATTGCAGGGAGTAGTTTGCGTATTTGTTTTTTCCGTGCAGGCAAGGGTGGTCTTTCCGGGTGGTGTGGTTGTTTTAAAATAAACACCGGAGGCTGATTCTGCCAGCAGGATGGCGGGCTGACCATTGATGCTGACCCTGGTATTGGAAAGGTCGCCATCAAAGCTTCCCTTTATTCCCGAAGGGTCTCCTTTCACCACATAGGCCGGAAGGTAATTGCCGGCAGGTGAAACAGAAACCGGTTCATCCGGCGGTTGAATGGATGCCGGCAACGACATGGTGCGGTTTTCGAATGTAAGCATGAACAGGCCGCCTTTAGATTGAGAAGGTAACTGAATTTTAAAGAAGGGCAGGGAAAGCGGGATAGCAGTTTCTTCGAATAACAGTATCTTATTTTGCAAGACCTGCCTGTTCCTTTCCATTTGCTTTGCATTACCGGCCGGCTCTATAACTACTGTACCGGAAATAGTGCCGCCCGCATTAAGCGGTGGAAGATATACGGTGATATTTCCTTCCGGAGTGTTGAATGTGCGGATGTGAAGGCCTGGGTCTGGTTGTGTGATGGCCAGCCTGCTGAACAAGAGGGCTGTCAACAGGCAAAGCAATGCTTTACTGGTAAGCTTTTTCATGATGCCAATGTTTAAAAGTTATCAAAACATCAAACCTGGCTTTCATGGGTGATCAAAAGAAGAACTATGTTGTTCACCGGGGTGGATGGGCAATGTCAGGGGTTCGCTATACAAGGTACAGAAATTACCTGTAACTGCTTTTTGCATCAGAGACCCGGCTATTTAGTGGCAGTAGTGAGCTTGCTGGCTGTATCACCGGTAGTGACCACCAGTGCAAAGCCTACTTCATCCATTCTTATATTGGCGGCCTTGATGGCGATCTTATACTGACCGGCGTTTGCTTTTTCCAGGCGGATGATCTCGGTATTATTATCCCGGTCAAATTCTTCTTTGTCCGGAAACTCCCCGTTAGACTTAATGCCCGCATTGCCCCACCATTTGCTGGTGGTGCCGTTCAATGCCATCAGGAGTGTAAGGTCGGCCTGTGTGCTTCTTACGGCCCTGTCGCGGTACACCATACATACCCTGATCCAGCTATCGGCTTTTAGTGTGAGCAGCCAGAACCGTTCTTCATCTTTTTTGGTAAAAACGAGATCAGGTGTTTCCAATGAATCGGCATACCAGAGTGCAAAATTATTTTGACTGTTGGGAATCGTGTTCAGCATATTCAGCATACCAAATCCCTGGTGATTATTAGGTATCATCTTTGTGCCCTGCATCGCACCGGAGCCGCTCAGTTGCCTTGTGCCATTGAGCAAAGTGGCCTTCACCAGTATGGCGCTTGGCTGTTGGTTCTTTTTCCTTTTCCTGAAATATTCCCGTACCAATGCCGCCGCACCACTCACCACCGGTGCCGCCATACTGGTGCCACCTTTAAATGCATAAGCAGGGTTGGAGCCGGGTGCTTTGTATTTGCTTTCGGGCACACCAGCCGAACGGGCAGATAATATATAGGTGCCGGGTGCCACTATATCCGGCTTTATGCGGTAATCATCGCAGGGGCCGCGATTGCTGAATGAGGCCACAGATTCACTGTCACTGTTATCTCTTTTACTCACGCCGGCACCAACGGTCAGTCCGTTCTTATTGCTGGCAAAAGAACCAACAAAACCTGGTGTGGAAGCATCAGTAGGTGTTGCACCCGGCGTATTCACTCCTTCATTTCCGGCAGCCACCACCACCAGCACTTCCGGGTTTTCATACATAAACTGGTCGATCATCTCCGCCTCCACCGTGTAATAAGATTCCTGCAAGGCACCCCAGCTAAGATTGATAATACGGGCATCATGATCATAAGCTTCCTGCAGCAGTTGATAAAAAGAATTCATCTCCAGGTCGGCAAGTTCACCATTCTTATTCAGCAATGATTGAACAAACAACTTAGCGCCCGGCGCCATGCCTTTGATCTTTCCGGCAGATTCACTGCCATCACCGGCAATCGTTCCGGCCACATGAGTGCCATGTCCGTCAGGATCACTTGTATCATTATCCCTCCCCCATGCCGCCTTACCGGCGATGCGCTTGCTGAGATCAGGATGATGCTCATCTATTCCGCTATCCGCCATTGCCACCACTTCATCCTTACCCGTTTCCGGAAATGCAGCGGCAGGTGGTTCGCCTGCATCAATGCCTATCAAGCGTCTCGTTTCATCATTGTGTAATACCGGTGGCAGGTGCTGGTAAATAGCCTGTATGCGTGGATCGGAGGCGAGCATCTCAGGCGCTGCAAGTTGACTTGCTATGCTGATGCGCAGCGTTCGGTTGTACGTGCCTTGGGCAATGGCACCCTTGCCTGTAAACATAGTGATCACCTGTTCCATTTCATCGCGGCTGTGCAATACCACATCCAGCAATATCCTTCCGTCATTTTCACCGGCTGCGGCC
>JAEUVM010000460.1 GCA_016787125.1 Chitinophagaceae bacterium | reverse complement strand
TGCTGGGGCATGCAAGCATCACCACTACGGAGATCTATACACATCTCGACAGGGAGTTTCTGAGAAAAACACTGGAGCAGTTTCATCCGGGGTTCAGGAGTTAGCTTATCTGACAACAACAATTGGCTGCGAGTATCTGATAGAAGAAACCGGATCGAGCAGTACCAGGAAATAATTGCCGGGCTGAACGTTTGGCATGTTTAATGAAACCTTTTCTTCATACCCGGATAACCTGAGCGGGGCCTGGTGTGCCACCTGGCCGGAAGTGTTTTGTAAAATCCACTGATAAATGCCTTTAACAGGCGAAACATTAAAGTCGAATGTAACCGGCGCTCCGGTCCTTACCGGGTTGGGATAGAGTTTCAGTTCGAATAAATTCTGGTCGGCTGTCTTATTTTCAGGGTCAATGGCTTTTGCCAGTTTCACATGAACTGTATCACTCTTGCCTGTCTTCAATTCCTGCTTATCAAAGCCGGGATTGCTGAACAACAGGATATCTTTCCTGTCAACTTGTACGGAGAACTTTCCTTTCGCATCTGTCGTGGCGATGATCTTTCTTTTTTTACCTGTAACCCAAACACCCTGTAGTGGCTTACCTTGTTCATCGGTAACAAAGCCGGTGATCTTTCTTTTAATACTTGTATAAGAACTATATCCACCAACCATTGTACAAACAATATATTCACCAGCCTTCTTTGGCTTCATAATAACTGTAATGTCATTTGAATTACCAACAGTGACCTCTGTTTCATATATACTGGCGCCAGAAATCACAAGAATATCTCCCCTCTTAACGGAAATCTTGAATCTACCATTTTCATCTGCTGCCACCCCTACACGTGTGCCCTTTATCCTTACGGCAGTTCCTGGGCAAGGATCACCCAGGTCATTCTTAACAACCCCGCTTAGCATAATCCTTGTTGTATCCTGTTGTTCCTTAACTTTTGAAACATTTAAAGGCTTCTCCGTTGTTTCATTTGTCTTCACCCACACTTGCCCCTGCGCCTTTACCGATCCCGGTTTTAACGATAAAAGAAAAGCCGGCAATGCCACGGTAAAGAAATATTTCAGCCAGGGAATACGCTTGCGGGGTATTTCAATATCCCTTTCCAACTGGCTATTGAGAAAGCGGCCACAACCGCTGCCAGTGGATGGCTTCTTAAAAAACTCACCAAGCTGGCGGTCGCTCATGTGGGTGAAATCAGTCACCTGTTTCTGGCAGGCATTGCAGAACCTGCCTTTTTCTACAGGCGTCATGGCATCCCAATTCTCGTGACAAGGCTCTGGAATGGTCAGTTGCAGTCGTTTGGCCATACAGTATGCTTTTGTTGCTATTGAATAATGATCTTCTCACTGAATTTTTTGCCGTTCCTTTTATCTGTCATCACAATAAAATACGTGGAAGCGGCCAATGCAGGAAGTTCGAGATTCAGTAACCGTGCCTCTGTATCGATCCATATTTCCTTCTGCTGCATCAGCTGACCGGTAAGTGAAATGATCTGCAACTGGTAATACCCTTCTTCCAGTTTGGTAAAACTCATGTTTACTGTACCACCCGCAGGTACAGGATTGGGATAAAGATGAAATGCTGGTTCCATCGGCAAGTTGGTTTTGGGTCCAGGTTTTTGAAGGGTACTGTCAGTCAGCTTTACTATTGTTTCGCCTTTGGTCATCACCATGCCAACAGTAATAAAACCTTGTCTCACATTTCCCAAAGCCGTAATTACCACTTCCGGCAATACCACATTTGCTTTCAATGCCACTACTATCTTCCCTGCTGCATATTCCTCCTCACCGGCAAGAATGATTTTTGTTTCGTACCCTGCAGAGGAAACCGTAAGACTCCTCCCCTTCTTCAACCATATTTTATTGATGGTAAATTGTCCGTTTTCATCCGTCATTATTCCCTCGCCCTTTTTACCGGTTTCTATACTGGCAAACGGGACCACTTCACCATTTTCATTCACCACTTTTCCTGTTACTTTATCTGTAAGGTCCAGATCGGGTTTACAGTTCACCGGCAGGTAACTGGGCGCCACTTCTCCCAGCATGCGGGTTTCAGGCACCACGTTTACCCTGGCGGTATCTACAGGCATTGGTTTTGCCACCATGCCCATTTTATGTTGAGCAGAAAGTTTGGATATAAAAAAGGCGGGTAAAGCGATGGAGAAGAAATATTTCAGCCAGGGCATTCTCTTTTTCGGTATGTCCATTTCCCGGTCAAGCTGATCTGTAATAAAGCGGCCGCATACAGAACCCGTGGATGGTTTTTTGAAGAATTCGATCACCTGCCTGTCGCTCATGTGGGTAAAATCAACCACCTGTTTCTGGCAGAAGCCGCAGAACTTTCCTTTTTGAGAAGGAGTCATACTGTCCCAGTTCTCGTGACAGGGTTCTGCGATGCTTAACTGAAGTTTCTTACTCATGGCAAAGGTTTTACTGAAGTATTATTTTTTCAGATGCCAGTACGCTGCCATTTTCACATACCAGCTGAAGGAAATATGTTCCTGCCGACCAACGGCTGTCAATAGGTACCTGTATAGTACCGTTTGCTGTCTTCAAACTGACGGGCTGCCTCGTCATCAGCATACCGCCAAGACTGAACAGCCGGTATTCCGCGGGGTTGGCAGAAAGGCCATTCCATCCAAAAGTCAGCCTTCCACCTTTTTGCACAGGATTTGGATAAAAATGAAGTGAGTTTGTAAAGACTCCTTTTGTTTCTGCCAAAGTTTTATCCCTGGTGATTTTTACCATACCACCACATGTTATCTTTCGATAACTGACGATGCTGGTGAGGGTTACCGGCTTGCAATTTTTTATATCACGCTCCAGCATTACAGTACCAGGTATTTTATCCCGGCCAGGAATGAAATTCATACTGTATGATTTATACCCAACAGAAGAAACCTGCAGGGTATAGGCCGTGTGTTGCTGCAAAGGCGGCAGCACGACTGCACCTTTATCATCCGCAACCAGGAAAGCAGTATCCGGTTTATCTTTTGAAAAAATGGATACTGTAGCTCCGGGCAGCAAATCACCACCCTGCCAATCCCTTACAGTCATGACCTTTTTCTGTGAGGCATGCGTCGTTATCAGCAGTATATTGCGGGGTCGGCGG
Organism: Chitinophagaceae bacterium; assembly: GCA_016787125.1. Classification (GTDB taxonomy): domain Bacteria; phylum Bacteroidota; class Bacteroidia; order Chitinophagales; family Chitinophagaceae; genus JJ008. Next base: position 5,634 of record JAEUVM010000460.1, on the reverse strand, counting down.
CAACTAATAATGGTGGTTGCTTTGCTTGCCAAAAGGATGTCTATAGAAAGTATATCTGAGGCGGGAATTTTTTGTACTGTATCAATCTCCGATAGAAAACCATCCACCACGAGCATCCATTTAGTTTTTGTAAATACCCGAATGGCTCCATCCTTGGCTTCCGGCCCATATAGTGCCATCCCATCAGTGCTATTTAAAGAATCGATGATAAATAAATTCTTTGGCGTCAGATAACTATAAAATCCCAATGGAACCTGAATACCATCTACAAACAGCAACGATTTCTTATAATTATTTGCTTCGCTACGCAAACAAGTACGTACATTTTTACCTGCAAATAAGCCATTATTAATAGGCCTTAACTTCAAATCGGTAACACTTTCCTTACCAGCATTATCAATAAGAGTTTTAGAAGAATCCCTTTTTGCTCCGCCCCAGCAACGGTTCACCACCACATCGCCAGAACCAGTTGCCTGCGCTGTTACGATCAAATTGAAAAGGAGAAATAAGAAGGTAAAGATTACTCTCATAAGCGGCGATATGATAATCTGGTGATGTTGGTTTAAAAAAAAGGGCTGGTAGAAACCAGCCCCGAATCACTAACCGGCTGTTAAATGATTAGTTGTCTATGGCGTGATGCAGCCACACATACGATTGCACAGCACCCTGCCGGTTTTTTTTAAGATTTTTTTTAAGTGGTGGTTATTAGCTGGCCTTGACTGCCTAACGCTTTAAGATTTAAAAGGTTACGGCTATTACGTCAAGAGGGTTTCAATGAACCTGTATTCACTGAAACCCTCCTGCTGGTATTATTTTCCGGCGCTATCCCGGTTACTTCGTTCCTTCTTCCTCAACGGGTGCCGCCTTTGTTTTAGACAGCAGTTGTGCACTTTCCACCAGGCGGATGAATTCTGAACGGTAGCCTTCCTCATCATTTCCTTTTGCCTTACGGGCGAGGGAAAGCACATTGCTGAATGAAGCGGCAGACTTGAACTCCGAATTGCGGAGCAGCATACCAAATTCGGCCACGGATACTGCAAAGCGGAAGTTCTCTGATGTTTTCGCAATATCCAGTTGTTTATCTTTTACCGGGTGTTCTATCAGTTTGCTCACGTCTCCATCCGGTGCTTTGTAGCGGAATTTCACCGTCATGATCTCATCACTGTGGTTCGATTTGCTGAGCGGCGTTACATCCTTCTGGTATTTCAGCGGATCCACATTATCCAGGAAGCTGCTTTCCACACCGGCGGGAATAATTTCATAGAGGGCGGTTACGGTATGGCCGCTGCCCAGTTCGCCGGCATCTTTTTTATCATTATTAAAATCCTCTTTGGCAAGCATGCGGTTTTCATAACCGATGAGCCGGTAGCCTTTTACTTTGGCAGGATTGAATTCGATCTGGAGCTTTACATCTTTGGCGATGGTAAAGAGTGTACCACCAAATTCATTCACCAGTACTTTCTTCGCCTCGGTGATTCCATCTATATAGGCGTGGTTACCATTGCCCTTATCGGCTAGTTTCTGCATTTTGGCATCCTGGTAGTTGCCCATTCCATAGCCGAGTACGGTAAGGAACACGCCGCTTTTTCTTTCCTCTTCTATCAGCCTTTCCATGGCATCATCGCTGCTTTCGCCCACATTGAAGTCGCCATCGGTGCAAAGGATCACCCGGTTGTTGCCGCCTTTGGCAAAGTTTTCCCTGGCTGTCTTGTAGGCCAGTTTGATGCCGGCACCGCCAGCAGTGGATCCACCGGCTTCAAGGTTATCTATCGCTTCTTTGATCCTGATCTTGTTTGCACCGCTTGTAGGTGGCAACACGAGGCCAGCCGCACCAGCATACACAACGATAGATACTTTGTCTTCTTCACGAAGCTGATCCACCAATAGTTTCATGGAAGACTTTACCAGACCCAGTCTTTCCGGCCCCTGCATGGAACCGGATACATCTATCAGGAAGGTAAGGTTGGAGGCGGGTAAATTATCTGTCGGGATCTTCTTGCCCTGCAAGCCGATCAGCACCAGTTTATGCTCTTTATTCCAGGGAGCATCAGAGATTTCAGTGTTGATAGAGAATGGATCATTACCGGCGGGCTGAGGATATTCGTATTTAAAATAGTTGATCATTTCTTCAATACGAACGGCGCCGGCGGGAGGCAGTTGTCCCTGGTTGAGAATGCGGCGCACATTGCTGTAGGAAGCCGCATCCACATCAATGGAAAAGGTGGAGAGCGGGTTATCTGTCACTTTCAAAAAACGGTTCTCCGTTATTTTATCATAGCCTTCGCGGTTGTAGTCAATCTTTTCTTCGTCTGAGATGTTATAATAAGTGCTGATGTCTCCTGAGGTGGTTACATTTAATCCCGAAACCTTTCCTTTTAATGATGGCAAGGGAGCATTTAGCTCTCTCTTGTTCCTGTTCTGTCCGATAGCGGTAACCACCACTTCAGTTTGTGTAAGAGCAACTGCTTTTAATGTAACATTGATTACGGTGCGGTTACCAACTTTTTCCTGGTGATTGGTGTATCCTACACCGGAAAATACAAGCACATCGCTGCCGCTTTTTACATTCATCTTGTATTTACCATCTGTTGCGGTGGACATACCTGACCGGGTGCCTTTGATCATTACCGTAACACCAGGCAACGGTGTGCCTTGTTCATCTGTTACAGTACCGCTTACGGTAAAAGACCTGTCGGGTTTAAAAGCAAGCAGTACAAACAGTACCGGTGCTATGAGGATAAGTATCTTCTTCATAAAATGATTTTTCAGGCAGATGCTGATGTTGGAGCGATTGCATAAGTAGGGTGCCTGCGACAGATAAATTCCTGGGCTAAGAGATAAAAAGAGAGGAAGAAGAAAAAGAGAGAACAGCTTCAGGCTTGAAAGCTGCCTGTTGCTCCCTGATTTAAACAGTTATAGGTGTATTATAGGTGTACTATAGGTGTGTTATAGGTGTGATACTGGTACCGGGCTAGTGTCTTCGCCCGGGCATACGGCGGATCATACAGCGACTAACAGCATACCTGAAGCGGACAATTGGCCGGTACAAACCTTGCCGTTCTTTGTTGAAACCATCTCCTTTCCTCTTTTTCTCTTTTATCTCTTAGCCCTTTTCCCCATTTGCCCCCGCCACTTTTATTTACTAATTTTAACCGTTGGCTTTTATCAAGAACATATCTCACAACGCACTGTCTGACAAAGAACTGGTTGCCCTGTACAAGGAATCCGGCGATATGTCGGTATTGGGTGAACTGTACCAGCGATATATGGAACTGGTGTACGGGGTTTGCCTGAAATACTATAAGGAACCAGAAACCGCCAAAGACAGTGTGATGCTGATATTTGAAGAACTGGTAACCAAACTGAAGAAGCATGAGGTGGAAAACTTCAAAGGGTGGCTGCACCAGGTGGCTAAAAACCATTGCCTGATGCAGCTCCGCACCCCGAGAAATATGAAAACGGTGGAGTTTAAAACCGAGGTTGTGCAATCGGAAGAAGATGTGCATCTGAATGGTGTATTTGAAAAAGAGGAGCATTTCAAGAAAATGGAATACTGCCTCGGCACCCTGGCCAAAGAGCAGGGGGATGCCATCCGGCTTTTTTACCTGGAAGGCAAGTGTTATAACGAAATAGTGGAACTGACCGGCCAGGAATGGAACCAGGTACGAAGCCTGATCCAAAATGGCCGGAGAAACCTGAAAAATTGTATGGAAAAAGCCGCCGCCGGAGGGATGAAAACAGAGGCCTGAAGCGGAGAAAAAAACTGAACTTTGTAATGCCAAATGGCAATGACCAATAACATACACACATTTACCGCCTTTGATATTGAAAAATATCACCGGGGCCAGCTTTCCGCCAAAGAAATGCATGCCATGGAAAAAGCTGCGCTGGAGGACCCCTTCCTGGCTGATGCACTGGAAGGTTTTGCTGTGCCCGGTGCAAATGTGATGGCCGACCTGGCCGACCTTAAAAACCGGCTTGGCAATCGCCTGGCTGAGGAAGAGGAAAAGAAAGTGGTACCCCTGAAAGGTGCCCGAAAGCCTTTCCCCTGGTTCAGGGCTGCCGCAGCCGTGGTGATCATTGCAGGAGGCGCCTTACTCGCCAATCAATTCCTTTTCAACAAGAAAAATGAACAGCTTGCTGTAAATGAGGTGAAGCAGGATAAACCTGAAAGCACTTCCTCCACCCCGGCTGATACCGGTACGCTGAACAGTAATACCGCAGAAAATAAGAGCACCGAAAAATCAGATAATCTGCCCCCTTCCACCGCAGCTGCTGACCGCAGGAATGATGGTGTAAATAATCCCGGTGATGATAAATCAGTGGTAAGCGGTAAAGAAAATGTGACAATCAATACTGAGGAGGTTGTCGCTGATGTCAAAACCAAAAGCAGTGCATCAAATGGTGACCTGCCCAAAATATCCGGAGAAATTAACCAGCCTGCTGAAAGGACTGAAGCTAAAGTAGCCAATAAAAACCCTGGTAATAATACACAGCCGGTAATCGGCGGAGCGGATAAAGACCTTGCCCGTAACAATGAACTGAAAAAGACCGCTCCCTCCTCCCCGGTGACTGATCGTGAGAAAGCCAAATTATTGACGGATACTGAAACGGCAACTGCAAACCAGTCTGACAGGAATGTGTCAGCAGCCCGCAAAATGGAAGATCAGGCTTACTATAATCAACGGGCAAATGTCTTCCGTGGCAGAGTAACCGACGCCAATAATGTTGGTGTGCCCTTTGCCAACGTTACCAACGTAGAAGATAAAGTGGGTACTTATACTGATGCCTACGGCAATTTCAACCTGACCTCCCCTGATTCAACATTGACTGTGCAGGTTCGTTCTATCGGGTTTGAAAACAGGCAGGTGCAACTGAAAAATACCCTTCCCACCAACCAGGTGGTAATGCATGACGACCGCCGGAATATTTCAGAAGTGGTGATCAGCAACCAGAAGCCTGCCGAAGCCACCGCCCGCAGCCGCGATGCCAATAAGAAACTGGAGGAACCAGAACCTGTGGTGGGCTGGAGCAATTACAACACGTATGCCGCCAACAACCTGGAAATACCGGAAGAGATCAGATCTAAACAAAACTCCGGCGGTGCGGTACAGGTATCATTTGAAGTAGATAAATACGGCGACCCGGTAAATATCCGTGTGGAAAAATCCCTTTGTTCTAAATGCGACCAGGAAGCTATCCGGCTTATTAAAGATGGTCCCAAATGGAAAAGGGCCGCCAAAAAGAATGGCCGTACCACCGTTACTATTAACTTCTGACCTCTTCCTTCTTAATTATTAATTAATCACCAGTACCCTGGCATCAGGCAAAGAAACCTGCCGGTGAAGTACTTTTATCTATTCATTTTCATCTATTCTCTATCCTCTATCTTTGCCCTCTCTAACAAAACCTGCGAAAAATGAAAAAACTGTTATTTGCAGCTATTGCTGCTTCTTTTGTGTTGCCGGTGTTTGCACAACTTAAAACACCTGCCCCCAGCCCCACCCAAACCATTAAACAGGATTTTGGGCTTTCTTCTGTTGAACTCGCTTATTCACGCCCGGCTATGAAAGGCCGTAAGGTTTTTGGCGACCTTGTACCTTTTGGCAAAGTATGGCGCACCGGTGCCAACAG
>JAEUVM010000457.1 GCA_016787125.1 Chitinophagaceae bacterium | reverse complement strand
GGTGAGGTAAAACAGCCACAGCGCAATATTCCAAAGAGCCTTTTCTTCGGTGTGTTTATCTGCATTATTATTTATGTGCTGGTCAACCAGGCTTACCTCTATGTGTTGCCTGTGGAAAGCATTGCCGGTTCTAAAGCACTTGCCACCGATGCCATCGGTGTGGCATTGGGCAACACCGGGGAGGCGATCGTGGCGGCTATGATCGTGATCTGTACACTGGGGTCTGTCAACGGTAATATCATGGCTACGGCCCGTATTACGTATGCGATGGGACGGGACAAAACTTTTGCTCCCTGGACGGGAAAAGAACATCACCGTTTTCAAACACCGGGTAATGCACTGCTGCTTCACGGTGCGTGGACCTGCCTGTTCATCATCACCGGTTCATTTGATATGCTGGCGAATATGTTTGTGTTTATCACATGGATCGCATACGGACTGGGTGCGGTGGGGATATTTATGCTGCGCAAAAAAATGCCCGCACAGGAAAGGCCGTATAAAATATGGGGGCATCCGTTTGTAACCCTGCTCTTTATTGGTTTTGCTGCATTTTACCTGGTGTTCACACTTTACAATGATATCACTAATTACCTGGCCAACACACAACCGGTGATCAACTCCGTCTTAGGATTATTCATCACCGCACTGGGGATACCGTTTTATTTTTATTACAGGAGAAAGAGGAGCAGATAGTGAATGGTGAATTGTCAATATCAAATCATCTTCCTGATGATCCTTCCCAGCATCTGCATACCATAATCAGCATTATCATCCCAGGGTTTTCCGAAGCTGAGGCGGAAGCAATTGTTGTAATTACCGCTGCCGGAAAATATCTTACCCGGTACAATGGAGATATGATGCTTCATCGCTTCCACCCGCAGTTTGAAACTGTTGATCTTCTTATTCAGTTGCACCCAAAGCACAAAGCCGCCGGCTGGTCTTGATACTTTCGTGTCTTCCGGAAAGTACTCCACGATGGCCTGCATATACCGGAGACATTGAGTATGCAGTGCCTTGCGGATATTCTTTAAATGATATTCATAGCGGCCATGCTGCAGGTAGTGGGCCATCGCTGCCTGTGTAAGGGTGGGGGAGCTGATGTTCTGAATGCGTTTTATCTGCTTTACCGTGTCGAGGTATTTGCCGGGAATGGTCCAGCCGATACGGTAACCCGGCGCCAGCGACTTACTGAGTGAGGAACAATGCATCACCAGCCCTTTGGTATCATAATACTTGCAGGTGCGGGGTCTTTTTTTACCAAAATATAATTCACCATAAATATCATCTTCGATCAGCGGGATATGATGTTTGGTAATAAGCGCCACCAGTTCTTTCTTCTTTTCATCGGGCATACAACTGCCCAGCGGGTTGTTGAAGTTGGGTATCACCACACAGGCCTTGATGTTGAATTGCTGGATGGCTTGTTTCAGGCTGTTGAGGTCGAGACCATCAACCGGGGAAGCAGGTATTTCCACCACTTTCAATCCCAGGCTTTCCACTGCCTGGTAAATACCAAAGTAGTTGGGTGATTCCACAGCTACCGTATCACCGGGTTGTGTTACTGCACGGAGACAGGTGGTGATGGCTTCCAGTCCGCCGGAAGTGATCACCACTTCTTCGGGTTGGATCTTACCGCCCCAGTTGAAAGAGAGTTTGGCAATCTGCTTGCGCAAACCTGCATGGCCCTGCGGATGTTCATAGCTTATGCAATGATCTTTGGAATGGCGTAAAACATGCATCACTGATTTATTGATCTTGGCGGCAGGCAGCAGAGAAATGTCGGGAACGGCCAATGCAAAATTGATCACCTTCTCATTATCACTTGCAATATCTGAGTAGATGGAAGCGATCATTTCCTTTACACTCACTTCATGTGAAAGGATGGCAGGCTGTACCACACCGGGCAGGTCGCGGAAGCGGCGCTGGTTAAAGCGGACATAGTAGCCCGACTTCGGCCGTGATTCGATCAGTCCTTTTCCTTCCAGGTGATAGTAAGCCTGGAAAGCGGTGCCCATACTGATTCCGTATTCATCACTCAGCATACGGACGGAAGGCAGCTTGTCGCCGATCTTCAATACATCTTCACTGATCATCTTCTCGAGTCCTTCAGCTACCTGTACATAAAGATGGTCGGCTGGAGTGGTTACTTTGGTCATGCCGTAGGGTTAAGTTATAAGAAATAAGTTTTAAGTTATAAGTCACGAGTATCTTAATAGACATAAGCACGAAAAGCATAATAACGAACTATCCTGCAACAGATATCTCATCTCCAAATTATCTCATCTCCAAATCTCCAAATTGTCTCATCTCCAAATTTCCAAATCATCTGATCCAGTCAAAAATACAAAAACTGAATCTGTTTTATTTGCCGGATAAGTAAAATATTTGTGTTGTTATTTCATTGCACAGGTGATAGCGGTTGTATTATCATCAATGCAGTGAACTGTAAAGTATTGAAAACAAAAACCCATGCATCCGATCAATATTGTGGAATACCAGCCCTGGCACCAGCCCTATTTTGAAAAATTCAACCGGGCCTGGATAGAAGAATTATTTGAAATGGAACCTGTGGATGAATGGGTGCTTACCAACCCTGATAAAGCTATACTCGAATCAGGAGGTGCCATACTAATGGCAGCGTATGAAGGGATGCCGGCAGGTACGGTGGGTCTTCGCAAATTCGACAAGGATACTTATGAATTTACCAAGATGGCGGTGGATGCTGCCTTTCGCCGCAAGGGTATTGCAGAAGCATTGAGCTATGCCAGTTTTATCAAGGCAAAAGAACTGGATGCACAACGGGTGATATTGTACTCCAATAAAAAGAATGCGGGAGCGATACAATTGTACGAGAAGATCGGCTTCACCCATCTGCCGGTGGAGAACGATGTATACAAACGTGCCGATGTGAAAATGGAGATTGCCATTGACAAAGCACTGGAGGCAGCTATAAATTATTATGAAACAATAAATGAACAGCCTGCATGGAAATAGTTTACAAGGTTAACAGGATGCCTGCCACCGAACAGGTGATTGAATTGTATAAAGATGCCGGACTGCCCCGCCCGGTGGATGACCCGGCCCGCATCAGCAAGATGTTTGCAAATGCAAACCTCGTGGTTACTGCCTGGGATGGTGACACACTGGTAGGCGTATCCCGCTGTATCACCGATTTCAGTTGGTGCTGTTATTTGTCAGACCTCGCCATACGAAAAGACTACCAGCGACATGGCATTGGAAAAAAACTGATCAGGCTGAGTAAAGAACATGCGGGCGAACACTCAATGGTATTATTATTGTCCGTGCCCGATGCGATGGAGTATTATCCAAAAGCCGGCATGGAGAAATTAAACAACGCCTTCTGGATTCAAAGGGAAAAATAAAACTCGGAAAACCAACACTTATATAATATGGAAACGATCACAGCAATGGAAATAAGACCGGTAAGGCATTCAAAGCTTGCCGAAGTGGATTTTGATACATTGGAATTCGGCAAATACGTAGCCGATCACATGCTCGTATGCGATTATGCAGATGGTGAATGGCAGCAACCGATGATTGTACCTTACAGCAACCTGTCACTCAACCCTGCCACGCTGGCATTGCATTACGGACAAACAGTGTTTGAAGGAATGAAAGCCTTTCGCATGACAGACGGGCGGATCAACATCTTCCGGATGGATAAACATTACGACCGGTTTGCCCGTTCCTTGCACCGGATGTGTATGGCCATTCCACCCGCAGATATTTTCACAGAAGGGTTGACAAGGCTGGTGGAATTGGACCGCGGATGGGTGCCAAATCAACCTGGTGCTGCACTCTACCTTCGTCCCTTTGTATATGCCAGCGAAGCTAAGTTTGGCGTGAAGATATCCGAGCAGTATCGCTTTGTGATATTCACCGGGCCGGTGCCGGAATTGTATACCAGTCCGATAAAAGTAAAAGTGGAAACCAACTATGTAAGGGCTGCCCGCGGTGGAACAGGCTTTGCCAAATGCGGAGGTAATTATGGCGCCGCTTATTATCCCACCAAACTGGCCCGTGAGGAAGGATATGAGCAGGTTTTGTGGACGGATGCGAAGGAACATAAATACATCGAAGAATCAGGTATGATGAATGCCATGTTTGTGATAAATGATAAACTGGTAACGCCACCGGTGTCGGATTCAATACTTGATGGCGTAACGAGAGATTCATTGCTTACCCTGGCATCTGCACTCGGGTATGAAACAGAAGAAAGACCCGTGGCATTGGCAGAACTCGAAGCAGCTTTCAGATCCGGTACCCTTACCGAGGCATTCGGTGCCGGTACTGCAGCGGTGGTGGCCCCCATCAAAACCATTCATATCAATGGAACAGATCATAATCTGCCGGTTTATACCAATGCATCTGTGCACCGGGTGATAAAAGATAAACTGAACCGCATCCGCACCGGTATTGACGGCGATATATACGGATGGAACCATGTTATAGAATGAAAAAGGGTTAGCATCGCCTTTTTTTAGTTGCTGAGGCTGTCTCAAAAGTCATTCAACACGGAAATACAGGGTAACAGAGATACACAGCATTTTACATTGCGGGATGTTGCTCTCTGTGTAACTCAAATCCCCAGTTGCTCAGTGTTGAAGTCTATTCGCTTGAGACAGCCTCAGTTCTTTATATCACTGTACCCATGCTGGGGAATTAAATTCCCGTGATAGAACCTTCTACGTCATTTTTTCCGTAACTAGCATTACTGGCAAGACTTTTGTCTTTCCGGCAGGTAAATAATCATAAGCATGAAAACAAAGATCACGTCCTTCCTTGTTGTTGTAACAGTATCATTCATTTCCTTTTCCGCCAATGCACAAATATTCAAAGCGGGACTCAATGCCGCCAATATCAGCATTACCAATGATGGAGATGTGGACGAGAACAATGTACTCGGTAGTTTCCAGTTGGGTGTTACCGGCAATATTAAAATATTACCCATGCTTTATTTTCAGCCGGGCATAATATTCACCGGTAAAGGCTCCAAAACACAATCGGGCAATACCACCGACCCCACTTATTACCGTGCCTCATCTAACCCCCGTTATATTGAGGTGCCTGTCAATTTTGTATTGAAAACGCCTACAGGCCCTGTGAAACTCTTTGCCGGTGCCGGCCCCTATATAGCAGTAGGCGTGAGCGGAAAAAATAAGGTGGAAGGCAAGTTTCTCGGTGCAGCATTCAGCAGTGAAAAGGATATCCGCTGGTCTGATGATGATCCTTCAACCCTGGGCTACGAAGAAGGTGCCGGATACGGTATCATGAAGCGGTTTGATTACGGGTTGAATGCCCTGGCTGGTATTGAACTTACCCGGCTGGTATTGGCTGTGGGCTATGGCCATGGCTTGGCCAAACTCCAAAGTGGCAGCGGCAGCGGCTCGGATGATCAGAACAAACACCGGGTGTTCAGCGTGACCGTTGGGCTGAGGTTGTGAGTTTTAAGCTACGGGTTGCGAGTTATGAGTTTTGAGTTGCGAGTGGCAGACTACAAACTATAAACTAAAGACTAAAGACTAAAGACTATAGACTATAAGTCACAACCCTGATTTCAGTAACTTGCAGCCCTTTAATAACTGATATGCGGTATTCTAAATGGCTGGGAGTTGCGGCTGCAGTATTGCTGGTGGCTGCCTGTATTTTGCCCTGGGTGAAAATTGAAAGTGTAGGTCTTACGATCAGCGGTATTGATGCCGGGGGCACCAACTTTGGCAAGCCTGGCTACCTGAATTTACTCTGTGTTATCTTTTTTACCATCTTTCATCTCACTCCGCGGCTCTGGGCCAAGCGGACCAACCTGGTGGTGGTGGCACTGAACAGTGCCTGGGCCCTCCGCAACTTCCTGCTCATCGGCACCTGCAGGGCAGGGGAGTGTCCCTCACGCAAGATTGGAATTTACCTGTTACTGCTGGCCTCTCTGCTGATGCTGCTGGCAGCACTCTTCCCCGATATGAAACTGGAAAAGAAACAAACGGCCAACCGCGGGTAAACCATTAGCGGCCAAACAGGTCAGAGGTGACCGGCTCGCTTCAGATTGTGGGTATTTTTAATCTGTGGTTAATATTTGCCCGGTATTTTCACCCTATATTTGAGGTTCCTCCAATCCTTCGAAATCCCATAGTTAAGATCACCTGGAACAACCTGTGTTTTATTACCTAAAGTGTGAGCTATGAGGAAAGTTTACGTATTGATTTTG
>JAEUVM010000646.1 GCA_016787125.1 Chitinophagaceae bacterium | reverse complement strand
GTGTTATCATCCAGCACATAGGTTTTATCCGTTTCCTCTGGTTTTTCTTCGATGCTTTTCAATCGCAGGGCATGTGCTTTTTTCAGTGTATCGATCAGGCCGGGCATATACTCGCAGCACACCAGGTAATGGTAAGGCACCCGGACAAAGTTGCCCGGCTTCCCGGATGGCTCCATCCAGATACCGAGTTTCTCACCGTTAAACCGGATGGCGGGCCCGTTGCCGCATTGTGGCACCGGCGATTCACATTCCACACTCAGCACATGGTTGATCTTGCTGTTTTCGTTCTTGCGGCAGGAGGTAAAAAGGATGCCGGTTGCCGGCAACAGAAGCATGAAAGAAAATAACCCTTTCATATACTGATGTATTAATGGTTACAGCGAATTGTACAAGCAGTCCCTGTATGTATGAAGTTACAACTTATCAGTCACCAGGGATGGGTGCCGGTAATAGTGTGTGGCCATCTTTATGAATACTAACAAAGGCTAAGTCAGTCAGGTTTTCTGAATAGTTCACTTACGAGTTCTGTAAACCCGGTGAATTGGCAACCTTCGTCTTCTTTTACAAAGGACTCTGATTTGGTTGTTATTGTGTATTTAATTGAACTTGTGCAAAAACCTCCTTTTTTCAACCTTTTTATGGCTGTAATAACAGTGTCTAATTTATCGGTTTGAATTTTGGAAATACGGGTAACCCTGCTGTTATCATCAGATTGCACTTTGGCGAAAGTAATTCCGTTGCGATTGGTAAAGGTCAATGTGATTTTTGTACCTCCAAAGCAGCCCCAGGATTCATACCTGATTTTCGCCATCTCTTCCTCCTTTAATGCTTCTGCATTTTGGCAGGATGACAAAGTCAGCAAGAGGGGAAATGCCCATAACAGTATGATATGTATGCGACGCAAGAGTTTACCGTTAATGGAGAGGCAATGTGGCCACCTGCTGATTCACAAGACCAGCAAAGGCATAGTCACCTCCTGTTTCATTTAAGCTGACACGAATAATCTTACCATCCCTTACACAAAAATCCAGGTACTTGCTGTCCAGTTCGTCAAGGTAATGCTTATAGCCAATATAACACAACAACACATACCTGTACCATATCTCATTTTTTTGTTTTGCTTCACCATTCACAATTGTATAATGTGGATTTCCCAGATACCAACATACATCGTTCCAATCAGTTCCTTTCCATCCTTTACAATTTATTAAGATCTCGGAAGCCATTAATTCTCTGAATCCGGACGTCGCCTGACTATCCGCAATCCATGAATAACGATAGTGGGCCATCAATCTTATACAATCAGATGCCGGCATGGATAACCGTAGAGAGTCCTTTGGTTTATCCTGCGCTGAAATCGGGTTTTGAAATAAAAAAAGGACCGCAGGAATGAAATACCTTAACATTGTTTGCTTCATAATACTGCTGCTTTCTTCTGTTAAAGTTAAATATTTAGAACTTACAAGCTGGCGTTCTTAATTTCTTCAACTATCAGCGCAATATTTTTCTTGTTTCGCCCATAGGAAGTTATTGAACTTCTTTCATCAGGGTCGCAAATGCTGTTTACCAATACTGTTTCTTTATCAAACAGTATAGTTATCAGTTCGCCCCAACTGCCTGACCAGAAACCCGGCGATGACTTCAGCTCTATTGCTTTCTCGTTTGAAAAACTGATTTTCCATTTTTGTTCTTTTGCCAGCGATTGAATAATCTTGTTAAGCTCCTTTCTTGTTTGGGTGGTGGTCACGGTATAAAACCTAAGCTTCTTCCTTTGGATTCTTATGTACACAATACCAAGGATGAACGGTACAACCATAAATAACACAAGAGCAGGCCAGGTCTTTCCCACCTTTTGATCCCTTCCGGTAAGGATGTCATTTAAAAAGTAAAACAGCATTGCCGCTGCCATGAATAAAAACAGAATTGAAATCGAATAATGACTAAACATGCGCCACCGCCCCATTTTCAGTTCCTTTGTTTCGATTGATCGGTTAATTTGTTCTTCTGTCATTTTTTGTATGGCTTATACAGAGGATAGTATCTCCAATACGTTCCATCGCAATGTCTCCTAAATATTCATCCACCCTCCCCCACGTTCCAGCGGAACGTCTCGTGTGTAACACGAAATGATCAATAGCGAACGTATCGTGCCGTAGGTACGACTGGTGCGCCCCGCTCCGACGGTCTCCGTCTGACCGGGTTATTATTTCCTATAGTTCCGTTACAGGTGTTCTCGCCATGCTGCAACACCTGCACGCAACACCTGCAACGGCGTGCTTCCCTATCGAAGACCAACAAAGGCTGACACAGGCGAAAGAACTGAAAACAACCCTTTGATACAAGAGACCTTATCAAAGGGTTGTTGAATGTATGCCAATATCAATCAAAGCTTAACAGTTCTTGTAATAATTCCCGGTTTTTACCATTTTTAAACCCGTACTGCTTTTTTGTATCATGGCCGGTAATGATAGCTCCGGGGAATGCAATAGTAATATTAAGTGTATCATTATTCAGGGTAATGGCTTTCCCGATGAGATAGTCCTTTACGATATACATACCTCTGAGCCTTTTCATTTTATGTACCAGTGAAAGGGATGAAGAATCAGTAATTTCCTTCACCTGATCGGCAGAGGAAAGAGTAAAATCAAAACTACCATCCAGTGATACGCCCCTGTTAATAATGATCAGCTTTTTTACAGCCGGGAAATGTTCCCCGGTAAAGAAAAGTATGTACACGCCTACTGAAATGCCTGCCAGTGCAATAATTGCTGCAATAATCTTTTTCACGCTTACTATTGTTTTATCATCCCGTTAATCCGGTTTGGTCAGCCGCATCTTTCGCAAATTATTCCCGTCGTAGGGGCTTACATAGTCCATAGCCGGAAGAATAAGATACCGGCAACTTTTGGCGTTGCTGCTTACATCTGTTAAGAAGCTATCAAGTGCCGTTGGCTCAGGCATTACGCTTTTTGTATCCCCTTTCTTTTGCAGTATAAATTTTACAGGCAGTATAAACCAGTCTGTATTCTTATCATACGTAAAGAATCCACGGGCTTTCAGCAGAGACTCTTTGAGGAAAGAAGAAAGTACAGGCGGAATACCAGTCGTCACCTGCACATCTCCTATTTCTTCATTCGCTTTTACACTGAACCTGACCCAGCAAAATCCGTGAACTTCCAAAGTGTCGAGACAAAGCCTGTTCTTCATAAAAGCCTCATGCAGGTATACAAGAAAAGGTCTGTTGTCAGTTGTTTTTGACTGTGCTCCTGCAAAATGGCAAATGCTGCAAAGCAGCGACAGGAGGAATATTACTTTTTTCATTATCAGGGATAACTTTTTTTTCTCATGAAGTGTAAAAGACAGACGTTACCAGTTTGTCAGCTTATCCATGCCTGAAGCGCTTTTACCAGTTTATAATTTTTCCCTTCCCTTTTATATACATATATCAGGCCTTCCCCACACTTGCTGCCGCAATACATGTCAGCCTTGATAATCATAAGGCTCCCGCCTTCAATAAGCACAGGTTTTGAAACCATCAATACCGTAATCAGCCTGTCATGTTTCAGCATCTCCTCATACTGTTTCATATCCAGGTAGAAGGAAGAGTCGCCCAACAAAGCTTTTTTCGTCATTACCTGAACGGAAGCATTCAAAAGCCTGGTGCTGTCTGGCCCGGAAAGATTCATTTCATTTCGTATCAGCCCGATATCTTCATTTGTAAAACGGATTTGTTCGCTCTGTATATACATTTCACTGCGCTGATGAAGAAAAAACCGCAGGAATCTTTTCTGGTGTTGGGGATAAGCCTGATGCGTAAACACGCTCAGAAATATAAAAAAGAGAATTTGTTTCATAAAGCCGGAATTTAATTGCCTTCTATGTTCGCAGATTGATGCCCATTTCTACATAAGATCTGCAAAGCAGGGAAATAGCCGAAAAGACTATTACAATCTTTCCGGCTATATATATGCTATTAGTGATCATACTTATAAGCAAATGGAATATAACTCTTTGTCACGCTTCAATATTTCACTGCCTTGTTTGACTACGTTTATACTTTTTCAGGTCTGTTAAAACAGTCTCAATAAATCTGTCAAGTTCCTTGCTTTTATAATAACCAATACAATCAGACACCGGTGTTTGTCTTCCTTCATACCTGCTTCCATAAGACGATTTTCCTGAGTTAATAAACTGTACCGCATTCGAATCAATCTTTCTGGCAGTTTCGTTAATCATCAGATCGTCATCAGAGAGGTTGATGTAAAAAGCCCGGCTTGCATCCTGGTTATCTTTCATTTTTTCGGAATCAGCCATCAGCAGACAACTGCACAGGGCATATTCTTTAAAGAAATCTTTTCTTTCCGGATATATTTTTTTCCCTTCAGCATCCCGCAATGTCAGGTAGGCCGGTTTATAGCCGGAACAAGAGGATAAACACACAATAAGAAAAAGGAACAGAAAAGCTTTTCCTGATTGTTTCGCCGGCTCAAATTGAATATTCATATAATTGAGTTTAATTAAGTTCCCAAACACTGATTTTATATACTCCTCCTTCAGCATCAAAATAACAACCATTATGGCTATCACCATCACAGTTGTGAGGCACACATGAATTTCCTGTATATAAGGAAGCGTGCCCCAATGCACCAAAAAGTCTTGGCATATTTACCTGCATCAAATAAATACCTTTTTTCCCAGAGAGCAATGAAGGAAAGTTTGCACCGTTTGATCCTCCTTGAGACTGACTTAGAACAACAGAAGGAGTTCCAAAGGTTTTTCTGAGAAAATTATACAGCTTTGCTGAACTCAGGAAATAGTATTTTCCATCTCCACCCTGAAAGGTATGATTAGGGATATAAGGAATATTTACTCCCGAATAATTCAACGCCCTGGAAACTCTCAGTGCACACGCATTAGGTGGATTAGGCATCATCAGTCTTACATTCCCTCCAATCAGATTATAAACATCCTCACCGCACATTTCACTTCCGTCAGTTTTTTTAGGGAAGTTAGCATACACCTGGGCCCATGCCGGTTTGGGTTGTGTTGGAAAAGTAGTTGTTTCATCCGTCCACCAGGCAATATCCGGATCTGTATCAGTAATAGCAGGATCAAATTCTGAATAAGTTGAGCCAATACCCACTGGTGTCCAACCTGTTCCACCCGTTCCTCCCCCACCCGTCGGCCCGCCATTCCACCCGCCGCCGCCGGTTCCACCCGTACCACCAGTTCCACCGGTGCCACCGGTTCCTCCTGTACCGCCAGTACCGGTGCTGCCACCGCCCGGGTCTATAATAACACACTCCTGTGTTACAAGATAACATTGATCAGTTGGACAAGCGAGGTAATCACAACCTCCTTGAGCCTGGCACCATGCCTGTGTACCACAGTGAAACTGGTTTACACAGTACAGATAGGCTTCAAGGCTGGCAACATTATTACGTCCCGAAGCCGATGGTGCGGTCTGCAATACCACTTCCTTTTGCTGTCCTGCCGGTGAGGCCGGGCCGAAAAGCAGGGGATCTGTGATTTTGTAGCGGGTATGACCGCTTACTGCCGACTGAAGGCTCATAAATAAAGCAGCAAAACTCTCAGCCGTGGAATCAACCGACATGGAACCGTGCGGCTTCTGTGTATACTGCCAGCTTTCGAGAAACTGCACACTGGTATCAGCAGCCGTGGTGGTAATGGCAAGGGAGGCATTCACTGTTTGCTGCCCTTCCATTACAAAAGGAATAAATACCGTGGTGGCATCTTCGGTATTCACCACCCCCGCCTGTGCTGGTACATCCTTTACCACGATAAGGGATTTATCCCAGTAAGGAAACCCGATCTTACCCGTTACCCGGTGTACGAAATGATACTTTTCATTTTCCCGTTGTACATAATCCTGTATCGCCAGTATCTGCGGGTGAGCTGATCTGTGTTCATTAAAGAACTTTTCGGAGATCGCATCGCCGCCTGGCTTCAGTCCGGGCACATCATTCTTGCGGCAGGCCGTCCAGACCATGCCGCTGAATACCACCATTACGGCAATAATCAATTTAGCTTTCATAATAAGATTTTGATTTGATAATAAAATTGTTTTTCTCATGCTTCCATTTTTCGCATGCCACAGGCATACGTTTTACGGTTAACAAAACTGTTTACAGGTACAACGGTATGTGATCAGCACACTGCTGTACCATTGCATACCCGCAGGTATGCCCTGTCAAAGGCCTTTGGGAAGTGTTTAAGTAAGCTGACGCTTAATAGGCTGCTTCTTTCAGCAGGCCACCCGTGCGCCTGTCAGCCGGCGGCGGGGAGAGGAGAGTCATAGAAGAGAGCGACTGCCTGTTATTATACATAACTGGCAAAACAACTAAAAGGGTTGGGTACAAACTTAACTTT
>JAEUVM010000546.1 GCA_016787125.1 Chitinophagaceae bacterium | reverse complement strand
CGAAGGGGCACGGCTTATCCAGTTGCCTTCGGGCAGCATCCCCACGATCTCGCTATGGGCATGCTGGCTGATCTGCCGCAGGTTGGTTTTACGGTAGGCATCCGGCATCCAGTCTTTCGGCTCGATCTTTACTTCGCCGTCAATCTTATCCTGGAATATCTTGTCAAAATCCCTGGGCTCCATGTACTGTTTATTTTGACCTCAAATTTAGTCAAAACTAACAGCTGTTTGCCCTCTTTGTTGATGACTTTAATCAGAAGCGGCCGTTTCTTCTTCATCAACGGGGTATACATTATCGGCCATTTTCCATTTTCCTTTTTCTTTTACAAAGGGAACAAAGGCCCAGCTCATCAGCATTCCTTCGCCATAGGGGCTGCCGATGTGCAGTTCGGCCTTGTTACCGGTGATGGTTACTTTATAGGTGTTTTTAGGAGAAGTGTACCATTTTATCGTTTCATCAATGCTTTCCTGGCCACCGGCCCAGCGATCGTAGTCGAAGCCGGCAGGCAGTTCATCTTCGGGGTCGGCTTTGAAACAACTGTCGCTGAAGCGAAAGTGTTCCCGTTCGGCCTTGATGTATGCTTCACCCACATACGGTACCGTAGTACGCAGGTAGGTAAAGTACTTCTCCACCTCTTTCCATTGCATTGTGTAGGGAGGATCATTGTTTTCGCCGGTCCCTTTGTACAGATGGAAGGAATTGAATTTCGCTTCGTTCTTCTGGTAAAATTTCAGGAAATCGAAAAATACTTTGCGGATGCTCTGTTGTTCGGGTGTAAGCTTTTGTGCGTTGCCGGTAATGGTGAAGCCAAGCAGGAGGCACCAGAGAATAATTTTTTTCATGTTTGAATATTCTGTACTAAGTTCAGAATTTTTGCCGGGTTATCAGGAAACTTACTGAGGATAAGCCGGGTGTATTATAGTATTCGAGCAAGAGGCTGTACCGGCTGGAGGTGAATTGTTTGGTGACCAGCTCCGATGCAAACACATAAGTTCGTGAACCCTCTTTCACTTCCGGTTTGAAGCTGAATCTGCCGGTGCCGGTAAATGCCGCCAGTAATTTATCATAGATAGCTTTGGCTTCTTCGGGGCCCGACAGCACTTCAGGCCCGGCAGAGAAATTCCATGATATTTCATATTTCCTGTCTTTCAGTTTGCATTTCTGTCCATATACTAATGTGCGGCTCTCGTACATGGTGTAATACTCGGTTTGCGAAAGCTGTACATTTTTTTCATCAGCGAAAAATTTATCCATGCTGGCCAGTATATCCCTGATCTTTTTAGCGGGATCGGTTTCGGTTAACCGGGGCTTACCTTCTGGTTTAACAGCCTTGGGTTCATTTTTGCCATTGATGATAAGCGCAAGCTGGTATTTCCCTTTATCCTTTACGATATAGGTCTCGAAAACTGATTCGAAACGTTTTGCCTTGTCTTCGTTTTCGTAGAAATAGGTTTTGTAAAACAAAAAGTTTTTCAGCGTATCTGTTTTCCTTACTTCTGATACAGGGGATAGCCAGGCTGTCTTTACGGCAGCCTGCAGGTTGGCTGCTTTCTTTTCGGCTTCGGCAAGCGTGGCTGATGGTTTGAAGTAATAGGTAACCAACGGAAAGCCCAGCACCTGTGGTAAAGACAATCTGCCGGAATCGGCACCGGGCAGCAGCGTGGTTACCTTATAATTATCATAGAAGATACCTGTTTCGTTTACCCGGGAGCCTTTGGTAGTGATAAATCCTTTTTGTCCGTCGGCGTACACTTTTCTGAATGCATCATAAAAGGCGTTGGTGGCAAAAGGGTTTTGCGAAGCGGCTTCTGCCACCATTGCCATAAAAAGGAAAAAGGATAGTGCTCTTTTCATACAGGTTGTATTGTGTTACCGGGCATACACACCATTGGGCGCCACCACCGATGCGGGACCTCCGCTGATGCCCACTGGCGGAATGATGATATTTATCTCCTCACCGTTTACTTTCAGTGAAACTTTCCGGGCATGTATCTCCACTCCCTGCTGGTAAAAGGGTGGCATGGCTGCCGGTTTCCTGTCAATAAGATAAGGTTCGCTGAAGTCGCTCATCTCCATTTCAAAGGCATAATCACCGGTAACACATTTCGCTGTAGCTTTATCAGCTTCAATAGTGATATCAATCGTGGCTTTTAGCACCGGGGCATTTTCGAAAGGGGTGCCTGCAAAGATGTTGGGGCCAAAATATTTTCCTACAGCTTCATCTGTACCTACAAAGCCAAATACTGCCGGCATTGCATTGGGGTCGGGCTGCCAGAGAATCATACCGCTGGGAGCACTGCCAACCGGTGTGCTTACCATACGGCCAAGGTGAACGATAATGTTGGGCATTTGCAGATCGGGGGAAGTAACAGCTACAAGGTCTGCGCCGCCTTCCCAGCTCATCCATTTGGTTACATTGCTCATAAAATGTGTGTATGTTTAGGACACTAAGAGAATCAAAATGCCCGAACAGGCCTATACCCAATGCACGGTATATTAACAGGAAAAAGAATGGTTAACATTGCCTCGCATAACTTTTCCCGGATGCCGGAAATTTATTTCGTAACAATGAATTAATCACCCGCTTGTTGCCAGGAGCACGGGGTGAGTATTGCCGCCATATTCAAAACAAAGATTAGTATGAAGAAAACATTCGCCTTTATTGCCGGTTTATTCTTTTCTTTTACACTGACAGCCCAGGGTGTAAAGGATTCAGACGGCGATGGTGTAAATGACAGCGAGGATATGTGTCCCTCTTTAAAAGGAACCGCAGCCTTAAAAGGCTGCCCGGCTCAAGAGAAAACAGCTGCTGCTGATTTTATCACCCCTTCTGCTTTTGATGCTATACTTTCTGCCGTTTGCAATAACACAGCGCACCGGCAGGTAAAGACAAAGGTGGAGAATAACAAAAGTCTGCTGACCTCTTTTTCCCCAAACGGGCCGGCTCAAAACTTACCGGTGTATTACCGGCAAACCAATCCAAACAATTTCACCGTAACAGCAGGCCTGAGCAGCCGCCTCAGCGATAGTACTGCTATACTGGAGAATATCAACCGCCTGCTCCGTTCTTCATCCGTTTGCAATGGGATGTATAATGAAATGAAGCTTACCTATACTCATGCTTCAAAACATTATTCAGACGTTTATGCGGATGCCACGGGAGGTGTGTTTTTTATTCTGGAAAAAATAAAAAAAGGAAACGGTTATCTTATCCAGTTTCGTATCAGCAGAACCATATATGCGGACGCCCCGAAAAAGACACCGGAGAAAACACCGGTGGCACCGGTAAATGAATGTGCCGATTTTGAACAGATACTCAATGAGTGTGTGAAAGGATATACGGGTGTAAAGGGAACATTTATAAAAGAAGAGATACCGGCCAAATACTACAACACCACCTTGCCTTCACTCGGCCTGGCCGACAAATACGTGGTTGAATCAATGAACATTGATGTAAGTGAAGAGGAGATCATCCGGAAGAAAGTGATCTATTACAGCGCTGAGAAATCGTTTTCCGGGAGGGAAGAAGCTTTGGCGGCATATGAGAAACTGAAAAACAGAGTGAAGAAATGCTATTCTGGAAGGACGAATGTGACCGACGGAAACAACCAGAAGATATATGAATTGTTTTTTGCCTATAAAGGCAAGACGATCCGTGTGGCCGTCATTTTTCTGAACTTCTTCAACACCAATGTAAGTATAAGCGTGAAGTTGGATGAATAGCCCGCTGGGAATTACATCGTCTTCAGAAAAAGGTCCTGGAACTTTTTACTTTCAGCAAGGATAGTTGCAGGGTTGGGTTTAAAATCCTTGTATTCGGTGGTGGTCAGTTCTTTCGCCGTCAGTTCACGATCGTTGTATTTTACACTGGTCTTAAAGGCTACACCTTTAGTATTGAAATAAACCCGGGTTTGCCAGTCGTTTCCTTCCTCGCCTTCATGCAGGTAATAGAAAAGCAGGCGCCCGTCTTTGAACAGGAATTCAGCCTGTGAGTAAAGTGCAGAAGCGTGGCGGCTGGTATTTATTTTCAGCAATACATTTTTGGGATTCCGTTCGGCAGCAGGCAGATGGCCGGGATCATCATCATACCAGAAATTCACTGTATCGGCATAGATGCCCACAGCCGGCCAGCTCTTCCCGTTTTTATTGATGATCCATTGATTTTGGTATAAGGGTCCTTCAAAACCCTGTTCGACAGATTCGGCTATCTGTTTATTTACTTCAGTATAGTGCTGGCGGATGGTGGTTTCTGTTTGTGCCGGGGCCTGGAGGACATAACAGGTAAGCAGAGCAATCAGGAATTTTTTCATGATGTGGTTTGTGGTGTAAATGTAGTGATCTGGTTTGAGTTGCCGGTCATCCTGCTCCTATGCCATACCTTTGAAAACTGATGATCAGCAAAAACTTTATTTGCATTGCCTGCATCATGGCCGTTTTTTCAGCACCGCTGTTTGCACAGGAGCAGCAGGAAATAACTATCATCAAAACATTGGTTCGCCTGCGCAATGAACATAAAGCCGATTCGGCCGGGCTTTATTTTGCCGATACCGTCGTACGATACATGAAATACCTGCGCAATGTACCCCGCAGTAAAATTGTGGCCAGCGACAAAGCTTTCTGGAAAGCGCATCCCGGCAACAGGTTTGAAATAACCGGCCCCGTGAATATCCTGTTGCGCAACGGGCAGACGGTAGGCATCATTACCGGCAAGGAATACCTCGATGGTACATCTTACAAACGAGAACGGATCGAAATCATCTTCAACAAGAATAAAAAGATCATTTCCTACCGGGGGTTTAATATTGGCAACTGAGGATTTATTCTCGCCGGCCGCCTTATGCAACGTTTTGCTGTATCTTAGCTTCTCTACACGGCTTTAAAGACTTTCCACACATTTTTTTTAATCATTTAAATCAGACATCATGAAAAAGATCATGCTGGCCTGCCTGCTGTTTATTTCTGTGCAGGCCTTCAGCCAGGAGAAAAAAGAAGAGAAAGTGGAACAGTATTGCGAGATCGTTGCCACTGCCAAAATGCTCAGCAACAAAGTAACCATCGAGGTGGATTATGGCGAGGAGAGAAGTTTCTGGAAAAACAACCGCCTTAAAGATGAAGATGGTAAGATCAAAAAGTTTAACACCGTAATTGATGCCCTGAACTATATGGG
>JAEUVM010000498.1 GCA_016787125.1 Chitinophagaceae bacterium | reverse complement strand
CGATAATGCTTTGTGCATTTACCACACCCAGGTATTCCTGAACGGGCCTTCCTTCTACTGATGTTGTTGTTGTAATAAGCATGATTAATAGCTGTTTTTTAATTTATCGAAAATATCTTTCAGTTGCTGGTTATCTTTTACCACTGCACCTTTGGCAGCTTCACGGATGTATTCAATGCGGTTGTCAATATCCGGGTGGCTGGCGAGAAACTCTGGCAGGTTATCCAGCGGTGCAGCAGCCTGCAGGTGTTCAAAGAGTGAAGTAAAACCGGCCGGGTCAATATTTCTTTCTTTCAGCAACATCAGTCCGCCAATATCTGCCTGCTTCTCCAGTTTACGGGAATACTTCAGTGACTTCAGATCATCTGTATGATTGATCAATACAGATGTTACAGCGCCGAACCGGCCAAACAATAATCCAAGGAACACTTTGGAGCCCAATCGTCGGAAGATGGATTTCGTGGAATGTTTTTTATCAATATGGGTAAACTCGTGACTGAGCAGCGCCGCCAGTTCCTGGTAAGATGATACCTGCCGCAGCAATGCCGAATACACTACAATACGGCCACCCGGCAAGGCAAAAGCATTCACCACATTATCATTGACCACAGAAATGCGGATGGTGTAGTTGCTGGGCACATTCATCACACTGAAAAAGTCGTTGAGCAGCAGGCTGGCTTCTTTATCTTCCTGCGATGCCAGCCCCATGGCATCATATACCGCATCACCAAGCTGCTGTTCTGTTTTTACCGATACACCGGAGGCCAGTTTTTCAGACAACCAGGGCACTATCAGCAGATACAGGAGAAATAACAGGCCGGCTATACCAAGAAAAAGAGCACTGTTGCGGATCCACTCTTTACCGCTTTTCTTTTTATGCCAGGGCAGCGCCTGCTCTTTTTTCAGTGCGGCGAGATGCTTTGATGCATCATTTCCTTCAATATGCAATTCACCTCCGCCGCGGGTTTGCCGGATGCGGGTAAGCTGGCGGCCGAAGTCGAAATTCGTTTCTAATTCATCCAGTTTCCATTTGATCATCGCATTGCTTCCATCTTCATTGCGATGGCCGATGCTTAGTACTTTATCAAACACCAGTACGGTAGCTTCCACCGGGGTGGAACTGTGAGGCGGATAATACTGGCCGAAATAACTTTT
>JAEUVM010000497.1 GCA_016787125.1 Chitinophagaceae bacterium | reverse complement strand
CTACCGCACCGATTCCAGAAACACATCGGCTCAGAAAGTGGAAGCCTCCCTATGCTTTTGTGTTTCGGGGCAGCAAAAATAGAGCTTTTGACCCTAAATCTGCAATCTAAAGTCAAAAATCTGCAATTCTTGCTACATCCCGTATTCGCTCAAAAACTTGATCCGCATGATCTTGAGCTGCTCCCAGTTGAAGTTGTACTCCGACAACTCTTCCTGCGCCACCTGCAGTGATGAGGTTTCGCAGCTCTTGAAGTATTCCATGATCTCATCCTGGTCGTCGTCGTCCAGCATTTCATCAATAGCATAGTCCAGGTTCAGCTTGGTGCCGCTGGCTGCGATGGTTTCCATTTCTTCCAGCATTTCATCCATGCGCCAGCCTTTGTTTTTGGCGATGGTTTCCAGCGAAACTTTTTTATCTGTATTCTGAATGATATAGACCTTGCTGCCGCTTTTATTTACCACGCTTTTCATTACAAAATCATCCGGACGTTCGATATTATTCTCCTCCACGTAGCGGGCAATCAGTTCTACAAACGGCTTTCCGTATTTAAGCGCTTTGCCCTTACTAACGCCCTGGCATTTTTCCAGCCCTTCTGATGTGACGGGATAGAAAGTGGCCATATCCTGCAGCGAGTTTTCCAGGAAAATAACAAATGGCGGCAGCCCTTTCTTCTTCGCTTCTTTCTGGCGAAGATCTTTCAGCATTTCAAACAGCCGCTCGTCGGCCGCTGCGCCTATGGTAGATTCGGTTGCTTCTTCATCATCTGCATTGGCATCATCATACAGTTTGTTCAGTACGATCTGGAATGACTTTGGCTTTTTGGCAAACGCTTCTGCTTTTTTGGTAAACTTCAGCACGCCATATTCTTCAATGTCTTTTGTGAGCAGTCCTTCCAGTATCATTTGCCGGATCAGCGAGTTCCAGAAATGATTGTCTTTATCATTGCCGCTGGCAAAGGCATTCAGTGAGTCGTGGCGGAACATCTGTATCTGCGGTGTCAGTTTGCCGCTGATGATCTGCACCACATAGTCGGTGGCAAATCTTTCATCGAGTTCTTTGATTGCCTTGAGTACGATCACCGCTTCTTCTTTTGCTTCGATGCGTTCTTTCGGATGCTTGCAGTTGTCGCACTGTCCGCAATTCTCCTGGGGATATTCTTCGCCAAAATAACTCATAAGTATTTTGCGGCGGCAAACACCGGTTTCGGCAAAGGCCACGGTTTCGTTGATCAGTTGTGCGCCCACTTCCCGTTCGCTGAGGGGTTTGTCACGCATCAGGTGTTCCAGCTTGCTTACATCTTTGTGGGAATAATACAGTACACATTTTCCTTCCAGTCCGTCGCGGCCGGCACGACCGGTTTCCTGGTAATAATTTTCAATTGACTTTGGAATATTATAATGGATCACAAAGCGGATATCGGGTTTGTCGATGCCCATACCGAAGGCGATGGTGGCGCAGATCACCTGTACATCTTCACCCAGGAAAAGATCCTGCCGTTCGGCCCGCAGCTTGCTGTCGAGCCCGGCATGATAGGCAACGGCTTTGATGCCATTGGCCATCAGTATATCAGCGAGTTCTTCGGTGGTTTTCCGGTTGAGTGTATAAATGATCCCGCTTTTACCGCTCATGCCTTTGATAAAGCGAACGATATTTTCATCGGTCTGTGCCTTCTTGATCTTGGGCAGCACTTCATAGTACAGGTTGGCCCGGTTGAAGGAGGAGATAAAAATATTGGGGTCGCGGAGGTCGAGGTTCTTTACTATATCGCTCTGCACTTTGGGTGTGGCGGTGGCGGTGAGGGCGATCACGGGTACATCCGGGCTTATTTGTACCATCATTTCCCGCAGGCGGCGGTATTCGGGGCGGAAGTCGTGGCCCCACTCCGAAATGCAATGTGCTTCATCCACTGCAAAGAAAGAGATGGTAAGGTCGGAGAAGAATTCCAGGTTTTCCTGCTTGGTCAGTGTTTCCGGTGCCACATACAGCATCTTGGTTTTGCCGGTGAGCAGGTCGTCGTGCACCTCTTTGATCTCTTTCTTGGTAAGGGTGGAGTTGAGAAAGTGGGCCACTTCGTCGTTGCTGGAATAACCTCTCACCAGGTCTACCTGGTTTTTCATCAGGGCGATCAACGGAGAAACGATAATCGCCACGCCTTCGCTGACAAGGGCAGGAAGCTGGTAGCAAAGGCTTTTGCCGCCACCGGTGGGCATGATGACAAAGGTATCATGACCGGCCAGCAGGGATTCTATTGCTTTTTCCTGTGTGCCTTTGAATTTATCAAAGCCAAAGTATTCGTGAAGGGCCTTGTGCAGGTCGAACCGGGCATTGCCCGCTGCTTTCTTTGTGGCTGGTGTATTTTTTGCCTTAACCGTTTTTGCGGTCTTTGAAGGATTGGACTTTGCCGCCGGCTCTTCCTTCTTCCGGGCGGGCTTTTTCACTGTTGATGTTCCCATTACGCTTTTAATTTTCTCCGGAGCTGCATTCCGGATGATCCTGCTACTTCTGAATCAGATTTTTTAAGATACTCATTTTTGGCCTTCTGTCGGGTGACAGCAGTCCGTTTTTTTTCACATAGCAATTACTTCTCCGTTCAAAAATGAATAACGGCTTTCCCCGCAAGGGTTTATACTGATCAACAAGGTTGCTGGCTGGTATTTGTTTTTCCGGCTGTTGAATGACAAAAGCCATATCAGTCGCACAAGCTCATCTCTTCTCCATCCTGCGGGAAAGAATAAGGGGGGCGAATTTACAACTGATTTGCGGCTTTATCCAGACTTTACCGTTAAAAAACATTCTGGTAGCTGTATATCGGAAAGTTCATAGGTAAAACCTCTAAATTTGCGGCCAATGACCGACAGCTGTCTTTACTCAAAAGACAGCCATCTATACGGCGGCAGTAAAAATGGCCAGCTCAATAAAGCAAATAGCTCTCAAAACCATTCAGTTGGAAGCGCAGTCCATCTCGGAGCTGGCTGCTTATATCAATGACGACTTTGAAAAAGCGGTAAACAGTATTGCCGCAGTCAGGGGCAGGGTGGTGATAAGCGGTATTGGAAAGAGCGCCGTGATTGCACAAAAAATAGTGGCCACGCTCAACTCTACCGGAACGCCTTCTGTATTCATGCATGCAGCAGATGCCATCCATGGCGACCTGGGTATGGTGCAGCAGGATGATGTGGTGATCATTATCAGCAAAAGCGGTGAGAGCCCTGAAATAAAAGTACTGGTGCCGCTGATCAAAAACTTTGGCAATACGCTGGTGGCTATAGTGGGCAGCACCGAATCATTCCTGGCAAAACAGGCTGATATCCTTTTAAATACCACCGTATCACAGGAAGCCTGTCCGAACAACCTTGCCCCCACCACCAGCACCACCGCACAACTGGTAATGGGCGATGCGCTGGCCATCTGCCTGATGGAACTGAAGGGATTTCAGTCAGACGATTTTGCCAAATTCCATCCGGGTGGTATGCTGGGTAAAAAACTGTACCTGCGGGTGGCTGATTTGTATATCAATAATGAAAAACCATCGGTAACAGCATCACAATCGCTGAAAGAGGTGATCGTGGAGATGACGTCGAAGCGGCTGGGTATTACAGCGGTAACTGACGGCGACAATAATTTGCTCGGCATTATTACCGACGGCGACCTGCGCCGGATGCTGGAAAAGACGGCTGACATTGAAAAAATAACAGCCGGGGAGATCATGACGGCCAACCCGGTAACCATTGGCCCGGATGCGCTGGCCGTGGATGCGCTGGATATGCTGCGCAAAAAAGAAATAACACAACTGGCGGTAACGCTGGATAAAAAATATTCAGGCATCATTCATTTACACGACCTGGTGAAAGAGGGATTGATCTGAGTAAACAGGTTTTGTAATAAAAGATTTCCCGCAAGGGAACGGGGGATATGAAAAAACATCATTACGTAGCAATAATGGCTGGCGGGATCGGAAGCCGGTTCTGGCCGATGAGCCGAACCGATTTTCCAAAACAGTTCCTGGATATACTGGGTACCGGCAAAACGCTGATACAGCAAACTTTTGACCGCTATGCCAAACTGGTACCTAAAGAAAACATCTATATCATCACGGCTGATGAATATGTTCACATTGTAAAAAAACAGGTGCCTGATATACCGGCTGATAATATTCTTGCTGAACCCTCCCGGAAAAACACGGCACCGTGTATCGCTTATATCGCCTTCAAGCTGATAAAGAAAGATCCGAAGGCTGTGATGATCGCCGCTCCTGCCGACAACCTCATTCTTGAAACAGATGAATTTGTAAAAACAGCGAAGCGGGCTTTTGATTTTGTTGATCATATCAATGCGCTGCTCACCATTGGTGTAAAGCCCACTTATCCCAATACGGGTTACGGATATATTCAACACGAGACCGTGGAGGCCGCACCTCATGTATATAAGGTAAAGACCTTTACCGAAAAGCCAAACGTGGACCTGGCGAAGGCCTTTATTGCCAGTGGCGACTTTTTGTGGAATGCGGGCATCTTTACCTGGAAGGTGAAAAACATCATCGCGGCTTTTGAAAAGTACCTGCCGGAAATATATGATGTGTTTGCTGCCGAAAAAGACAAGTTCAACACCCCGGAGGAAAAAGAAGCGATTGAAACGATCTATCCGCAGTGCACCAATATCTCGGTTGACTTTGCCGTAATGGAAAAGGCAGATAATGTATATGTGATACCAGCCACTTTTGGCTGGAGCGACCTGGGCACCTGGAACAGCGCCTGGGAAAACAAGGACAAGGATTACTTCGGCAATGCGGTGGTGGGTAAAAACGTGATGGTGGTGGATGCGAACAACTGCATTGTGCATGTGCCCGACAATAAGCTGGTGCTGCTTCAGGGATTAAAAGACTATATTGTAGTGGACACGAAAGATGTGCTGATGATCTGCAAAAAAGAAAAGGAGCAGGAGATAAAAGAATATGTGGCGGAGGTAAAACGGAACAAGGGCGATAAATTTCTGTAAAACCATTTACATGCTGCAAAAGCTTCGCACGGTAATCTATCATGTGGCCGACCTTGCTGCGGCTAAAGAATGGTATATTAAAACGACCGGCGTACAACCTTATTTTGATGAGCCGTTCTATGTGGGCTTTGATATTAATGGCTGTGAACTCGGACTTGACCCCTCAATGGAAAATGTGCAGCCGGGTAACCATTCTGAATCTTTCTGGGCGGTGGAAAGTGCCCGTGCCGCAGTTGACAAGTTCCTTTTGCATGGCGCCACGCTGGTACAGGATGTAACGAACGTGGGCGGAAGCATACAGGTGGCAGTGGTGGCCGATCCGTTTGGCAATCATATTGGCTTTATTGAAGGGGCCTGACAAGTACAATATGAGCTCCCTTCTTATAATAGTTCTTATTTTTAATCCTTAATCCTGTATATGTCCTTATCCGCCGCCAACTACATCCTGTTTCTTGACATTGAAACCGTGCCCCAATACGCTGCTTACGAAGAACTTCCTGATGACTGGAAGCAGCTATGGGACCATAAAGCCGTTTCGCTTTCAAAATACCACGAGGGGCAAACCACTGAAATGCTGTATGGGCGGGCGGGTATCTATGCCGAGTTCGGAAAGATCATCTGTATCAGCTGCGGGGTGATGCAGGGAGCGGCGGCCAACCGTAAACTGGTGTTGAAAAGCTTTTATGGACATGATGAAAAAGACCTGCTGGCCCGCTTTGTTGATATGCTGAACAAATGGACGCCCGGCGAACCCAAACAGCTTTGTGCACACAACGGAAAGGAGTTTGACTTTCCCTACCTCTGCCGCCGCATGGTGATCAACGGGCTTACCATACCTTCTATCCTGAATGTGGCAGGTAAAAAACCCTGGGAGGTAAATCACCTCGATACGATGGAGCTTTGGAAATTCGGCGACTTTAAAAATTATACTTCGCTGAACCTGCTGGCGCTTTCG
>JAEUVM010000417.1 GCA_016787125.1 Chitinophagaceae bacterium | reverse complement strand
GCATGATTGTAATTTGGTATGATGACGGAGAACCGGATCATGCTGTTATCATTTCCTGAATAGATTCCGGATGAGTTTAAACGGGTAAAGTAATATATGCCCCGTGCGGTAAGTGATCGTTTGCGTGATCATCTTTTCCTGCTCAGCCAGCGCCTGCTGGTGCATACTGTTTCCGTTGAAAAGACTGGCAGGCAGTTCGGGCAACACACCATCGGATGCCAATGCAATATTATAGATGGCAGCCGGTGCCGTATCTTTTCTGATCTGCTGATAATCGCCGCTGTACTGCACCAAGGGGGCCGCACTGTCTGTATATATCACCGAACTGTGCACCATTCGTTGTCCAACTATTTTTACATGGGTAAAATATTCTTTCAGCAGCGATGCAAATTCCGCTGTGTACAGTTCTTTTTGGTGAAAAGGATTCTTATAGCCCGTTTCATCCGAATAGGTCTTTTTATCCGGCGTGGAGATGAGTAATAAACCACCCGGCTTCAGCACCCGCTTTATTTCTTGCAGCATGGCGCCATGATCAGAGAGGTGTTCCAGTGTTTCAAAACTCACCACCATATCGTACGATTCATTTGCTGCTGGTATCTTCTCTGCCCGCCCGGTGATATACTGCAGGTTGGCTCTATTATATTTTTGCTTAGCCGCTGATACTGTGCTTTCATCTATATCCACTCCCGTTACACCCGTGGCTTTTGCGGCCAGCAGGTGTGAGCCATATCCTTCGCCGCAGGCAATATCCAGCACCGTTTTACCGGCCGCCAGTTCGGCTGCAATGGCATAGCGGTGCAGGTGTTCTACGGTTGATTCGTTGTTCACAAATGTTTCCAGCCTTTCCCCTGTCCAGTTTGTTTTACTGCTCATGTCTGTTCAGGATATTCTTTTTAAATAACCATTTACATTAAATGTGGCATTCGGGCCGAAGAAGTCGCACCATTTCCTGTCGGTGATAAAATTACTGTTTGCCGCCAGGAATTCACGGATGGCCTTTTGCGGTCCCCCGTTATACGATGCTGCCACACCCAGATCATCCACGATGCCATCTTCTACAATGAAATACGATCCGCTGCTGACGAAGGGCGCAAACCGATGCAAGGTGGCCGCCACATCCTCATACATGTGCGAGCCATCTTCTATCACCATGATCGTTTTGTAATTTGCCAGCAACGACGTATCGTATTTATCAAAACCATTCTTGAATATCCTGATGCGGGGATGCCGGTGCAACATTTCACTTTCCTTATTCTCCGGCAGGTCAATGGTATGTATTGTTCCCTTACCATTCAGTTCCAGCAGGTCGCCGAGGTATAAGGCTGAACCGCCTTTGTTGGTTCCTATTTCTATGATAAGATCTGGCTGCAGTTCCGCAATGATCATCTGGTACAGCACATAATCAAAGGGGCACTTGATGGCGGGCACTCCTTTGTACGTCACTTTATGGTGACCGGCATCTATATCTTTCAGCCTGAAGTTTTTATTTTTTCCAAGGGTAAACATTCTTTCCGCTTATTTTTTTGAAAGCTCCCATTGCAGCAATGGTCTTACCACGCCGGGAAATGATTCTGCATACTGGCCCCGTGCCGACAGTTTATTAAAATCGGTATATACTTCAAAACTCAGCCGGTTGTTTTCATGAATGAATACATCCAGCGGGTTGGGTAAGAATAAGGCCACACCGGCGGTAAAGATCCCTTCTGTCATCAGGTGACCGGGTATCCACACGGTGGCGGTATATCTTCCTTTCTTTTTCTTTAAGGCTGTTTGCATACCGGCCACATCATGCGAGTTGAAGATATTCACCTGCTCCTGGTTGTACACGTTCAGTCCGTGTGTATAGGCCAGCTCATCCTGCAGCACTTCATATTCCATGCTGATACCGGTTGGCTCCGTGGTATCGAAGCGGGAGCGGATGTTGCCGGCCTCA
>JAEUVM010000433.1 GCA_016787125.1 Chitinophagaceae bacterium | reverse complement strand
TTAGTAACATAATGGCAAATTAGGAAATCCGGCTGGCTTTTTCCTTCTCCCACGCCGTCTTGCCGTATCCTGCTATCACATGCCTTTCACTATGATAAGACGACCGTACCAGCGGGCCGCTTTCCACATAATCAAGGCCAAGATTGTATCCAATTTCCCTGTATTCGGCAAACTCGTCAGGGTGTACAAAACGGTGTACGGGTAAATGTTTTTTGGTGGGTTGCAGGTATTGCCCGATTGTTACCACATCACAGCCATTATCCCGCAGGTCGGTAAGGGTTTGTATCACTTCTTCTTTCGTTTCGCCCAAACCGAGCATGATGCCGCTCTTGGTACGCATGCCGCCTTCTTTCAGTATTCGTATTACTTCCATACTACGCCAGTATTTGGCCTGTATGCGTACCTGGCGGGTGAGGCGTTCGGTGGTTTCGATATTATGGCTCACTACTTCGGGTGCAGCATCAATGATGCGCTGAATATTTTCTTTTTCGCCTTTGAAATCAGGAATCAGTGTTTCCAGTGTGGTACCTGGTGTCAGGTTTTTTACTGCTTTGATGGTATTGTACCAGATAATGGAGCCGCCGTCTTTCAGTTCATCCCTGTCAACTGATGTGATAACGGCATGCTTCACCTTCATTAAAAAGATCGCTTCGGCCACCCGCTGTGGTTCATCCCAATCCAATGCATCAGGACGGCCAGTTGCTACCGCACAGAAGCCGCAACTGCGGGTACAGGTATTGCCCAATATCATAAAAGTGGCCGTACCGGCTCCCCAGCATTCGCCCATATTGGGACAGTTGCCACTTTCGCAGATCGTATGGAGTTTGTGATCATCTACCAGGCCACGTACATGGCGGTAGTTTTCGCCGATCGGCAGTTTCACTCTGAGCCAGTCAGGCTTCTTCACTCTCGTATTATCAACAGCCGCATTGGCTACCGGAAGTTCAGTCATACCGCAAAATTAGGCGCATTACCTGCGCCGTCCAAACAGCAGGGCAATATGGCCCTGGATAAAGAACTGACGCTCTTTCAGGTCAACCATCTGGGGTATTTTGGCAGAATAAAATTCGCCGCTCAGGCCTATCTCCAGTCCGGATACCACTTCATTAAAGCGGCCATAATCAAACCGGAGTGCAGTCTTGACATAAGCGCCGGGCTTTATAGATAATTCATTCCAGCCTTTGCCAAAGCCACTGCTGCCATTGATGGTGGGGCCAAGGAAAAGGTCACGGTTCTCTGCTGAATACTTGATGGTTTTATCCTGGCCGGTTACAGGGTCCCGCACATCAAGGTAATAGGGACGAAGTAAACCAAGGGCGATGCCACCGTTATATATGGCTGAAACTGCCACCCCGTTCTTATTTCCTTTTTGACCGAGAATATATTGCTGGCCAAAACCAAGGGTTACCTGGTAAAAACTATTGAGTTTGCCATAAATAAAAGGGTTGCCGAAAAAGATGCCGCCATTTTGCAGCTTCTCTTCTTTCGGATGTTTTATCTCGGTAATATCAATGCGGTAAATATTCGTCTTGCGGTTGCTTTTCATCCGGCCAAGCTCGAAGAAAGCACCATAACCATTGGAGCGGAATTGAAGGCCAAAGATGCTTTGCCGGTTGTAGATCAGCACGCCTTCTTCTGCCTGTTTGATCAGTTCGCTTACCTTCTTACGCCGGGCTTCTTTCTTATCATTTTTTGGGTTTGTATCCTGTGCCAATGCCGGCAAGGCAGCCAGGACAACCATCAGCAGTAATGAGAGTTTCTTCACGTAGTAAATGTTTTACCAATAATATGACCATGTGCGAAAAAAGAGAATTCGATACCAGTTCTTTATTACCCGGAGATAAGAAAACGGCTGAGGAATTCCGGCAACTGCTCCTTTTCTCTTTTATCCCTTTAATCTCTTAGCCAATAACGTAAATTTAGGGCAAATTATTGATAATGACCTCCACTGTAGTGTACAACGGCAACCTGCGCACCACCTGTACCCACCTCAAAAGCGGCGATCATTTTGAAACCGACGCCCCCACCGATAATAATGGAAAAGGAGAACGCTTCTCCCCCACCGACCTGATGGCCACCAGCCTGGCCACCTGTATGATAACCGTAATGGGCATCAAGGCCCGCACCATGGGGTTCGACCTGGACGGTGTCAAAATTGAAGTCCTGAAGATCATGAAAGCAGACCCCAGGCGGGTGGGCGGCATTGAACTTACTTTCCATATCCCCGACTCGCTGGCCGCATTGGATGAAAAATCAAAGGTCATCCTGAAACATACCGGCGACACCTGCCCCGTAATGAAAAGTATTCACCCCGATATTGAAGTAAAGACAGACTGGGGCAAATGGGCCTAGTGTTCATCCCCGCAACAACTCATATCCCACAGCGCATTCAAGGCATCGCCTGCCACTGCAATATTGGTTGCTCAATTCTATTATTGCCTGGCTGTCGAACGCATTTTTATTTTCCATACCCAAGGCCATGTAGCGCCTGGTGATTGTATTTATTTCCGCAGGTGTTTCTTCCAGCCACCTGATGGCCCATTCCTTGTATTTTTCTTCCTGCTGGTATTCACCAAAGGCAAATAATAAAGGCGCCACCGTATTGATGATAATATTACTGATCATCGTGGCGCCCAGTATCTTTTTCTTAAACGAGGAGGCGGCATCAAAACGAAAATGGTAATGCCAGTATTCACTTGCCGTCACATCAAGCCAGTTGCGTATTTCCTTGACGCTTTTTGCTTCTTTTATGTTGGTAAAAAGCTGGCCGGAATGGCTGATCAGCATGGCAAGCTGCGCAAGCCGCACTGTCGGAAAACTGCCCGGCCTCATCCGCAGGAAGTACACCGGCTCATTACATGGCGTCAATTGGTATTTCTGCTGCTGATATTTATACTCCTTCTGTAATTGCAGGGCATACTCATCGGTAAAGGTTCCATTCAATAAACCTGCCTGCCCCAGCAACAATGCCTCGAGATGGTGAAGCTGTGATTTGTTTCGGGCCAATACGGTCAGTGGTATGGTACGGGCGATCGCCTCAAAAGCCGCGGCATTTACCTTCATTCCAAAGTTTCGGGCCAGCAACCACCAGCATGTTTCTTCCCAATGATACCTGTTTTGTTCAAGGTATTGACGAACCGTGCCGGCCTTTTGCATAAGACGTTCGGCCACCAGCCTGTCTTTCCAGCTTTTGAGGGTAAGTGCATTGGCAGTACTTACATTTTTACCACAAGGTATATGACCTGCCGACCGCATCATTTCCTTATAGCGGTTAAGCAGTACATAGGGCACTCTGCCCTCCAGTTCCAGTACCGGCATTTTATCTTCCGGCATGTCATTTTCCCAAACCACATGCAGTATCACATTCCGGTAGTTTTTATCCTTGTCGTGTTTGTGTTTTATCCAGCCGGAAGAAGCGAGATGCAGTTCTACATGCCCTGCCCATGTTTTGTTGCCGATCTGAATCCGTGCATTCAGAAAATCGGGGCCCTGGTTGGTGTTATACTGGCCGGGGTGCAGGATGTTTATCATCTCGCCGGTGGTAGTGGCGAGGCCTGGCTTACTGAAATACTGGAATTGCCAGATATACTGGAGAAGCCGTTCTGTCATAGGGTGGAATTGGCTTGTTTACAATACCGAAAAGGTAGGATTTTTTTTAATACGTAAAGAACAGGCAGGTAAGCCGCTAAAGTTTTTTGCTTAATAAAAAACCACCCTTAACCCAGTTTCCTCAGTTCCTGCACCACCCTGCTTACCGGCAAGCCCATTACGTTATAAAAATCGCCGTTGATAGATTTGATGCCCACCACCCCTATCCATTCCTGGATGGCATAGGCGCCAGCTTTATCATACGGTTTGTATTTGTCTACATAGAATTCTATCTGCTGCACGGTAAGATCATGAAAGGACACTTCAGTGGTATCGGCAAAAGCGATCTCCTTTTCTCCCTTTCTGATCACCACTCCCGTGATCACCCGGTGTAAAGAACCAGACAAGGCGAGCAGGATGCTCACTGCATCTTCCCGGTGTACCGGCTTGCCGATAATATTATCTCCCAGCACCACAATGGTATCTGCGGCCAGCACTGTTTCACCGGCATCCACCTGTTGCTGCACAGCGAGGGCCTTATTCCGTGCTATATAAATGGCTATTTCATCGGGCGACAGGCCCGGAGGAAAACGTTCATCAGTTTCCTTTACAATAATTTCAAAAGGTACTTCTGCCCATTCCAGTAATTGTTTGCGGCGGGGCGATTGGGAGGCAAGGATTATTTTTTTCATCATAGATAAAAATAGAAAAACGACATAGAAAGAATGCCGGTAAACATTACCAGCTTGGTAAGGGTGCTCAGCCGGTGATAATCTTCAGTGGTATGACTGCTGCGCAATTTCCATAAGATCACACAAAGCGGGAAGATGACGGCCGGTACATTGTAAGCAATAGCCAGCCACCACCTGAACTGCAACACATATACCTGCAGCAGGATGAGTATGGCCAGTAACACGATCAGCCATACGGCCACGTACACTTTCGTGGCATTGATACCCCAAACGATCGGCATGGTCCGGCAACCGTGTTTCGCATCACCGGGCATATCTTCCATGTCTTTGATCGCTTCCCGGATGAGTGAGATGATAAAGGCAAAGCCGGCATACAAAGCAGCCAGCCGGAAGAAGCGGTGGTGACTGTCATCAAATGCATCACCAAAACTGAATTTGGAAAAAAAGATCACCAGTATCGTCCAGGCAGTAAGGAGTGAGATAATTATATTGCCGGTGAGGAGTTGCCTTTTAAAATTGGTGGAATAAAACCAGAGCAGCGCCACACATGCTGTATTGGCCAGTATAATGTACCAGTGTTTCAGAAAAGGAAGGGCGAAAGCGGTCAAGAGAATACCCGTGGTGCTTAGCATAAAATGCCAGGCAATGGCCCAGCGGCGGTGAATATGTTTGTCCACCACCATCTTCTGCGGTTTGTTTACCTCGTCAATATTAAT
This sequence comes from Chitinophagaceae bacterium, assembly GCA_016787125.1. GTDB lineage: Bacteria > Bacteroidota > Bacteroidia > Chitinophagales > Chitinophagaceae > JJ008. The sequence goes on along the minus strand of JAEUVM010000433.1, from coordinate 1,732 downwards.
GTCGAAATAATCATTGATCACATACCCGGCTGCTGCAATAAATAAGGAAGCCAGCACCAGCAGGATAAACCGGGTAAGGTCGCCGTCGGGAATACTCCCCTTATAAAGCGTTTGAAAAATACAGAACTGAAACAGTACCTGCGTAAGGGCCATGAAAAACAGGTTGGGCAGTCGGATCAACTTCAGGAAGGCGGCTGTCAACCTCATGGATAAAATTTAAGGCAAGATAGAGAAAAGGAATAAAAGGTTTGAGGATGATACTTGTTGTCAGCGGGAGGCAACATCCCCCTTGTACTCCCATTTGTCATGCAGCTTCAGTACTTTTTCTATCACTTCCCGCACACAGGCCTGGCCGCCACCCAGGTGCGACACATATTTGCATACTGCTTTCACCTCAGCAACGGCATCTGCAGGGCAACAGGGCAAACCGGCCACCTGCATGGCCGGAATATCCGGCAGATCATCGCCCATGTACAATACTTCTTCTTTCTTCAGGTTGTGCTTTATGATATATGCAGACAAATGAGCTGCCTTATCCAGCACAGACATGTGTACTTCCTTTACACCCAGTTTCTCGAGCCGGTCTTTCACTTCGGGAGAATTGCCGCCTGAGATCACTTTTACCCGGTAGCCGTTTTTATGGGCCATCTGAAGGGCAAACCCGTCTTTGATATGCATTCTTCTCGCCTGCAGGCCATTTTCTAGCACCAGCACCGTACCATCAGTGAGCACGCCATCCACATCGAAAACAAACGTGGTGATTTTATTAAATAACTCCAGGACGTTCATGTATTATTTTTATGAAGAAATTCTCCCCTTGCTCCCCAATCAGCATATTTTCACATTCTCACATTTTCACATTACTTCTGGTTATCCCGCCACTCATACACCCAGGCACTTTGTATCATTTCCAGGTGACCTTCATTCGATTCTTCCCTCTTGCCTTCAAAGCCGGGTATCTGCAAAACCCATTCGAGCAGGTCGGTAAACCGGATGCGGTAGATACGGCCTTCATTAAATTCATCCCCGAATCGTTCGTACAGTTTCAGGGCAATATCTTCATGGTCATTCCAGTGGATCGGGGGTTCAAAATGAGACATACACTATTTTTTGATATATGATGTAAGAAGTACGAATTCACTTATAGCACAATTAACTTTCTACAGTTCAATTTTTGATTTTGGGTTTTCGGTTTTAGATTGCCCGCAACTCATAACTCACAACTCGCAACTCAAAACTCTGCCTCGCCTTACTCTCCCAAAAACTGCGTCTGGTCCGGCAGCGTCACTTCTATTTCCCCGGTTCCTTCATTCAGCAGGCATTGGCAGCCGAGCCGTGAATTGAGCCGCGGGTTCACCGCACGGTCTATAAAATCTTCTTCCCTGTCTGTCAGTTCTTCCAGGAAACCGGCTCCTTTTTCCACATACAGGTGACAGGTGCTGCAGGCGCAAACGCCGCCACAATTGTGGTGCAGTTCAATATCGTTTTCCAGGGCTATTTCCAGCAATGAATGCCCGGCCTCCACACCGTTCAGGGTGATGGGTTCAAGGCCTTTCTGTTCAAAATTAAATTTGATCGTATACATCAGTCTTTTCTTTCGAACGGCAAAAATAGTGGGAAAATGCTGCCACCCGTTTACTGAATCGGAAAAGAATGAAAGATCAAAATCATAGCCGGTTATCAAACCGGTCAGGGGTGTTTATTCAGCAGTTTGCAAGCTCTCTGTAAGCAC
>JAEUVM010000363.1 GCA_016787125.1 Chitinophagaceae bacterium | reverse complement strand
TGGGCATTAAGTTTTTCGGCAGACAATAAGCAAGCGTATGCAATACATCGGATTAGACAGGCAGATAAGAAAGAATAATCTCAACTCCATGCTGTTGTTGATTGCCTTTCCCACCCTGCTGTTGGCGCTGGTGTATTCATTAATCTATTTCACCCAAAGCGAACACCACGAAGACCCAAATCGTGTTTTCCTCGGTGTAATGCCGGTGGTGCTCGCCTTAACAGGTCTATGGTTTTTGATTGCCTGGGCCGGTCATTCTGCCTTCATCCGTATGGCTACAGGCAGCAAGCCACTCGAAAGAATGGATAACAAACGGGTATATAACCTCACGGAGAATCTTTGTATTTCCCAAGGTATGAAAACCCCGAAGATCTACATCATTGAAGATGATTCACTGAATGCATTTGCCAGCGGCATCAGTGAGAAAAGTTATTCGGTATCACTTTCCCGCGGCATCATCAACAAACTGGATGATGAGGAACTGGAGGGCGTGATCGCACACGAACTCACACATATCAAAAACCGGGATGTGCGGCTGCTGGTCATCTCCATCATCTTTGTTGGCATTTTTTCTTTCCTTGCCGAACTGGCTTTCCGCAGCCTTCGTTTTGCCGGTGGTGGTAAAAAAAGCAAAGACAGCAAAGGCAGCGGTGCTATTATCCTGATCGCTATCGTCATAACAGCTATTGCCTATTTCATTTCCATCCTCCTTCGTTTTGGTATCAGTCGTAAAAGAGAATATCTTGCTGATGCAGGTGCAGCCGAAATGACGAAGAAACCTTATGCGCTTGCCAATGCGTTGCGCAAAATATCCAACGACCCGCTGATAGAAGCGGTGGAAAGCCGTGATGTGGCGCAATTGTTTATCGACAATCCCAAACCCTCCACGCATAAGTCCGCCTCCTGGGATAATATGTTTGCCACCCATCCGCCCATTGAAAAGAGAATTGAATTGCTGGAGCAGTTTGTGTAATAAAGAATAGCCATATATGAAATCACACACCATCACCCGGTGCATGTACTTCTTCCTGCTGCTTTTTATCAGTATAAAAAGTATCGGGCAGCCGGTTATCAGTTCGTTTTCTCCGGCGGCAGGTCCCGTTGGCAGCACTGTTACGGTCAGTGGTTCCGGCTTTGATGCTTTGCCCGCCAATAATATTGTTTACTTCGGGAGCGTAAGGGCCAATGTAGTTGCCGCAGGCCCTGCCAGTCTTACAGTTACTGTTCCGGCCGGTGCCAGTTATAAACCGATTAGTGTAACCACAGGCAACCTTACAGCTTATTCCCGCCAGCCATTCAGCGTTACCTTTCCCGGTACCGGTGTGCTTAATGCCAATACTTTCAGCAGTTACCAGGATTATACCAATGGTACCGCCGTGGCAGGAATCACTGCCTGCGACCTCGATGGCGATGGCCGTTCTGACCTCATTTTTACAAATACCACCGGCGCTATCAGTGTAATGCGAAATATCAGTACTGGTGTAACAATAACCTTTGATACTATTCAGAATTTTACAGCCGGTGGCGGCTCAAACGGTGTGGCCACCGGTGATTTTGATGGCGATGGCAAACCAGATCTTGCCGTATCCAATGCTTTCAGTTCACTGCTATCTGTACTGCGCAATACCAGTACACCCGGCACGATCTCATTTGCCACAAAAGTTGACTTTGGAGCCGATGTTGGCCAGTCGGATATTGCCGTCAGTGATATTGATAGTGATGGCAAGCCGGATATTGCGGTATCTAATCAAACACTAAATAAATTTTCAGTATTACGAAACAATACCAGCGGCGGAACCATTTCATTTGATGCGAAGATTGATTTTGCCACCAACCTTCGCCCCCGCTCTATTGCACTCGGCGATCTGAATAATGATGGCAAACCTGACGCCATCACAGCAAACCTTAACATTAATCTTCTTTCCACTTTTAAAAACACCAGTACGCCCGGCACCGTATCGTTTGACACAAAAGTGGATGTGTACTCCGACAATTCTTATGGCTGTGCAATCGGCGATATGGACATGGATGGCAAGCCAGATGTGGCTGTAACGAATACAAATTTCAACCAGGTGTCACTGCTTCGCAATATCAGCGCAAGCGGAGGTAATATCAGTTTTGACACAAAAGTAAACTTTGCTGCCCTTGGCCCGCTGCAGGCAATCCTTATGGCCGATCTTACCGGTGACGGCCTGCCTGAAATAGTGGCCGGTAATGCAGCAGGTACACAGTCTACGATTCAGGTATTTAAAAACCAAAGCACTACCGGCAGTTTTTCACTTGACCCGGCCTTTTATTATTCAACCGGGAATGTGGTTGTCCGTCTGACTGGCTGCGACTTCAGCGGAGATGGCATCATTGATATCGGCCTTACTAAAACCAACCAGGCGGCTGTATTCAAAAACAGAATCAACGAACCTTATATCACTTCTTTTTCACCGGTATTTGGAAATAACGGTACGCTGATGACGATCAATGGCACCAATTTCACCGGCACTACTTCCGTAACAGTTGGCGGCAATCCTGTTTCTTCTTTCACGGTGGTTTCATCCACTCAAATAACAGCCACTGTCGGTGTGGCTGCAAAAGGCGCTGTGTCTGTTACCACACCGGCGGGCACCTATTCGCTGAATGAGTTTACCTTACCACCACCGGTCATCACCTCATTCAGTCCCCAATCAGGCCCGCCGGGCACTATCGTTACCATCAGCGGTACTAATTTTGATGCCGGTTCCACCGGTAATAACATTGTTCATTTCGGCTCGGCCAAAGCCAGCATCTTATCCGCCACCGCCACCACTCTTACCGTGCTGGCCCCGGCAGGTGCCTCCGCAGATCCGGTCACAGTGATCTCGCACGACCTGGCTGCTGTTTCCAATAAACCTTTTATGTACACGTTTGCGGGAGGCGGAGCTTTTACCAACCAGTCGTTTGATCCGAGAATGGATTTTACCACAGGCAATCTTGGTGCCGCTACCGCCAATGTTTACGTGGCAGATATTGATGGCGACGGTAGGCCGGATGTGACAACCTCAAACTACGGCGCTAATTCATTATCGGTGCTGCGCAACCTGAGCACTCCCGGCCATGTGGCGATGGCTGCAAAAATTGATTATGCCACCAATGGCAGTCCGCGGTTTGTCGGCTTGCGTGACCTGGACAATGATGGTAAACCGGATATGGTGACTGTCACCAGCACCTCATTGGTTTCTGTATTCAGAAATACAAGCTCACCTGGCACCATCTCGTTTGCTCCAAGAATTGACTATAACGGTTTTGCCACGCCATTGAGCCTCAGCTTTGGTGATTATAACTTAGACGGTAAAACTGATATTTCTGCAGCGATCAGTGGTGGTGTGGCTTTCCTGAGAAATTTCTCCACCCAACCCGGCACAATCAGCTTTATCGGTATGCCCGCAGTGGGTTCCTCTCAACTCTCTTACCGGATACAATCCGGTGACCTTGACGGAGACAGCAAACCGGAGATAGTGGATGTGGAAGGTTCGAGCGGGAATTTTCCAACCACATTCCGTAATACTGCCGTGGCCGGTGACTGGGGTTTCAGCTTTTCATCCAATACCTTTTATTTCGGTTCCATGACATCCACCTATGGTGTTTCTTTATCTGATCTGGACGGTGATAATGACGCCGATGTGGCGATTGTAAATGGCGTTGGCTCACCACTGCCTCATGTTGCCGTGTTCAGAAACAACAGCACACCGGGCAATTACAATTTTACCTCCGGAGTATCTGCACAGATAGGTTTTTCATTATTTGGTGTAACAACCAATGACCTTAACGGCGACGGACTGCCCGAACTGCTGACCACCCGCAACAACACGAACGGCATTCCCATTTTGCAAAACCAAAGCACGGCCGGTGGTATCAATATGACGCCGCTGTTTGAACTTCCCATTGGCATCGCTGCCACCGATGTAACCACCGCCGATATGGACCGGGACGGCAAACCAGACATCATTACACTTAACCAGTCTGCTAATTCCGTTTCCATCTTGCGTAACCGTATCGGCGAGCCGGGCAAATCGGTATTATGCCCGCCTGCTGCCTCCACCACCCTTGTGGCCAACCTGACAGGAAGTATTTACCAATGGCAGGCTAATACAGGAAGTGGCTTCACCAATATTGCTGATAATAGTTTTTACAGCGGCACCGGTACCGGTATTCTTTCATTGAACAATATTCCTTCTGCCTGGTATGGCTATTCTTACCGCTGCATGGTGGACGGAACACCGGGTGATGAAACCAGAATCATCTTCCGCAATGTATGGACGGGGGCCGTGAATAATGACTGGGAAAATACCGGCAATTGGTCTTGCGGCACTATACCGGATGCGAATACCGATGTGGTGATACCGGCAGGCACAACAATCGTAAATGTAAATACCACCATCAGGACATTGCAGGTGTTGCCCGGAGCAAGTGTAACAGTGGTACCTGGTGTAACGCTGACGGTGCTGTTCTGATAAAGTGTTTCAGTCTTTTTTCCCTCCCAGCATCGGTACAAAGGAAAAATTTTCAAACACTTCTTCTTTCAGCGAACCGTTGGGAAGTTTGGTAAGCCGCATCATCTGCTGCACATCACCGGCGCCAACGGGTATCACCATCATACCGCCGGGTTTTAATTGCTGAATGAGTTTTTCGGGAATATTGGGTGCAGCAGCGGTTACCAGCACCCTGTCGAACGGACCATAGGTGGGCAGGCCTTCATAACCATCGCCGTAAAAGAACTTGATAGTGCGGTAGTCTTTCAGGAAATCAAATTTCTTATTGGCCTCAAACAACTTCTTCTGCCGCTCGATGGTATATATCTGCGCTCCCAGTTCAGCCAGTACCACAGCCTGGTAGGCGCTGCCCGTTCCGATTTCCAGTACTTTTAAAAACGGTTTCAGTTCCAGCAATTGTGTCTGGTACGCCACCGTGTAAGGTTGTGAGATGGTTTGCCCTTCGCCGATGGGGAAAGCAATATCCTCGTAGGCCTTTTCATCAAAAGCAGAGTCCAGAAAAAAGTGACGGGGTATTTTATTGATTGCCTCCAGCACCTTTTCATCGGTAATGCCTTTGGCCCGGATGCCATCCGTGAGTTTTTTGCGCAGGCCTTTATGCCGGTAGGAGTCGTCGGTTGGTCTCATAAGCGGGTTGCAAGATAGGCTAAGAGGTTAAAAGAGAGAAAGAGAAAAAGAGGATATTCCCTTTTTCTCTTTTATTCTCTTAGTCACTTGTATTGCATAAACTTGAGCTAAGAGGTAAAAAGAGGGAAAGAGAAAAAGAGTATTTTCCTTCTTTTACTTCTTTTCTCTTTTATTCTCTTAGTTACTTGTATTGCATAAACTTGAGCTAAGAGGTAAAAAGAGGGAAAGAGAAAAAGAGTATTTTCCCTCTTTTACTTCTTTTCTCTTTTATTCTCTTAGCTTCATATCAGCAATCACCGCCTTTATCTTCTCATCCAGCGCCGCATTCACTTTTTCAAAATCACCGGCTTTGTCCAGCTTCGTATTCACACTGAAGTAAAACTTGATCTTCGGTTCAGTACCGCTCGGCCTTGCCGATATACTGCTGCCGTCTTCCAATATAAACTGAAGTACGTTTGATTTAGGCAGCTCAATAGTCCACTCCGCTCCCGTTTGCGGGTTGCTGCCTTTTTGCAATTCATAGTCCAGCAACTGCACCACCGCTGCACCATTGATGGTCTTCGGCGGGTTATTGCGATAGCTTTCCATCATCGCGGCAATCTGCTGCTGACCGTCCATGCCTTTTTTGGTAATAGAAATAAGATGCTCTTTATAAAGACCATACTCCACATACAGGTCAATCATTTTCTCATACAGGCTCCGGCCTTTTTCCTTTTCATAAGCGGCCATTTCGCATAGCAGAGCCACCGCACTGATGCCGTCCTTATCACGGATCTTATCGCCGATCATCAGGCCAAAGCTTTCCTCGCCGCCGATGATGTAGTTTTCTTTGCCTTCTTTCTGCCGTATCATTTCGGCTATCCACTTGAAACCGGTAAGCACCCGGTAGCAGTTCACCCCGTTTCCTCTGGCAATAGCATCTATCATTGGGGTGGTAACGATGGTGGTGATCACCATATCATTGGGCTGCGCAATACCCTTTGCCTTCCGGGCCTCCATCAGGTAGTTGAATGCCAGCACCGCCGTCTGGTTGCCATTCATCAGCACCCATTTGCCGGCAGTGTCTTTTACCCCAATGGCAATGCGGTCGGCATCCGGATCGGTACCGGCGAGTATATCGGCATCCAGTTTTTCCGACAGCTTTAATCCAAAGCTCATCGCTTCGCTCTCTTCCGGGTTGGGATAGGCCACCGTGGGAAAATTGCCATCCGGCACCATCTGCTCTTCCACGATATGTACATTATCAAAACCAAAACGCTTCAGCACCTGTGGCATCAGGGTGATGCCCGTGCCGTGTATGGGTGTGTACACGATCTTCATGTCTTTATGCTTCCCGATCACTTCGGGGTACACACTCAGGCTTTTCACCATTTCTATGTACTGATCGTCCATCTCTTTACCGATGAGTGTGATATTCTCACTGCCGCCTTCCCATTTCACATCATCCACGGAGGCGATCTTGTCCACTTCTTTTATCACATTCTTATCATGTGGCGGCACCAGTTGTGAGCCATCATCCCAGTAGGCTTTATACCCGTTGTATTCTTTCGGATTGTGTGAGGCGGTACATACCACGCCACCCTGGCAGCCAAGGGTGCGGATGGCGAAAGAAAGTTCAGGGGTGGGACGAAGCGCTTCAAACAAAAAAACCTTCACCCCGTTGGCCGCAAAAACATTGGCGGTGGTTTCGGCAAAAAAGCGGCTGTTGTTGCGGCTGTCATGCGCAATGGCCACTTTTACTCCATTTGGGAAACACTGTTTCAGGTAATTGGCATAGCCCTGCGTGGCCATACCCACCGTGTATTTATTCATCCGGTTGGTGCCCACACCCATAATGCCTCGGAGGCCGCCGGTGCCGAACTCAAGATTTTTATAGAAAGCATCCGCCAGATCGGAAGGATTTTCCTTTTGCAGTTGGGTGACCTCTTCCTTGGTAGCGGCATCGAAATTGCCGGAAAGCCAGTTGTCAATTTTAGCCTGAATTGCTGCGTCCATCAGTTTTATAAATTTTGCCCTAAGTTATTCAATTTCACCTTTTCAATCTGTATCTGCATAAGAAACGTAAATTTGTTTTTTATGATGTCACCGGCAGTACTACTATCATTGTACCTCCCGCCGTATGCGGGGTCGCA
>JAEUVM010000322.1 GCA_016787125.1 Chitinophagaceae bacterium | reverse complement strand
TACTATCCTCGCTGAAAGCCCCATCTGTTTCGTAAACCACATTATCATGAAAGCGATATCGCTGTGCTGTACCCTGCTGCTCTTTTTTGTTTTTGCCCAAAGTCAAAACCAGCTTGCCATTTTTGCCGGCCCGCAAGCCACTACTGTTAAATACACCGTTACCGGTAAAAAACAGGATGTAACCATGAAATATGGTTTCCATGCCGGTATGCTGATGAAAGTGCCTTTTGAAGGTAACGTCTACTTCGCTCCCGCAGCGATGTACAGCATGACAGGCTACAAGGTAAAGTTCACTGAATATGCCAACCCTCCTTCCCTTGATGCGGCAGATAATGATGTTACCATCCATACTTTTCAGCTCGCCGGACTTATACAGGTGGATCTCGGTAAGAAACCGGCTCACTTTTTTCTGAAGACCGGCCCCACGCTTGACTTTCAGCTTTTCGGTAAGGAAAAATTTAACCTCAAAACCACTGGCTCGGTCAGCCGGAATATGTCATGGGGACCTGTTGATTATGGCCGCTATGGCGCTAATTTCCTCTTTCAATTGGGTTATGAAACCAGCAGCTTCTTAGTCTCGGCTCATTACAGTCATGGCCTCACTACGATCAGCAATGCCGACTTTGGCCCCAATATCCTGCACCGGGCCTTTGGTATTTCTATAGGCACCTACCTGAAAAGGAAAAAAATTATTATAGATACCCGCAACCGGGAATGATCCGGTACAGACGCAATGCATTGCGTCTCTAGACGGGATGCATCCCGTCTCTACCGATAAATCATCACCTGCCGTTCGCCGGTGTTTTTAATATAACCCCTGTACATGCCTTCCGTACAAAACGGCATGGCGATATTACCATCTTTGTCAACTGCGATTAAACCGCCATCGCCACCCAGGGCCGGCAATCTTTTCATGATCATTTCATCCGCGGCTGCTTTGAGTTTCATTTTACCAAACTCCATCATATCGCTTATACTCTTTGCCATTACCAGCCGGATGAAATATTCACCCCAGCCCGTGCCACTGATGGCCACCGTTTTATTATTGGCATAAGTGCCTGCGCCGATGATCGGGGCATCCCCTACCCTGCCGTATTTTTTATTCGTCATACCACCGGTGCTGGTGGCAGCAGCCAGGTTGCCGTAGCGGTCTAAAGCCACAGCTCCCACTGTTCCATACTTGTAATCTTTATTTCCAGGTTGCTTCAGCATGGCTTCCTGTTTTATATTGTTGCCTTTCTTCGCTGTATCTGCGCTGATCTCGTCACCGATTTTTCTCAGGTATTGTACCACTGAATCGATTTGTTTTGCTTCATGCAGCGACTTCCACCTTGATTCAGTATAGAAATAGGAAGGGGCAACGATCTCA
>JAEUVM010000311.1 GCA_016787125.1 Chitinophagaceae bacterium | reverse complement strand
CTCCCTTTGTGCTATTCTCGTAAACCGCGGTATCGAAACATTTGAGCAAGCCCGTCATTACTTCCGGCCGCAACTGACCGACCTGCACAGTCCCTGGCTGATGAAGGACATGGAAAAAGCCGTGAACCGTATTCTCTCAGCTATTGAAGCCAAAGAAAAAATACTGGTGTTTGGTGATTATGATGTGGACGGCACCACCTCGGTGGCCAGCATGTACCAGTTTCTCCGCAAACTGCATAAGGAACTTGATTTCTATATCCCCCATCGTTACCGGGAAGGGTATGGCGTTAGTAAAGCAGGAATTGATTTTGCCCATGAAAATGGTTTTACTCTGGTCATTTCACTCGATTGCGGCATCAAGTCGGCCGACCTGATCGGCTATGCCAAAACACTCGGTATTGATTTTGTGGTTTGTGATCACCACCTGCCAGACGAAGTGCTGCCACCCGCTGTTGCCATACTGAACCCGAAGCAAAAAGATTGTCCGTATCCATACAAGGAACTTTGCGGCTGTGGTGTGGGGTTTAAACTGATGTGTGCCCTCGAAGAGAAAACCGACCTCGCTCCCGGTACTGCCTTTCAGTTTCTTGACCTGCTGGCCACCGCAATTGCGGCAGATATAGTACCCATGACAGGTGAAAACAGGATACTTGCTTACCATGGACTGATCAAAGCAAATACAGAACCCAACTATGGTATCAAAGCACTGGCAAAACTCAGCCAGCTCACCAAAACGATGCACATCACGAACCTTGTATTTATGATTGCCCCAAGGGTAAATGCAGCCGGGCGGATGGACGATGCAAGGAAAGCGGTACAGCTTTTTATAGCCCGCACAGAAGAGGAAGCCATGCATTTTGCTGAAATGCTTCACCAGGACAATACTGAGCGGAAAGAGGCCGACAAAAACATTACAGAAGACGTACTTGATATGATCGGTAAACATCCCGGATGGAAAGACCGAAAATCCACCGTGGTGTACAGTCCGAATTGGCATAAAGGCGTGGTGGGTATCGTGGCATCAAGAGTAATTGAAACTTATTACCGGCCAACGGTGGTCCTTACCCGGTCGGGCGACTATGCCGCCGGCAGTGCCCGCAGTGTACCAGGCTTCAACCTGTATGAAGCTATTCATGCCTGCCGCGAACACCTGCTCGGTTATGGCGGTCATTTTGCTGCTGCCGGCATGACATTGGAGATTGACCAGGTGGATGCCTTCCGCGAAAAATTTGAAGAAGTGGTGGCGGCCTCCATCGAACCACAAATGCTGGTACCGGAAATAGTGATAGATGCTGAGATCAGCTTACAGGATATCAAACAACCCTTCTATGATATCCTCTGCCAGATGGAGCCTTTCGGACCGGAGAACCTCCGGCCTGTTTTTCTGCTGCGCAATATGCAGGATACCGGCTGGTCGAAGATCGTAAAGGAAGAACATGTGCGTTTTTCTCTGAAACAAAATAATATAACCATCACCGGGATTGGTTTTGGTATGGCTGATAAATTTAATTTACTGCAACTGAAAAAGCCCGTTGATGTGGTTTGCACCATTGATGAAAATGAATGGAATGACCAAAAGTCGCTCCAGTTGCGGGTGATTGATTTCCGGCTTACTTCAACACAGAGTAGTTGAGATATTGAGTAGCACAGCGGTAAAAAGTAAAAGAGTTACACAGAGATAATTTATTAATAAATCTCTCTGTGTAACTCAAAACCTCAGTTACCCTGAGTTGAAAAGCTCTTTATCTTAATTGACCAGTATCGTTCTTATACCGATCGTCTCTTCAAAATTGACCAGGTAAGCCCTGTAAATACCATGCTGAAGGGTGGCAGGCAGTGTCACAGTCTGGTTAATGAAATCAGCCTGTACATTCATATTCTTTTGCATGACCAGTCGGCCGGAAGCATCAAAGATCAGCAGGCCATAATAACCGGCTTTCAGTTTGCTTGCGGTAATACGCACCTCGCCACCTTTGTCCGCAGGATTGGGATATACAGTGAACCCATCCCGGATAGATAATACACCGAATGATTGCTGCGGGCCATACGCAATACCGCCGCTGTTTACTGCATAAGCTTTATAGTAATATATAGCACCCTGTACCAGCCCGGTGAGGCTGGATGCAAAGCCCGGACCAGTAACAATAGTGGCAGGCACCTTGGTGCCAAAGCCATTCTGGAAGCCATTGATACCACTGTACTCAATACCAAAGGCCGTTACGTTGGAGCATCCGTTATCAATTACAGTTCCCTGAAGAATGGCTGAATGATTGGTAACGTCAATTACTCCGCCGGTGGAAACAGTTGGGGTGGTATTCACTCCGCTGCCTGTTGCGGCCACATTGATGGTGGCTGCACCGCCTCCGCCTACCGCAATATTCCCGTTGTATGACTGCACAGCAGTGGGGTTGAATTGAACGTAAATAGTCTGACTATAGGCACCGGCAGCATGTGTAAGGCTCAATGAGGCTGAATAAGTTCCTGCCGGAGTAGTGGAGAAAGTATAGCCTGTCAGAGGGCCGACAGTGATGTTGGCGGCGGTAACACCCACACCAGTTATGATGAAGGAGTTTGGCCCCGCCGTGGTATTGATACATATATTACCGAAAGATGTGAGAGCAGTACCAGTAAGCACCGGTGCTGCAGTGGTAAACGATTGCTGTACACCATAGGCAGTACCACCGCTGTTGGTGGCATAGGCCCTGTAATAATATACGGTGCTTGGTGTAAGACCGGTAAGTGCTGAGCTGAAGCTGCCACCTGATAAGTTAGTTGAAGCTACCTGTGTACCGCTTCCCAGCGGGAAGTTGTTCGTGGTGCTGTACTCAATGCCATACGCAGTAACGGCAGAACAACCGATTGCTGGTATGGAACCTGCGGCAGTTGCCGTGGTTTGTGTAATGGCAGTCGCTGCACCTGTGGTAACCGTTGCCGTTGAATTCACACCGGCACCGGAAGCAGCCACGTTTACCGTTGCTGTCACACCACCGCCAGCCACGGGCATGTTGCCATTATACGATTGCACCAGTGTAGGAGTAAATCTTACAAACACCTGCTGCGTATAAGTACCGCCGGGTTGCGTGAGGCTTAGTGAAGCTGTATACGTACCGCCGGATGTGGTGGAAAAAGTATAGCCTGTCAGCGGGCCCACCGTTACGTTGGCTGTTGTAAGATTGGTTCCGCTGATGGTAAATGAATTAGGACCTGCCGTGGTGTTGATGCACACATTGCCAAAGGCGGCTAAAGCAGTTACGTTGATCGTGGGGTTTGGACTGGCCGTTGTAAATGATTGCTCCGCACCATAGCCTGTGCCGCCGCTGTTGGTGGCCCATGCATGATAGTAATATGTGGTGATGGGGGCCAGGCCGGATAGATTGGAAGAGAAGTTGCCGCCTGCCAAATTGGAAGAAGGCACCTGGGTACCGGTACCGTTGGGAAAGCCGGGTGTGGTGCTGTATTCAATTCCGTATGCGGAAATGGCTGTACAGCCAATAGCGTTGATCGTTCCTGCACAGGTAGCCGTGGTTTGTGTAATAGCTGTTGCAGCGCCTGTGGTAAGGGTGGGAATCGAATTCACACCTGCACCGCTGGCGGCCACATTCACGGCTGTGCTTACACCGCCACCGGCCACTGTTATATTACCGTTGTAGGATTGAACCAGTGTGGGGCTGAACCGTACAAATACCTGCTGTGAATAGGTGCCGCCACCTTGTGTTAAACTCAATGAAGCTGTGTAAGGGCCACCGGCTGCAGTGGCGTACGTATATCCTGCTAATGCGCCTACGGTAACGTTGGCCGTGGTAAGGTTTGAACCATTGATTGTAAAACTGTTCGGACCGCCGGTGGCGCCGGTACATACATTACCAAAAGCGGTTAATGCAGTGGTGGTGATGGTGGGTACAGCACCTGAGGGTGTAACATCGGCCCAGGTAGTGCCCGCCCTCATTTCATCCACTTCTACAAAAGGAGTATTGGTGGCGTTATCCTGGCGCAGTAAAACCCTTTCCACACCGGCTGCACCTAAATCAGTTCCCACTACAGCTGTAGCATCAGCTGCAGGTTCTGCTCCTCCAACTGCCGGGTTGAGCCATATCCTGGCCACATCATTGGCTGTGCCGGTAATAATATCATAAGCGCCTACGATGAAGTAAGAAGTTCCGGGATCAAGATCTGCGGCCAGCCAGCTAACAGCTGAGTTGCTTCGTGTAGACACCCCTACGTTATACTTTCCGGCAGTGGTACTAAGCCTTGTCCATATAGCGCCGCCAAAAGCAGAAGTGGAACCTGTTTGTACCAATGTAGTGAAATAACCGCCTGTAGTGGTAAGTCCACCTAAAGCAGATACATTTAAGATAAAAGAATAGTACACCGATCCGGTTGTAACAGCCGCTCCTATTACCCGGTAATTATCACTTCCGGTTCCATCAAAAGTTACTTTGTTACCGGTGGAAGCGGGCAGTCCGGGATAAGACAGGTTGCCGGCTGCCACCAGCATTGAATCACCGGTGTTGATACGGAACCAAACACTGGCGCTCTGCAGTGATATGCCATTCGTGGCACTTGGTGTATAGTTGAACGGCTCATGCATCTGCGCCTGGCTTGCCAGCATCGTCATCAGCACACCTGCCAGAAAGAAAATTTTCTTCATTAGTTATGTTTTGTAAGTATCATTTATCCCTGTCTGTATTTACCAGCAGGAAGTGTTTTGCTTTTAATTCCACGTAAACTTCACATCATCTATCGCCGTTGAAGGACGGCTGCCGCCTCCGCTGGTTCCTGTAAGGGTTACAATACGTATCCATACCGGCTGACTGAGATTATTCAGTGCTGCACCAAAATTCACCGTTACTGTATTATTTGCAAAAGTGCCCAATGTTGTCGTCAGGATAGCTGGCGCAGTGGTAACCGTGGTAAAGGTGGCCGGTGCGGCACCAATTCCATAATCCACCCTCCAGGTAGTGGTACGTCCGGCTGTTGCCGGCGCATCCAAAGATTGCAGCTTAAACTCTAACTGCAGGTTTGTTTTACCCGTGGTATTAGGCAACTGGAAGGCAAATGCTGCTCCGGGATCGCCACCCACTCCGGCTGTTCCGGTCTGACGGAAACCCAATGCCCGGTTGGTGGCTGCGTTCTGCACAGTTGAACTTGCGGATGAAGTAAGTCCGGTGGCAGAAGCAAAATTCTTAAACCCAAGGCTGGTCTGGTTCCAGGCTGTACCGTTGTTGAAGTTACCATTGTACACCGTGCCTTCATTACCCAGTTCGCCACTGGTGGCATCTTGTTTTATATATACACCTGCCGGCAAACCGGATGTGGCAATGTTGTCGAAGTTGATGGTAAAAGGTGATGTGGCGCCAAGATTCACCGTACCATTACCACCTGCTGAAGGACAACGGGTGCCGTAAAAACGCACATCAGTGGTATCACGAATGGTGAACTGTTTGGTAGAGCCAAAGAAAGAATACACACCGATAATATCACCATTGCCCTGCGCCACCCGCAGCGTGGCAAAATTGCAATAGTTGCTGGTACGAAGGGTGATACGGTTGGTGGTGGGACTGGTACACCCCTGTATGATGCGGTTGCCGGATTGTCCGTCATCTGCATAATTCTTACTCAGTTCGCCGCTGGCAAATTCAAATCCTTCCAGTTTGATAAGAGTGCTTACATATTTATCCTGCAGGTTGGTGGTCAGTTGCGATACATTCACCACCTGCGGTACCAGTGGCTGGTTCAACGGACCTTTGATGATATGCTCATCTTGCAGGTTGTTGGCCAGCAATGTAACACCGCCCTGGCTGATATACGGACTGTCAATACCACCGCCAAACTGCAGCGTACCGGCATACTGGCCAAGGTAAAGGCCTTTCAGTTTTACAAATACTTTACGGCCTACGGGATAGTTATTAAAATGGTTGCTGCCTGCCAGGCGAAGCAATACACCACCGGTGGAATCCTGGATGGCGATCTGCTGGTAATAGTTACCGCTTCTGTCATCACAGCTCACCACGCCTTCTATCACTGCATCATCAGTGATAGCTACCGGTGCGCCGGATACATAACGGGCCTTCACATCTTTGATAGTGATGTTGGCCACTATATCAGGCTCGCCTGTAACGGGTGGATCTGTAAATTTCTTCTGACAGGAACCTGCCGCCAGTACCAGCACGCCTGCGATCAATCCAAGAGTAAGCCAGTTATATCTTTTATTCATTTTCATAAAATCTTTATTTCAGATTCAACGAATCAGTTGTTGGTTATTGAATATCAGCAGCCGAACGGATACCCACCTGTGTGGTGGTGTTAAAGATGGATACATACCCTGTAACTGATGTGCCGCTCGTATTTACCGTGATACCAGAAGCCACACGTACAAACATGGACAAAGTGCCGGTAGCATCGGTAATATTATAGGTAACACCAGTAGAATTGGAAGAAGACTGTGTAATAGACGTTACATTGTTGATCCTTACCAGTGTGGACGACCATGCATTTTTATTGGCAATGATGTCAGCCACTGTTGCCACCCTTGGTGTGATATTGATAGTTCCGCTCACCGGTACCACATTGGCCTGTGGCACATTCTTCAATTCGATATCACCATTGAAAGTGGTCAGCACGCCGCCGCCTGATGGTGTTATTTCCAGTACAGCACCTTGTGAATAGATGGGCGATCCCACCACCGTATATAAATACAAACCACCACCTGCTTCATCCTGCAGACGGAAATTGCCTGCTGCTTCATTCGTACTGTTGGAAATGACAATACCTCTTATCTTTTTGGTACCTGTTGGAATGGTAAAATCACCGGTGCCGGGATACAAGGCTTTGAAATCGGCCAATGACATAAAACTGGCCGGATCAGCCGGAGGCACAGGATCAGGACCGGAAGGACCGATTGGCTGCTTATCGCAGGAAGCTAACCCCAACGCAGCTGAAAAAAGGGCTGCGAAGGAAATTCGTTTTATAAGGTTAATTCGCATATCGCTTATTTTATACGTAATCAGTTCAGTTTATTATCAGAATCGGAGTGTTACACTTGCAAAGAAGTTCATACCATAGGCATAGAACAGCTTCGGCGGAAACTTACCCACCAGTACCGGGTCAGAAACAGCTGTTTGTGCATCATAACGCAGTTGTTCAAAACCACCGGTGATAATATCCTTATTATCCAGCAGGTTGTTGATACCAAGGTTGAATACCAGGAAAGTTGCTTTCTTATTGATCTCAAAATCCTTTGGCAGCTTCCAGGAATATCCGCCAAAGAAATCGAGTGTATACTGCCTGTCAAATTTCGTCTGGTCAAAGATCTCTCCATAGGCAGCAGTACCCGGTGTTACAAATTTCAGCGCATCCCAGGTGCGGCGGAGCGGGTTCATGCTGAGGTATGACTGGTCAAAATAATTTCCGGTAAGACTCACAAACCAAAACTTCGGTGAGCGGTAGCTCAATCCCAGGCTGTACGCTTCCATTGGTGTGCTGGGCAAACGGAAGTTTTCCATGTATACGATCTGGCGGCCCAGCACAGAAGCGCTGTTATCTACGGTGATCACCGCATTCTGTGTGCTGTTATAATAATAACGGCCCACGGCGGCGGCGGCATTAAGTGTTACAGTGGGTGATATTCTTGCTTCAACACCAAATTCACCACCAAAGTGAAGTTTGTCTATACCGTTGATAGCATAGTTTACAAAGTTCTGGTAGCTGTCATGATAAAAAGACATGACATCCATACCTCCTTCAAAAGTGGTGTAATAGCCGCTCAGCCTGATCTTCAGTTTTGGTGCATTCAGCACATATCCTGCCTCAGCAGTCTGGATTACTTCGCTTTCCACATTTTCCTGCTGCGCATTTCTTGTACGGGGAGAGATGTATACATTTTCAAAATAAGGCGCACGGGTTTGGTAAGAAGCATTGGCAAAAATGTAATTACGGCCATTGATCTTATAAGTGATACCACCCTTACCACCATAGTTAAAGAAATCGTTTACCGTTCCTTTACCAAGACTGTTGTCGGGAAACAGACCATTGCGGATATTTCCTTTCCGGTAAAAAGATGTTTGCGAAGCGGTACCTGCCAGGAAGAAATCAACCTTGTTGAATTTGAACACTCCCTGCAGCCAGCCTGCCATGCGGCTGATATTAATGTTATAATCATAGCCAAACTGGTCGCCCACCTTCAGTATCCGGTTGGGTGTTTCCAGGTCAAACTGGTTGGCCACATTATCCACTGGGAAATCCCGTTCTGCAAACTGGTTTACGTTTACATAAAAATCACCGCCGAGCAGGTCGTCCACTCTTTTGAAGTAATGATTGTTCTGAAACTGGTACGAAGCACCTGCGGTAAAATCAATATGCTCGCCGAATTTGGTATTCAGCACGGTGTTGGCATTAAAACGCTGGGTGTTGATCACCCTTTCTTCAATGATATAACGGGAGCGGCGGCCTGTTACGGTATTACCTGCAATACCATTGGCATCATTGATGCTGGCCCAGCTGTCGCGGTTTACCGTGTAAAGGCGCTGCCAGTTGATCTGGCGTGTGTTAATATCACTCTTCATCAGGTCGTACAGCAGTTGTCCCTGCACCGGGTCGGGTGCACTGGCATAGGTGCTGGTGTAGCTGGGCAGGTAGCGGTAATAATCAGGGCGTGGATCGGCCGCATTATACCAATCAAGCGCAGTAATGCTGCGGTCGCCAAAGGAGTAACCGGCAGCCGTGGTAAGTGTGGTGGTATTGTTCATGCGGAAATCATGCGTGAGGATGAATACCGGCTGGTGACTGCGGGCAATACTGGCATTACGTACCCGGCCATTTTGATAACCCCAGTTGGGATTATAATAATGAGTGCCTGACAATTTCATCATTTCGGTAACGGCAGCACCCTGGCGGCCATTTTCGGTAGGAGCGCCAAAGGCGGTAAGGGAAAGCAGGTGGTTCTGGCCAATACGTTTATCAATGGCGGCAAAATAACCCCAGCCATTATAATAAGTACCCGGCACATATCCTTCATCCGCCCAGCGGCGGCTGCCACTCAGGCTGAAAGCCCAGCCTCTTTTACTCAGGCCGGTAGAGTGTGTGATCATTACCCGGTTATTATAGTTACGGTTTGACATCGCATAGCTCAAACTCGTCTGTGCACGCTGCCGGCTGGCACGGGAATCAATATTAGTGTTGCTGCCGATATCGCCGAAAGCAAAGGTGTTGTAGCGTAAGCCCCACGACACATCACGGTTGCGCATCACATCATTCAGGCCGCCCCAAAGGCCAAAAGGCGTAAAGCCATTATCCAGGTTATCCATCGGGATGCCATTCATATAAGTGCTGAAGAGGTCATTATCATATCCCCGTATCCGGAAACGAACAGCGCTGAAGTTGAACGATGCGGCTGAATAAAACGGGTCACGTCCGGCGGTAAGCAGAGAGGAAGTGGCCTGGCTGCCGCCATCTCCCAGGTCATTCTCATCCAGCGACACGACCGGGATATTATCCACGATTCCTTCCTTTACATCAATCACCAGGGTGTCTCTGCGGCCCGTTGTATCCACCTGGGCCATCGCCGCTGTAACGGAACAAAGGACACACAGCAGCAGCAATTTGTGTTTAAGCATGTTAATTTTTTTTGCAAAGTGGCAAAAGTAACGTTGTTAACGGTACCCGTCTAAAAAAAATAGACACATAATATTTATTTAAAGCTGCCTGCCTTTCGGGCTATTGCCATCGTCTGTTGTTTCAGTATGTTTGCCCTGCGACAGGCGTTTACAGGTTTCGGCTACGGCAAAAAGCGTCGCAATGATACGCCAGGGTTGTACCAAAAAACATGACTAAACTTATTCAACAATATTCAACCGCTTCAAAAACATGCTTCCTGGTATGAAAAGACTTATCGTAACCAGCCTCCTGCTGGTTTCCCCCTTCTTCGTTTTTGCACAGAAAAAAGAATACAAGCCGGTGGTTATCGCATTCTACAATCTTGAAAACCTGTATGATACGGTTGATAATTCACTCACAAGCGACGAAGAATTTCTGCCCAACGGCGTCCGCAACTATAATACCGCTATCTACTTTGATAAACTGGGCAAACTGGCCACCGTTATTTCACAAATCGGTACTGAAATCAATGCCGACGGGCCTGCTATTCTTGGTGTGGCCGAAGTGGAGAATGATACCGTGATGCACGACCTCGTTAAACAGGAACTCATCAAAAAAAGAAACTACCAGGTGGTACACTACGATTCCAAAGATCTTCGCGGGGTGGACGTAGGTTTACTATACAATCCCAAATACTTCACCTTAATTACAAGTGATAAGCTTTTTGTGCAACTGCCCGGCGGATCCAAAGATTCTTACTTCACCCGTGATATACTCTGGGTAAAAGGCAAACTCGATGGCGAAGTGGTGCACATCTATGTCAACCACTGGCCCAGCCGTGTGGGCGGAGAAAAAAGAAGTGCCCCGGCACGTAATGCCGCCGCCGCCGTTTGCAAACATCATATTGACTCTATCGCTAAAATAGAACCTGATGCCAAGATCATCGTTATGGGCGACCTGAACGACGACCCCGTGAACGAAAGCGTTACAAAAGTGATTGGCGCCAGGCCGCAGATTGATGAAGTTAGCCGCGGCGGATTTTACAACCCCTGGACAGACCTCTACAAAAAAGGCTATGGCACCATCGCATACCAGGATGCCTGGGGCCTCTTCGACCAGATTCTTGTTTCTTACCCGTGGCTCAACAAAAACCAAGACGGTCTATTCTTTTACCAGAACCATATATTCAAGAGAGATTACATGACAGAAAACAAAGGCCGCTACAAAGGATACCCCATGCGGACCTGGGATGGCAACAGTTACCGCGGCGGCTACTGCGACCACTTCCCCACCTACCTGGTAATGCTGAAAGAGGTGAAACCGGAGAAGAAAGGGTTTTAAATCAGATGATAGAGAACAGATAATAGTGCTTCATTTTCGAAATCTCTTTAGCGGCTTTATAAGATTCCTGTTTAGCCAGGTGTATTCAGTTATAGCATCAGTAAAAAAAATTTGTATAACACGACAACTATTATCTTTTATCTTTTAGTTTTTCATCTGAATTACCTCCAGGCAGATAAACTGCATTATATCTCATTTATTTATGCGTTCTTAAATTCTCCGAAATGCCACAGTATTCCTGATGGGTCGTGTACAAAGCATTCATCACCCCATGTATTGTGTCGTATTGGCTCTACCCGCACACCCGGAAATTTTTCAGGCAGGTTCAAACTTTTTAGTGTATTCCAAAAAGATGGAAGGTCTTCGATTTCCATAAACACCTGGGTATTATCCACCCAATCCTTTATATAAGCCCGCTGCAGGTAAAAGGAAACCACACCGAATGTAAAGAGCGTCAGATCCGGAAATAATTCTTTGCTTGCAAAACCAATCGCCTTATAAAAATCAGATGTAACCCCGAAATCCTTTGCCCCGATAAAGGGCCTTATTGAAATTGCCTTGTGTTGCATATTATAGTATTAGCTTACAAGGTAATTTTTTTGGAGTAAGTACATCCTGTTAGCCGGCGCCAACTGACTGCCACCTTCTGTGAAATGCATACCGGGAGGGATGTTCTGCACAGCGGTTTTCGGGTTTAATCCAGGGATACATCGCGGTATGGTAGTTTTCTGCACTAAGAATCAACAAATTAGAGCACAAATAACTGAACAACCAGTGACCTCTTATCCAAATATAAAATCTGAAATTTTCACTCGCAAATACCCTCAAACCCGCTATCTTTGCCGCCCCAAATCTGTATTCGCAGATTTATCAGCCCAAGCGAAAGTGAAGGCTGATACCCGATGGGACGCTGCCTTCGCTAAAGCTACGGTGGCTAAATCGAATTATTAACCATCCGCCTTCGCTCAGGCTTCGGCGGATAAAAAAGGAAAAATGAACAACTACGAACTGATGGTGATCTTCACCCCTGTTCTGAGCGATGATGAGTTCAAAGCCGAGCAAAAAAAATATGCGAAGCTGGTAACTGATGCCGGTGGCTCCATCGTGGCAGAAAA
>JAEUVM010000305.1 GCA_016787125.1 Chitinophagaceae bacterium | reverse complement strand
ATCATCGGGGAGAAATTCTTTTCGCTGGAGGTACTGTATGGCTGTTTCTTTTGACAAGGAATATTGTTTTACCTCTTTTGATAAAAGGGTACTCATGGCCAGGGCATGTGCGGGGATGAGTTTATCCCGTACCAGTTCGCCTGCCAGCACACCGGAATAAACAAAACGCAGTTGTAGCCTCAATGCTGCCAGTTCTGCCACCCGGTTTACCGGCCATATATATATGGTGTTCTCATTCGGAAGCAAGAAGTGATCACCTTCCCTGATCCATGCGCTGACAACGGCCGCCTGTTGTTTGTTTAGTGTAGCGGGTTTTTCTTTCCATTTATAAATAACATCATTCTCCTCCCCGGTTGTCTTGCGGAGGCAGGCGATGAAAAACCCTTCACCGGCCACGAGGTGGGGCCAGCAGCGGTAGCCATGTCCTGTATCGGTGATACCTGAACCTGCAGCCAACTGAAGGGGAAGATATTCAGCTTTCAATTCTTTTATCATCCATTGCACGATGGCTTCATCTTCGGGCTGTGAATAGGAACAGGTGGAATAGATGAGGAGTCCGCCGGGTTTGAGTGCGGGCCAGGCATCGGCGAGAATGCGTTGCTGCCGTTGAGAGCAGAGTTGTACATTGTTCTCACTCCATTCGCTGATGGCATCGGGGTCGCGGCGAAAGAGTCCGCTGCCGCTGCAGGGTGCATCGGCGAGGATAATATCGAAGTAGTGCTGCAGGCGGGAAAAGTCTGCCGGGTCGTTGTTGGTAACCACCACATTGGCGCTGCCCCATTTTATCATATTATCTTTTAAAATGCCGGCCCTTGAGCGGATCACTTCATTGCTTACCAGCAAGCTGTCTTGCGGCAATATACTTTGCAGGTGGGTCGACTTTCCACCGGGCGCTGCACAGAGATCGAGCACACGGAGTGGTGTAGCTTCATCTGTATGTTGCCTGATGGCCAGTTCCGGCAGCATACTGCTGGCTTCCTGTACATAATAACAACCGGCATGAAAGAGCGGATCGAAAGTGAAGGATGGCCGTTCGGATAAATAGTAACCTTTTTCCGCCCAGGGTATGGGTGTGGTGTTGATACCGGGAAATAAAGCGGCGGCTTCATTGGTGACTTTTGCAGGATTTATGCGGATGGACGTGAGCTGTGCTCCGGCTTCGTGCACAGCGGTAAATGCTCCGGCCTCATAGCCGGGCAGCCCGATGAGTGATGTTAATAAGGCCGGCGGAAGATTCATTGATGCAAAGTAATGGGATAATGTGCTGATTTGCTGATGTGATGATGTGCTGATGTGGTGATGCCGTTTCTTTCATTGTTCTGGGTGTTTCTTCCGGATGTTGAATGGTTTCTTT
>JAEUVM010000242.1 GCA_016787125.1 Chitinophagaceae bacterium | reverse complement strand
GAACAGGATCACATTGGTATCCAGGTTGGCTTGCTTCATTTGCTCAGCAGCTTCTGTCATACCCCTGGCCACTTCCTGGCGGAACAGCGCCACACCCTGACCACGGAGGCGGGCTGCTTCTTTTTCAGCTTCGGCTGATATCTTAATGGCATTACCTTCCGCTTCGGCGGCTTTGGTCTTAGTAATGAGCAATGCCTGGCCTTCATTTTCGGCGGCAGCTTTGAGGTTATTCGATGCCACCACCTTGCTCATGGAGTCAAGGATCATCTTATCGAATGTGATATCATTGATCTGGAGATCCTGCAGGTGATAACCCCAGGTTTCCAACGTGTGGTCTATTTCGGCTTTTACATATTCTACGATCTCTTTGCGCAGCGCCAGTATCTCAGCCTGCTTTTTAGTAGCTACAAAAGAACGGATATTACCCTCGATCGTTCTGATCAATGCCTGCATCAGGTCTTTATCGGCAAAGAATTTAAACGCCACTTTCTTTATCGTCTCTTCCTCCGAGTTCTGTACCGAATACAGCAGCATGCTTTTGAAATATACATTTGCCTGGTCGGCCGTTACTGCCTGAAATTCCAGTTCCACGGAACGATTCTGTATAGAAACCTTTCTGTACACCTGCTCTATAACCGGCCATTTGAAGCGTAATCCAGGTCGTGCAACCCGTTGGTACTTACCAAACATGGTAATAACACCTATATAACCCTGATTGATAGTGAAAAGTCCGCTGAAGAAGACGAAGAGGATAATCAGCACCCACCAGTAACTAACGAGTAAATCCTTAAAGTCCATATTGTAAAATTTAGATAAGCAAATTACGCTTTTCAATGCACAATTCCGGCTGTCACGGGGCTGGTCAGGCAGTCTTCTCTTCCCATACCATCACCAGGTGCACCAGCATCTGTACCGCTTTTTCCATATCCTGCACACTGATATGCTCCAGCTTGGAATGAATGCCCTGTTCTCCGGCAAAAAGATTCGGGCAGGGCAGCCCCATGAAAGACAGGCGGCTGCCATCCGTGCCACCCCTGATCGCCTCCATTTTGGGAGTAAGGCCTGTACGCTGAATGGCTTCTTTTGCATACTCCACCACCTGCGGGTGCAGGTCAAGCACTTCTTTCATATTACGGTATTGCTCCGTAACATGAAACTCAAACGATGCCTTGGGGTAAGTACGCATCCGCTCTTCAATTTGCGTACGCAGGTAATCTTCTTTTTTTGCCAGTCCGGGTGTTTCAAAGTCACGGATGATGAAGTCGATGGTGCATTTCTCTGCAATACCTTCTACCCTCACCGGGTGAATAAAGCCCCGTTTGCCATCGGTTGATTCGGGAGACAGCCTGTCTTTCGGTAATGCGGCGAGTATCTCTCCTGCTATCTTCATTGCATTGATCATTTTGCCCTTGGCATAACCAGGGTGCGAAATAACTCCATGTATCACCACCTGCACTCCATCAGCGCTGAAAGTTTCATCTTCAAGGGCGCCGGCATCACCACTGTCGAGGGTATAGCCAAAATCAGCGCCCAGCTTTTTAATATCCACTTTGGCCGTCCCTCTTCCCACTTCTTCATCGGGTGTAAATAATATTTTAATGGTGCCGTGCTTCACTTCCGGATGGCTGACGAGATAATTGGCAAGATCCATGATCTCGGCCACGCCGGCTTTATCATCCGACCCTAGCAATGTTTTCCCGGATGCAGTAATAATATCGTTGCCAATTTGTGTTTCCAGGTAGGGATACTCACTCATCCGCAACACCTGGGTGGTATCATCCGGTAATACAATATCCTGTCCCTGGTAGTTCTTGTGCAAAATCGGTTTTACATTGGTGCCGCTGCAATCCGGTGCTGTATCCATGTGGGCACAAAAACAGATCACGGGTACTTTTTTATCTGAAGTGGCAGGAATAGTGGCATATACATAGCCCCACTCATCCATGTGGGCATCAGCAAGGCCCATTTGCTTCAGTTCTCCGGCCAGAATTTTACCAAGGTCTTTCTGTTTGGCTGTACTCGGATAGCTGTCCGAAAGAGGATCGCTTTGTGTATCCACCTGCACATACCGCATGAATCGCTCCGCTGCGGTGAATTGATAGTTATTAAACATTCATCATCATTTTGGGGCATCGAATATACTGTAAACAACCGAGAACCCCTTCTGTTAAAAAATAAACGGTAATAAAAAAGCCCACGGTTGAACCATGAGCTTTTCTCAAAAACTATTACTTACGTTATGGCATAATGATGATCGGTTTGCCTCCAACTATCTCCACCAGTTCCAGGTCAAACACCAGGTCCTGTCCTGCCAGCGGATGATTGGCATCCAGCATCACTACATCCTCTTTGATCTCCACCACCGTTACCTGGAATTGTTGTCCGTTCTGGTCGCTCATACCCAGTTGCATACCCAGTTCCACCTGCATATCCTGCGGAAAGCGTTCCTTTGGCATAGGTATTATCATTTCCGGGTTGCGGGGCCCGTATGCTTCATTGAAAGGGATAGTGATCGTTTTCTTATCGCCCACAGCCATACCGGTAACGCCGTCATCAAACCCTTTGATCACCATTCCGCTGCCCACTTCAAACTCAAGGGGATCACGGCCGGCAGAAGAATCAAATGTTTCCCCGGATGTCAGTTTGCCATGGTAGTGCACTTTTATTTTGTCACCACTTTTTACTTGTGTCATGCTGTTTGTTTAGATGTTTTTTAAGGCCGGAAAGGTAGCTAATTAAAGCAATGCAACCATTTAAATATTTGTACGTATCTCAGGTATATATTTTCAGTATTTTCACCTCACTTAAATATGTTTTTTTGATGAAATATAGTATCTCACTGCTGTTACTGTTATTCACACTGGCTGCCGCGGCACAAAAAAATCCGCAGGAGGCAACAATGGAAGCTCCCAGGGTGATACCGGGTGCTGAACGTATCAATGTTTACCTCCCGCTGCTCGAAGGAAGATCGGTGGGCATCTTTGCCAACCAGACTTCGATGGTGGGCAATACACACCTGGTAGACACGCTGCTGAAACTGGGCGTAAATATCAAGGTGATCTTTGGCCCCGAACATGGATTCAGGGGCACTGCTGATGCCGGTGAGAAGGTAGGTAACTATACCGATTCCAAAACCGGCATACCGGTGATATCACTGTATGGAAGTAAAAAGGCACCCACACCGGATGATGTAAAAGATGTCGATGTCCTCATTTTCGACCTGCAGGATGTTGGCGTTCGCTTTTATACCTATATATATTCCCTCCAGCACTTCATGGAAGCGGCTTTTGAAATGGGCAAACCCCTGATGCTGCTCGACAGGCCCAACCCCAACGGCTTCTATGTGGATGGTCCGGTACTGGATATGAAATACAAATCAGGTGTGGGCCCCCAACCTATACCTATTGTATATGGAATGACGATCGCCGAATATGCCTTCATGATCGCCGGTGAACAATGGCTGAGCCCGAAAGCCAATTCCCGGTATGAATATTATAAAAACAGGGCACAGAATTCACCCGACACTCCGTTTCATTTCCAGGTGATCAAATGCAAAGGTTATGATCATAAAACAAAATATGTGCTGCCGGTAAAACCTTCTCCCAACCTGCCCAACATTCAATCAATATACCTGTATCCTTCCACCTGTCTTTTTGAAGGAACGGTGTTGAGTGAAGGCCGGGGAACAGATAAACCCTTCCAGGTGTTTGGTCATCCCTCTTTGCCAAAAACACTTTATTCCTTTACCCCCAACCCCAACGAAGGGGCCAAAAATTCAAAACTCTACGGCCAGCTTTGCTATGGCTGGAACCTTTCGGGCACACCGGAAGAAGTACAGGCTAAAACAGGAAAAAATATTCAGCTAAAATGGCTGATAGAAGCCTACCGGCTTTTCCCCGACAAGGCCAACTTCTTTTTACTGCCCAAATCGGGCAAGATGGAAGAGTCATTTTTTGTAAAGCTTTCCGGCAACAATGAATTATGGCAGCAGATAAAAGCCGGTAAATCGGAAGAAGAGATCCGGAAAAGCTGGCAGCCCAAACTGAAAGCCTTCAAGGCGATACGGAAAAAATACCTGTTGTACGACGACTTTGAATAATCATTACTTTTAAGGATGCGGATACTAACTGCATCCTTTTTTCTTTTTATAACCCTGAACACCGGCCTTGCTCAAACCGGCAATTTCTCTTTTACCGTTTACAATACTGCGAACGGACTGCCGGATAATAATGTACAATCCATTATGCAGGACAGCCGCGGCTTTCTCTGGATCGGCACCATGGAAGGACTCAGCCGGTTTGATGGCAAAACATTCAGAAACTTTTTTGCATCCCGCAATGATACAGTGGTAAAAGCCAATGCTTTTTCCAATATATACGAATACAAACCCGGCCACCTGGTGATGAACAACTACAACCGGGTGATATGTTTTAATTCCATTACTGAAAAATTCTACCTGCCTCCTTCTCCACTTCAATCCGGCCACACCATTGCCCAATGGCCAGAGCAGAACGGTTATTGCATTACCGCAACAGATAAAACGTATATATTAAACAGCCGGCTGGAGGTTACAGACAGCATTACCGTATTGCCTCAAAAACCTGTCAATGAATACTTCGCCTCGATTTATATTGGCAAGAAAGACACGCTGCTCGTTCAATACAACAAACAGTTCTACCTGTTCAATATAAAAAAAAGGCAGTTTGAAAAACTGGCCTTCGACATGGGCCCCGTGAACCCCGTCTCCCATGTGGCTTACTTCCGATATTTCGATCCGTTGAAACAGGAGATATACCTGAGCGATTACCTGCTTGGCCTGTTTCGTTATTCCTTGCTTACCCGTAAGACGGAAAGGCTTGTTAAAGCAGCAAACGGCGTCAGCTACAACAATGGTTTTCTGTATGCCGTAATACCCAGGCAGAATAATGAACTTTGGTTTTTGACCGAAGGTGGCATCAATATCCTGGATACTGCACATAACACCGTTTCTGTCATTACCTCCACAAAAGGCAAAACCAACAGTCTTTCCAGTAACTCCTGCTACACCGGCTATACTGATAAACAAAACAATGTGTGGATCGGCACCTCTGACGGCATCAGCAAGCTGAATGCAGGATCGCTGGTGCTTCAAACCTGGACAGAAGAATTTTTTACCAGTAAAAGCAATGGCCTGATGAGCGCCGTAAAGGGAGCAGACGGCATGATGTATGTATCAGTTTACAACAACAAAGCCTATAAAGTAAATCCCGCCACCGGCAGCGTGTCGGCATTGAACCATCCGCTGAACCAGCTCAACTGGAATTTGTTTATAAAAGGCAATGAAGTGATACGTACCGGCGGAACCAATTCAATGCTAAGTTATAATACCAGCACAGGAAAGTTCACACAGCTCGATTTTCTTAAACCCTTTTACCCGGATGTGGAACTCATTGTGCTTGGCTTTATACACAGCAACGGTGATGAATGGTATTGCGCCAACCGGGGAGGAGGTTTTGTTCGAAAACTGGCCGGCACCAATACCTTCAAAACCTATCGTAAAGGTGATGGAGTGAATAATTTTACAAGCAGCTATTACACCAGCTATACCGAAGATGATAAAGGCGATCTCTGGTTTGGCGTAAATAAATCATCCTACCTCGTTCACTGGAATGCAAAAACAGACAGGTTTGAAGAAATTATGCTTAACGACCGGAAAGGACTGGAGCATGTGGAACTTTCTGGCGTAAATGCTGTAACCCACGACCATGAAAACAATATATGGGTGGCTTATAACGGAAGCGGCGTGGTGAAATATAATACACAGACAAAACTGGCCACCCAATACGGTATCAACGACGGGCTGCCCACCAATTATATCAGCGGCCTGGCTTTTGACAATAAAGGCCGTCTCTGGCTTACCACTTACAAGGGGCTCAGTTGTTTTATAGTAGATGAAAATAAGTTTATCAATTTCAAAAAAGATGATGGACTGGCAGATGACTATTTTTCCGATTATTGTATTTATTATGACAGTGCCGCCAACCGACTGTGGGCTGGTGCTAATAGCACCCTGATGGCTTTTACACCAGAAGAACTGCTGAAACTCACCCGGGAAAAATTTCCTGTATACCTCAACGACATATATATCAATAGCAAACGGTATGATGAACCATCAGAGGAAATGCTGTCACTGCGGTCGTCCGAAAACAGCCTGCAGTTTCACTTCACCGGTGTTGACCTGGGTAATGCCGCCGATATAGAATACAGTTTCCGGCTCGATGGTGCCGACAAAGACTGGATCTACACCGGTACCAACCAATCAGCATCCTATTCCCGGCTAAAACCGGGTAACTATGTTTTTTATGTAAGGGCCCGCCACCGGGGAGATAATAAATGGAATGAAATGAGCAGCCCGCTTTATTTTACCATTGCCACTCCCTGGTACAAGACATGGTGGTTCAGCATACTGGCCGTACTGCTGATGGCTTCGCTGATCTGGTTCATCATCCGGGCATGGTACCTGCGGAAAATAGAAAAACAAAAAGCATTGCTGGAAAAAAAACAGGCCATCGAAATGGAGCGGACACGCATTGCCACCGATATGCATGATGATTTTGGCGCTTCCCTTTCACGGATCAAATTCCTGAGTGAAAAATTACAACTGCATAAAATACAGCATCAGGGTGAAAAGACAGACCTGGAAAAGATCTCTTTGTACAGTGATGAGATGGCGGAAAAAATGAATGAGATCGTGTGGGCACTGAACCAGCGGTACGATTCACTTGGCGACCTTATCTCATTTTGCCGTTCTTATGCGTCAGAATACCTTCAGGATAAAGACATACGGCTCATATTCAATGCAGATGAAACTGGCGAGCAGAATATACAGGGCGAAGTGCGCCGGAATATTTTCCTGGTGATAAAAGAATCGCTCCGCAATATTGTAAAACATGCAGCTGCCACCGAAGTTTCCATTCGTTTTCAACTGAACATGCAGGAGAAACAGATAATGGTTATCATTCACGACAATGGTAAGGGGATCAATATGGAAAACATCCGCCCTTTTGCCAATGGACTGGAAAACATGAAAAAGAGAATAGCGGATATAAATGGACGGCTTACCATCCGGAATGTGAACGGTACTGAAATAAGCCTTTCGGCCCCCATCTAACAAAATACCTATATGCCGGTTTTGCTACTGAACTAAATTTGTAACATGGCTCCTATTAAATTGGTGATCGTTGAAGACCTGGAAGAAGTTTCGGAAGGACTAAGTGAATTTATCCGCCGCGACCCCGGATTGCAGCTCCTCAGCACTTTCAGAACGGCAGAGGCTGCCGTACTCGAGCTACCGCTGCTGAAGCCCGATATCGTTATTATGGATATCAACCTTCCCGGTATTACGGGTATTGAATGTATCCGCCAGATAAAGAAAACCGGCGTGTCCATGCAGTTCATGATGTTTACTGTTTATGAAAACAACGACCAGGTATTCGAAGCGCTGAAAGCAGGCGCCAGCGGCTACCTGCTGAAGAAAACACCCCCGTTGCAGATCATTGAAGCAGTAAAAGAACTGCACCAGGGTGGTTCACCGATGAGCGCCTCTATAGCCAGAAAACTGGTAACGATATTCCAGGAAAAAGAAACCGGTACCAACAGCGAAGCATCTGTACTTACCCCGAGAGAAAAAGAAGTACTGGAACTGCTGGCCAAAGGAATGCTGTACAAAGAAATAGCTGAGCAACTGCAGATCAGTTTTCATACCGTACGGCAGCATATCGGCAAGATCTATGAGAAGCTTCATGTACAGAATAAAACTGAGGCCATCAACAAAGTGTATGGCAGCCGGGTATAAGGCTGCTTATTAATTGCCGGCAAACTCCTCCGCCCGGCGCATCCCACAAAATGCCTATCGTTTCTCCACGATTTACCTATTTCTGCGGGCATAGGGCGTAGATAAATTTGCACCAAACACCTCCTGTATGAAAAAACTGCTTATCGCGGTGGTATATATGCTGTGCGCAGCAACAATTTCATTTGCCCAACCGGCCAACGACAATTCCTGCGGTGCCATCAGCATTCCTGTTGAAAACCTCGGTTGTGAGCCTACAGCCATATACAATTATACTGCCGCCACCTGGAGCAGCGGAAGCGGCAATACCTGGTGTGAGAATAACCAGAACCTGGATGTCTGGTACAGTTTTGTAATACCTGCCAACGGGAAAGCCACCGTAAGTCTCGCAGCTGTCAACCTCAGTGAATCGTATACGGCCGAAATGTACAACGGCCCTTCCTGCAGTTCTCTTACTGTTTTCAGCAGTTTCACACATGGCTTCCCCTGCCTGTATTCCGGTGAATCAAGAACATTCAACAATCTTACTCCGGGTAATACAGTGTATATGCGGGTTTACCGCCGCTTTAGCATTACAGCGCCATTTGCCAATGGTTCCTTTAAGATTTGCGTAAGCAATACCACCACGCTGGCTGATGAACCCTGCAATGCCGGTTTCTTTCCTATTGATGCGGCAGACCCACTCGGACAGGATTGTGTGCCGGTAAATACATTTAGCTGGACAGGCGCTACTTTAACACCAGCTATTCCTAATCCAAGTTGTATTGCACCCATGCCCGGAGCCAACATAAGGGATGTGTGGTTCAAACTGCGGGTGCCTGCCAGTGGCAAGCTGCGGGTAAATCATACCTACAATGGTACCAGTATGACCGCTTACACCGCCACTGCCTGCAATGGCACTTTTACTGAACTCGGATGTACTTTCTTCGGATTCAACTGGACCAATCTTACTCCCAACAGCATTGTGTATATAAGGATGATGCGCTACACCGGCACCAGTAGCGCCATTGCCGACGGCTCGGCCAAAATATGTGCCGCTGAAAGTAACCAGGTACCTGCAGTAAACAACACCACAAAAGTGGGAATAGGTATAGACACTCCGTTTGCGAAACTGGATGTGGTCGGTACCGGTATCTTCCGCGATAAACTGACTGCACTTGGCGATGTGGAAACCCGCGGCAACCTGATCGTAGGAGGAGATATCCTTTCCAAATACGGCAATACCAAACTGCCGAACAACACTTCTGTAGGCGGACAGCTTACCCTTGATTCATTGGCCTTCCCCAACCGGCTTGGTAATCATATTTCGCTATATGGAGGATTAGGAGCCACACCGCAATATGGCATTGGTGTGCAATCGGGTTTGTTTCAGTTGTATTCAGATGCTGTAGGTGCCAATATCGGTTTCGGATATGGACATAGCACCAATTTTACAGAACGTATGCGGGTTATTAATAATGGCGAATTTGGTTTATCACTTACAGGCAGGATTCAAATAAAAACGGGAACTCAAACAGCAGGTGTATGGCTTACCAATGCAGCCAATACAGCTAATATGGCCTTCGTGGGTCTTGCCACAGACAACCAGGTTGGTTTTTATGGCGGTACCGGTGCCGGCTGGGGAATCAGTATGAACACCACCAATGGATATGTAGGTTTGGGATTGGGTACTAGTGCCGCTCAGGTGCCCTTGCAATTTTCAAATGCATTAGGCCTGACAAAAATTTCTTTTTACAGGGGTACCTACGGTGATGTGGGCATTGGTGCCTATCCGGGTGAATTACGTTTGCAAAATGACATCCCCAACGGCAAGGTAAGTATGGGCGTGATAGAAACAGATGGCAGCTTTACAGAACTGGCCAAAGCAGAACGTAACGGCGCTTATGCCTTTTCCATCTTTGGAAGCCTGTGGGTAAATGGCACCACCTATGCCAGTGATGCAAGGTTCAAACAAAATGTAACCGACATCAAATCGCCACTCGAAAAAATACTGCGGCTGAAAGGCGTGGAATATGAAATGAAAGCAGGCGAGTTTACCAAAAACCATTTTACCGGAGGAAGACAGATCGGTCTGCTGGCGCAGGATGTGGAGAAAGTGGTACCTGAAGCGGTGAATGAAGTAAACGGGTACAAAGGAGTGGATTATGCCAAACTTGTTCCATTGCTGATTGAAAGCATCAAAGAGTTAAACAAAAAGATAGAACAGCAGCAACAGGAAATTGAAAGACTGAAAGCGGCAAGAGAATAACCATCTCTGTCATCGTTTACTCCCACAAAATACCTATATAAAAGCCCTCATCGTACTATTCCCCGGCGGATGATGAGGGCCTATTTTCATATCTCAAATGATGAGTTATGAAAAAAGTTCCGGCCTGGATAGTACTGCTCTTATTATCAGTTACCACAAAAGCGCAAAATGTAGGTATCGGCACCACCACACCGATTGCGCTGCTGCATGTGGCAGACAGTAATGTGTTATTTACCGGCCCCAACCCCTTTGTGAATTATAATCCCGCACAACAGCCTCCTGCACAAGGCCCCGGCACCCGGCTGATGTGGTATTCTCAAAAAGGTGCTTTCCGTGCCGGATGGGTGGAGGATGACAGGTGGAATAAAGACAGCATCGGTGTGTTCAGTATCGGTATGGGCCATTCCGTACTGGCTTCCAATACAGGAACGGTGGCACTGGGCGTTCGAAGTAATGCAAGAGGATTCGGTGCCGCCGCTATTGGCTGGGGCAGTGATGCGGCAAGTGATTACAGCTTTGCAGCGGGATACAGCAGCGTGGCAACCGGCAGCAGTGCTGTGGCAATTGGTACAGAAAGCCGGGCATCGGGTATTTTCTCTGCATCATTGGGCATACACGCTACAGCTACCGGCAATTCGGCTGTAGCCATCGGCGATTCTGCCATCGCATCTGGCACACAATCTGTGGCAGCAGGATCTTATGTTACCGCCAAAGCAAGAGCTTCATTCGCCACCGGCTGGTACAATGACAATACCGATTCACCCGATCCGGTTGGCATCGCAGCCACAGACAGAATATTCCAGGTGGGCAATGGTAATGGATTCCTGGCCACCCGCAGTAATGCCTTTACCATCCTTCGCAATGCAAACACCGGTATCGGTATCACTACCCCGAGATTCCCGCTCAGTTTCAACAACAATAATGGTGATAAGATCAGCTTTTATGATGATGGTAATCCCGGCCAGGTGCATTTTGGTTTTGGTATTGCATCAGCACAACTGCTGCAGGTATTTACCGCCACCACAAACGATGATATTGCATTTGGTACGGGTAGCAGCAGTTCCTTTACCGAGAGGATGCGCATAAAAGGAAACGGGAAAGTAGGCATCAATACCTTATCGCCTGCAGCGCATCTGCATGTGGCAGACAGCAACGTGGTGTTTACAGGGCCACTCACCATACCCGTCAGCACACCCTATTCACCGGCTATCGAAGGTGCAGGCACCCGCCTGATGTGGTATCCGCAGAAAGCAGCCTTTCGTGCCGGTAATGTGGACGGCACCCAATGGGACAAAAGTAATATCGGCAACTACTCATTTGCCGCAGGCCAGAATGCAAAAGCGAGCGGCAACAACGCAACGGCATTGGGCAAAAATGTAAACGCAAATGGTGAAGCATCGGTAGCCCTTGGTGAATTTTCAACCACCAATGACCAACGGGCCACCGCTATCGGCTATGTGGCAACGGCCAACGGGTATGCCACCACAGCGATTGGCTTTGGCCCGGTAGCCAACGGCAATTATTCCGTAAGCATTGGCAGCAACACCCAAAGCAATGGCGGCTCATCAGTAAGCATCGGAGATAATGCCAAATCAACCGGCACAGGGGCTGTGAGTATTGGCAATTATACAAGGGCAAGATCAGATTATTCGTTTGTGGCTGGAAAATATAATGACTCAACTGCCACCAACCGCCTGTTTGAGATCGGTAATGGTACTGCCGAAAATGCCAGAAGCAATGCCATGACGATTTTGCAAAATGGAAACACAGGTGTTGGTGTGCTCAACCCGCTTGCGAGAATGCATGTGGACAGCAGTGTGTTATTCACTACCTCCAACTTTTTACCTGCTTCACCTGCACAAACTCCCGTAACAGGTGCAGGCTTCCGTACCCTGTGGTATGCAGATAAAGCAGCCTTCCGCACCGGAGGCGTGAGCAACAGTTCGTGGGACAGGGACAATATCGGTGTAAACTCTTTTGCAGCCGGATTCAGCACCCAGGCATTGGGTATCACTTCCACAGCCTTCGGCAATTTTGCTTTTGCCACTGGCGACATATCTTTTGCTGCAGGCAACAGTGTTTTTGCCAAAGCAAAACATGCAGCTGCTTTTGGCACCTTCAATGATATAACAGATGCACCCACATCAACAGAAGCAGCAGGTGACCGTATCTTCCAGGTGGGTAATGGCGCCAGTAATGTATCAAGGGCTAATGCGCTGACCATACTCCGCAATGGCAACATGGGTATCGGAAATCTTAACCCGGCCCGGCCCCTCTCCTTTCCTGCATTGTTAGGCGAAAAAATACAACTCTTTCCCGCTGGCAGTGGCGAAGTGGGCATAGGTGTTTATAATAATGAATTCAGGCTGCACACCGATTACAACGGAGCCGACATTACTTTCGGTTATCAGACTAATACGCCCGTGTTTACTGAAACCATGCGCATCAAGGGAACCGGGTTTGTAGGCATTGGCACCAGCAATCCCACCCGGCCGCTTTCCTTCCCTGCGTCGTTAGGAGAAAAAATACTTCTCTATCCTGGCGGCAGTGGTGAAGTAGGCATCGGTGTGTATGGAAA
>JAEUVM010000238.1 GCA_016787125.1 Chitinophagaceae bacterium | reverse complement strand
GTCCTACTGAGTAAAAATTTCCCTCTTTTCGTAGATTCTATGGCTTTAGGAAACAAGCACATTTTCACATTAGCATATTAGCACATTAACCCACTTTCAAGAAACTTTTGTACTTTAGAAAGCGATCACATTTTCACATTTTCAAATTTCCACATTACGCAATGGATCAACGCATCATCAACCTCTACGACGAGTACACCCACGCTCCGCTGAAGCGCAGCGAATTTATCCGCCGCCTTGTATTGCTCACCGGCAGCATGACGGCCGCATTGGCCATTCTTCCCATGATTGAAGTAAAGGCCGGTGGTGGCCATATCACTACCGAAGAAGACCTGTTTACCGAGCGGGTGAGTTTTAGTGGTGTGCCCGGTGATATGCAGGCCTATATCGCAAGGCCTAAAGAAGAAAAGAAATATCCTGCCATAATAGTGATACATGAAAACCGCGGCCTCAATGCCCATATTGAAGATGTGGCACGCCGGGCGGCAAAGGAAGGGTATCTCGCTATTGCGCCGAATGCTTTGGCCGCCATCGGGGCCAATCCTGCCAATGAAGATGAGGCCAGGGCCAAGTTCCAGGAGCTGAAAGCGGAGAACAACCTGCAAAATTTCATCAATGCATTTAACTACCTACCCACCCGGAAGGACCATAATGGCAACACCGGATGTGTGGGCTTTTGCTGGGGCGGCGCTATGGCCAACAACCTGGCGGTAAACCTCCCCACATTAAAAGCGGCCGTGGCCTTTTATGGCCGCCAGCCCGTTGCTGAAGAGGTGGCGAAAATAAAAGCAGCGGTACAATTACATTATGGCAGTCTTGATGAACGGGTGAATGCCGGCATCCCGGCTTATGAAGAAGCGCTGAAGAAACATGGCACCACTTACGAACTCTATATGTATGAAGGCGCCAACCATGCCTTTCACAACGACACAGCCCCCACCCGCTACAATGAAGAAGCGGCGAAGCTGGCCTGGAAACGTACGATGGAGTTTTTCGGGAAGTATGTGAAGTGAGGGATTATTAACTGATGCCTTTATGATGAGGTGAGACACCTGGGAGAACATAGTGCTGCGAAGTCAGAGACTTCGCAGAGCGGGGCTTATACTTTAAACTATCTGACATTGAATAAAGAGGAATTGCAGCAACTAATTGATCAGTTTGACGAGCAGGAACTGAAACAACATGGCATTTTCAATATTTCACAATACGGTGGAGGATCTGATGAGAGTTTTATAAAAGCTAATAAAGAAGGACTTGAATTGTTCGCACTTCAGCTCTTAAAATCAGCAAGAGATATAGAGGATGTCCTGGCAAATACAGGACAGAAGATTATTCCGTTTGATCACGAGGGTGGCTGGATGGAAGAAAACAGTAACACATTTATTCAATACATTGAACCTGTTGCCTCAAAGCAAAAATTAATCGCCCGCTCTGATAATAAATCAAGTCTTACGGATAAACTCATGCCTTATGGTTGCGGACTTATTGCGCTGATATTAGCTGCATCAGTAGTGACAGGACTAATAACAATTCTCAGATGGATTTTTTGAAACGGGACGGAAAGCCCTGCAACACTAGGTTAATGATTGTTGGAACAGGATGTTCCAGTTGTCCATCTGCACATTTTTTTGCCAGGCAAATGCTTTCTTGAGGAACCACCAACGAAGGCGAGATAAGACAATAATCGCTTTATTGTCATACCAAGCGCAGGTATTGCTTTTCAATAGTCACATTAAAGTGAATATCTGCTTTCAAAGCTTTGAAGACTTTTACCACAGTGTCTATAGTTGCACTGTTTGCACTGCTTTCCAGTTTTGAAATCTGAGCTTTTTGAACACCGATCAGTTCTCCCAATTGTTCTTGGGTGAGTTTACGCTGCTGCCTTGCTATTTTGATCATTTTTCCCAATACATCCATGCGGAGTTCGTATTCATATTGGTCCCTGACCTTAGTACCTTTCTTGCCAACATACCTATCCTTCATTTCATCAAGTGAGAATGATTTGAGAACTGCCTTAGCCATAGTTTTATCTTTTATTTTTACTTTCAAAATATTTATTACGTAGATTAACTGCCCTCTCAATTTCGTTTGAAGGAACTTTATCTGTTTTTTTAACGAAACCATGGGTGGCAATAACCAAAGCTTCAGTACCGCTGTCTTTATCCCAGAATGCAAGCAGCCGGATTTGTACTCCCCGGTACTTCGTCCGGAATTCCCAAATTTCTTTTTGAAGTTTCTTAAAAAGCTTCGGATCATTACATTGCCTGGCTATATCAATATTATACAGCACCTTTCTTGCTGCTTTCAAGTCAAGTCGAGAAAGAAACCTGTCGGCTTCTTCTAAAAACCGCACCTGAAAATATTCCACAGGGTATTATTTGATCAAAGATACGATGTTTCTATAATTGGAAACAGATTTTTTTAAGGTTATAAGGCGTCCTTTTTTATTTACAAGTTAGGCCGCAGATTAATTCTTATGGCTTGTATCTGTTACATCTTGAATCGTCATTTCCATAACTTCCGGTTTCTTATCACCAAACAGTTCTCTTGCTGTCAATACTCCTTCCCTCTTCAGCCTGAATAGCTCCGGCACATAATTTCCATAAACAGCCACAGCCTTATCTCCCACAATTTTAAAATAGGGTTCCTGGTAGGTAAGCAAAATCTCTTTGCCATTTTCATTCAAAGCTTTTACCGAGAAAGAGACTTCTTCAGCAAATTCAATGCGTTCAGGTTTCACCGTGGTATGCTCATTATTAACATGGCCATAATCATCAGAATAAAAGGAAGCCCATCGTCCGTCCTTTGTTTTGTACAATGGGTCATACATGTATTTTTCTTGAATTAATCTCCCTTCATATTCAGAGATGTACAATAAAACGTTCTTGTAATCTGCGAAACCAAACCTCCCGAAATGGTCATAGGCCTCAAATTCAATAGTATCCTTCTCATAATATCCATATACCCGCTGCAGCACCAGGTACTTTGCCTTAACCCCGCTGTCAAAATCACCCTGGGAACGGGGAATGGGTGTTATGCTGATCTTCTCTCCAACAAAAACAAACAACCGGTTCTCCCGTTCATTCTTATTACTTGTATCCTTTGGGATCAGTGGAATTTTGTCAACTGCTGAGCCGGGCTTTTGCCAATTGCAGCTCCAGAGAGTAATGATAAAACCTGATAGTATTAATTTGGTGATTGATGTCATAATCACTCTGCCGTAAAAGCCTTTTGTGGTAGTGAAAAGGGTGAAAAAGTTTACCTTAAATTAAGACAAATAGTTGAATGGCAGTTAACCTGTTAAGGCCCAGGCTACTGTCAGCGATCTTTGCTTAAAGGTAAAATAGTCTGTTTCTCAAGCTGCTTTAATTTGCCCGGCATATACAGACCGGTAGCAATTAAAAAGTCATGGTGATTAATACAAAGAAGCCAGTCATATTTCTTTGAAACAATATACACTTCGGAAGCAACGCTTTGATTTAAAACAAAAACGACAGGTTTAATTTGCCCTTCATATAGCCAGAACTTTGTCCTTTCATTATGCGTATCATTTATCAAAAGCCAAACCGTTTCAGAATTGTCCGTAAACTGCAAAAAAGAATCAAACGGAAAATTTCTTTCCAGGCGCACTGAGTAAGTATCAAGCTTAAAGTTTTCCCACAACCAATTGGGGTTATCCTTGTGACTGTCAATATGGCAGAAGGTGGAAATTATCTTTTGCTGTATCTCCTGCCACGATAGGGTATCAACTGGTTTAAACTTTTCCTCAGGGATATTTTTATCCAGTCTGATTACTTCTATGTTTTGTCTTAGGTCAGTCCACATAAATTTATCGTGATGAATTGCAGGCTATTTCGGGTCTTTCAACTTCACAATCTTTAATTTATCCTTTCTACATGTTGTAGCACAAATCGTCAGTTTGCTTTATTGAAGAGACATGCTCCATGTTCCCTTTCCAGGTCTTTGTGAAACAGGAATAAACCCAAATATAAAGCCGATCCTGATTTTGAATTTCCATACACCGCTTATCTCCTTTTTATCTTTTGAAATAATGCCAGTATAATATAAAGTGGGGTGCTTTCTGTCTGAATATTGCAGTTCACCATTTGGATACAGGATTGCTTCCCTTGGCATAAATTTTTTGAAACAGATATTTTCTCCACTTATTTTACCAACTATTTCCCCGGCACCTTCCATCCCGCCACTTTTTACATCATCATTTACAATTCCTTTAAAGTGTTTTCCATCAAATGAGTTTATTGAAATTGTAAAATATGTTTTCTCATAACCACTGGCGTTATGATAATTGATGTCGTCAAATTGATAGTAGCCAAACCAGGTTCCGGTCATAATTTAATTGCAAGGTTTTATACGTCATTCTCACCCTTCCTAAAATAGCACTTTTTCCAGTTATTAAAGCAAGCGACCACTCTTTAAATTCGCCGTAGCGGCAATGTCCGGTGCAGGTGGAAAGCTGACCGATGGCCGACGATCATGTTCTACCTCCGCGGGAGCCCTGGCATTTTATGGTATTTGAAAATAATACTGTTTGCTCCCGGTGAATTAAAGATAAAGAAGTTGAAAATTAAAAAGCATTCGGCTGTAATGCATATACTCAGTCCATCCTGAAGTTTTGGATCAGATATTTCAGTTCCTTATCAGTGATATTATCAATTTCGGCTTTATCGTAGATGGTAATTAAATTAACGGTAATTTCTTCGTCGGAGGTCACTTCTGCAAAACCAATTAATGTAGTTTCAATAAGTGATATAACTCTGGCGCCACCACTTTTTCCTTTGCCGTTGGCGCTAATCTTAACCCGAATCTTATAGGTGTCTTTTCCAAGAGGTGTACCGAGCCTGGGGGTCGCCATTAACTCCTTTTCAAGATTGAGTAGATCTTTTGATAAGGAACGATATTTCTTCAGGAGCGGTTTAGCGGCAACTTTAAAGGACTTTGTAATCTTAACGGTTACTTTCACGCAGAAAATCTTTAAGGGTTTGTAATTTTTTCCCTGACTTTCTTGCCTCTTTAACTTCAGAAAGACCTTCATTAATACCCGTA
>JAEUVM010000236.1 GCA_016787125.1 Chitinophagaceae bacterium | reverse complement strand
CAGAAATTATGGATCGAATACCTGAAGCCTTATGTTGATACACATTATGTGGACCCGTATGGAACGGCAGTGGGTGTGGTAAACCCCGACCATCCTTTCAAAGTGGTGATCGAAGCGCATGCAGATGAAATAAGCTGGTTTGTAAATTATATTACCAACGACGGACTTATCTACCTGAAAAGAAACGGCGGTGTTGACCACCAGACGGCGCCGGCATCCCGTGTCATCATTCATGGAAAAAAAGGAGCGGTAAAAGCTGTATTTGGATGGCCTGCCATTCATACCCGCCTTTCCACACCCGATCAGAAGGAAGCTTCACCAAGGGCTGATAACCTCTGGCTGGATTGTGGTGCCCGCAATAAAAAAGAAGTGGAAGCACTGGGTGTGCATATCGGTGCCGTTGTTACCTACCAGGATGGTTTTGATGAACTGGCCAACGGTAATTATATCGGCCGTGCTTTTGACAACCGCATCGGTGGCTTTATGATCGCCGAAGTGGCCAGGCTGATCAAAGAGAATAAAAAGAAACTGCCCTTTGGCCTCTATGTGGTGAATGCCGTGCAGGAAGAAATCGGCCTCCGGGGCGCCGAAATGATCGCCCGGCGTATCAAACCCGATATCGCCATCATCACCGATGTTACTCACGATACCACCACGCCGATGATCAATAAGAATATTGAAGGCGATGTAAGTACCGGCAAAGGCCCTTCCCTCTCCTATGCCCCCGCCGTACATAATAAATTGCTGGGCCTGGTGGAAGATATTGCTGCAAAAAATAAAATACCCGTTCAATGGAGAGCCCTGAGCCGCAGCACCGGAACAGATACAGATTCTTTTGCTTATTCAAACGACGGATGCCCTTCTGTGCTCATCTCCATTCCGCTGCGCTATATGCATACCACCGTGGAAATGCTGCACCATGATGACATCGAAAACACTATCCGCCTGATGTACGAAACTTTGCTAACTTTATCACCGAAAACAGACCTCCGTTACCTTTGAGCGCATACCTGCTGTATATTGACCCCGGAAGCGGAAGCTATCTTGTGCAGGTGATTGCTGCTGCTGTGCTTGGCATTGCTTTTTTCTTCCGCAATATCAAAAACCATATAAAGGCTTTCTTTAACCGTACTTCCAAAAAACATGATGAAAACAATACCCCATCCTGATGCCCGGACAGTACTACAAACACCCTTCCTCCTTCAGGGATCCTGCCGGATTTATTTTTGAAAAAGATGGCATTCTTTACAGGCAGGTAAACCTGGTGTACAAAGAATCCTACGATGCTTTTATCCGCAGCGGCTGCTATGAATTGCTTGTAAAAAAGAGATTGCTCATTCCTCACCAGGAAATGGAATCCAATATTTCGGGTGCGGATGAGCATTATAAAACCCTGAAGCCGCAACGCATCTCTCATGTTTCTTACCCCTGGGAATGGAGTTTCAGTATGCTGAAAGATGCAGCGCTGCTTACCCTGCAGCTTGTAAAGGAATCCATCCGCTTTGGTATTATACTGAAAGATGCCACCCCGTATAACGTGCAGTGGCACAAAGACGACCTTATTTTTATTGACACCCTTTCTTTTGAACCTTATAATGAAAAAGAACCCTGGGTGGCCTACCGCCAGTTTTGTGAATCCTTTCTCAGTCCGCTACTGCTGATGCATTACAGTAAGATGCACCTGCCGCAACTGCAACTGGCCTGGCCCCGTGGCATTCCCCTG
>JAEUVM010000220.1 GCA_016787125.1 Chitinophagaceae bacterium | reverse complement strand
CGAATTATAAACAGACAGGTATCATGACTAAACTAAGGTTACTTCCGTTATGCTTCATCTTATCAGCATTGATAAGTTGCAAAACGAGTCAAACTAAGCACTCATCCATCCCGGAAACCGGAATGTTTAAAGTAGCCATACTTTACCCGAATGGGGAAGATAAAACCTTCGACATAGACTATTATGAAAAGACGCACATGCCTATGGTTGCCGGATTTCTGGGAAAGAATTTAAAATTTTATGAAATTGATAAGGGCATAGCCGGCAGAACACCAAATGACAAAGTGCCTTTTGTGGCTATAGGCTATTTTTACATTCATGATGTTGCTGAATATAATAAGGCCATCGCACAAAACATAGATACTATTCTCAACGACATAAAAAAATACACAAATATTCAACCTGCCATTCAAATAAGTGAGATCAAAAAGTTAGGATACAATAACACAAAATAAAGAGCGGAAATATTCTCCCGTTCGTTGGTCTTCCAATAGCTGCAGGCGGCCCTTGTTGAGTGGGAATATAGCAGCAGGTCAGAGACACTGACCGCAAGACAATGGAAAATTCCAATCCTGAAATCATTACTGTAAAGATCGAAAATCAGAAGCCTGATTTTTCGCTGACAGGATTTAAATATTAATTTTATTCTGGCGGTACCCGTCAGACCTGAGGTTGATGGTGCGGAGGCAGTTCAGATGGAGGCCGTGAGGTCGGGAGCTGCTGCGAGCCTGCTGCGGTTGATGGATGTAGAAATGATATTGCCTAAATTGTTTAAAATCAAACATCTTAGCCCAAACTTAAAATGACAAAGTCCGACAAATCAATACATACTTTTTGTATTGCTTCAATAAAGAGAAGTACCATGAAACCCTACGATTTTAGGTGGACAAAGTTTTATGAAGCCAATTCTGATTTTGACTGCCTTGAACTGCAACCTGACCTGGCAGAAGATGAACTTTTCATTTGTTCGACAATTATCGACAATAATAATTTCAGTATTCTTACAACAAGGCAACTGATAACAAAGCAAGATGGACAACTAAGCTCAGGAAATATTCTACATGCGACCGACAAGCTGTATGGAGATTTTAAAGGCTACCATGATAATACCTGTACATTTGGGCAAGTGCAATTACAAAACGGAAATGAACTAAAGTACTTTATTGAAACCGGTAAGGCTTCCATGGTTATGATACA
>JAEUVM010000200.1 GCA_016787125.1 Chitinophagaceae bacterium | reverse complement strand
CAAAACCAAAAACAGAGTTGCAGATGCCTCATAACACGTTTTTAACATGAACAACATAGTTGCCGGTGCCTCATAACACGTTTTCAAAACCAAAAACATAGTTGCAGATGCCTCATAAAACGTTTTTGAATTGAAAAACATAGTTGAATGTGCCGCATAACACTATGTAATAAACAAAAACAGAGTTGCAGGTGGGTGATCACACGTTTTATATATGAAGAGCGTAGTTGCTGGTGCCTCATAACACGTTTTCAAAATGAAAAACATAGTTGCAGGTGCCTCATAACACGTTTTTTTTTTCCAAAAACATAGTTGCAGATGCCTTCTGAAAGCGTTTTGTTTGCAAAAACATGGTAGAGACGAGGCATGCCTCGTCTCTACGGCACCAAAACAGGGTTGGTGGAGGGTGTTGACCGGTTTATGTGGGTGAAAAATGGGTAGTTGGGGGGGTATTCGACCTCTCCTCCAAC
The DNA here is from genome assembly GCA_016787125.1 of Chitinophagaceae bacterium. Taxonomy (GTDB): domain Bacteria; phylum Bacteroidota; class Bacteroidia; order Chitinophagales; family Chitinophagaceae; genus JJ008. Next base: position 25,026 of record JAEUVM010000200.1, on the reverse strand, counting down.
CTCCTCTCCAAAGGAGAGGAGGCTTAGACTCCGCTGGTTGGAGATTTCTTAATGGAATCGGAGAGTCAGAACCCGCTGTTTGGAGATTTTTTTCCAAAAGGGAAAGGCATCCAGGGCAGCAAGGACTCGTAACTCAAAACTCACAACTCGAAACTCGTAACTCGTAACTCAAAACTGAACTATCATCTTTTTTCTATTATTCATTATCTATTTTTGCCCCTCATTCTAAATCATTATCATGGAATTTCTCGAAATACTTGGCATTAAAGACAGGAATAAGGGTGTAAGTACCGGTACGCAATGGCTTGACAGTGGCGGGGAGGCGATCGATTCTTTTTCGCCGGTGGATGCGAAAAAGATCGGAACGGTTACGGCGACTGATAAAGCAAGTTATGAAGCGGTGTTAAAAAAAGCGGAGGAGGCTTTTTTGCAATGGCGGCTGATGCCTGCGCCCAAGCGTGGTGAAATTGTAAGACAGGTGGGTGAAGCCCTGCGTGAGTATAAAGAACCACTGGGCAAACTCGTTTCCTATGAAATGGGTAAGAGCCTGCAGGAAGGGTATGGTGAAGTGCAGGAGATGATCGATATCTGCGATTTTGCGGTTGGTCTGTCGCGGCAATTGCATGGCCTTACAATGCATAGTGAAAGGCCCGGTCACCGGATGTATGAACAGTATCATCCGCTTGGTATTGTGTCGATCATTTCAGCGTTCAACTTTCCGGTGGCTGTGTGGAGCTGGAACAGTATGCTGGCATGGGTTTGTGGTGATGTGTGTATCTGGAAACCTTCGGAGAAAGCGCCGCTGTGTGGTGTGGCCTGTCAGCACATCATTGCCAAAGTATTTGCAAAAAATAATGTGCCTGAAGGTGTGTGCTGCCTGGTAACTGGTGGCCGTGAGCTCGGTGAATGGATGGCGGCGGATAAAAGAATACCGCTGGTGTCTGCTACTGGTTCCACCCGTATGGGAAAAGCAGTGGGTGCCATGGTGGGCGCCAGGCTTGGCCGGGCCTTGCTGGAACTGGGTGGTAACAATGCCATCATCATTTCAAACCATGCAGATCTTGATATTGCCATAAGAGGTGCGTTGTTTGGCGCTGTGGGCACTGCAGGTCAGCGATGCACCACCACCCGCCGTCTTATTATTCATGAAGATGTATATGAAACGGTGAAAGCGAAACTGGTGGCGGCGTATGCGCAACTGAAGATCGGCAACCCGCTGGATGAAAATAATCATGTGGGTCCGCTGATCGACAAGGGTGCGGTGGATATGTACCTGGATGCCATCAAACAATGTAAAGCAGAAGGCGGCCAGTTTGTGGTGGAAGGTGGTGTGCTGAGCGGGGAAGGCTATGAAAGCGGTTGCTATGTAAAGCCCTGTATTGCGGAAGCCAAACCGGGTTATGCTATTGTACAACATGAGACTTTCGCTCCTATTTTATATTTATTAAAATACAAAACGATGGATGAGGCGATTGCTATTCAGAATGAAGTGCCGCAGGGCCTCTCCTCCTCTATCATGACGCTGAATATGCGTGAAGCGGAGCAATTCCTTTCGGTGGCGGGCAGTGATTGTGGTATTGCCAATGTGAACATCGGCACATCCGGTGCAGAGATCGGTGGTGCCTTTGGTGGTGAAAAGGAAACAGGCGGCGGAAGGGAAAGCGGCAGTGATGCATGGAAAGCCTACATGCGGAGGCAAACGAATACGATCAATTACAGTCATTCGCTGCCACTGGCGCAGGGAATTAAATTTGATATCTGACAGGAAGTTGTTGTGTAGTGCCATCTTAATCCCCTCTCCTTTCCGAAAGGATAGTTCGCTTATAATGTTTGCGGGTACCGGCGGGTAATGCAAACAATATAGTATAAGGTTTGGATGAGGCGGCCCTGCATCCGCCATAGATATTATCTTCTATCAGCAGCAGGTGACCGAGGTACCTGTCGTGAACGAGGCGGTATTCAAATGTGGCATGACAGTCACCAAACCCTGTGGTAAGCCAGCGGGTGGTATCGGCGCTGAGGATGAGGGTATCATCCAGGAACAGTCTGCCGTTCAGTACATGTTCATCCTTGCCGGGTAATACGGTGACGGGTATTTCTTCAAAAGCTTTGTTGTTGTCTCTTTTCCACCACACCCATCCGTACTGACAGCGGTTGCGGTGGCAGGCGGTTTGTCCTTCTTCGTGCCGGCAACCGTTCATGCATTGACGGCAAACATATTCGCCGATGATATGTTGTGTGGTAAAATCAACGTCTTTGAATTTAGTAGCTGTTGCGTAGCCTAAATAATCATACAGGTCTTTATCGCTGATGATATATACCTGTTCTTCTGTTGTGGTTTGCCAGGGCTTAGCGGTGTCGAAGGGTTGTTTAGCCGGCAATCCCTCAATGATAGTAATCTTTGCACTGTCTTTTTGCAGCCGCCAGGATTGAGCAGTGGCTGTTTGAGCTACCAGTAATAAAATAAGTAAGCTGCGCATGGTGATTATTTATGCCGGCAGTGACTGATGGGGCAAGTAAATAAATACCCCGGAAGTGCGGCATACCGTGGAGCGGGTATTTTGTATAAACAAAAACCCCGGAACTGCTCTTTAGTTCCGGGGCGGGTAAACGACAATAGCAGATCAGCACCAGCCAGCGTTCTGGCTCCAGACCTTATTGCCATTCACAGTAACATAGGCGCCGATACCTGTTGGTACGCCCCAGTGTGTACAAACTTTACCGCAGGCACGTACACTTGCTCCCACCGGTACTTTGATGGGAATACATTTGTTTCCGATGATGGGTAATTTGAAACAAATGCCGTTCGGGCCTACAGATGCACCTACGCAGGTGGTATAATCGCTTGGATTAACGCCTGCTGCCGGTGTAATGACAGAACTGCCCTGCCTGTACACAGGTTTTGCTTGAATTGGTAAATTCATGTTGTTACTATTTAACTGTTAAAAAATAAGAGCCGTTGAAAAAAAGATGTTGAATTGATCATCCGGCTTCGCCTTGTTCTCCGCCGTTGTCATCGCCTGCATCGCCTTCATATCCTCCTGATGCATCGTCATCGTTTCCTTCGTATCCTTCATTTTCAGCGGAGCTGTCGTCTCCTTCTTCTGCCGCATCGTTGTAGCCTGCTTCTTCAGAAGAGGGAAGCAATGAAGCCAGATTTTTCTTTCCGAACCTGTTCCGGCGGACAGGTTTTGCCTGATTTGGTAGGTTCATAGTTTGCGTTTTTAATAATTATTGTAATCCGATTTTTTGTGTGATCAATATGCCGTGCTTTATGATTCAGCTCCGGAGAAGACAGGGTTTCCCTTTGCATCCGAGTAGGTGAATGTTTTGACTGCTTTCAGCGGTTCATTCATCCGGGTGAGCCATTCTGTTTCTTTGGAGAGATAAAAACGGTTGCCCAGCTTTACAAACTCACGGCTTGTTTTCTCTGTCAGTATCCGGCTGTTGTTTTCACCGGCTGTTTCCAGCGGGTTGATGAACATATCCAATGCAAGGCTGAAGGCTTCATCTTTTTCAAAGAGCACATTGTTGCCGGCTGCATCGTATTCCCATTTGCTGCGGGAAAGGCTTTTCATTTCCCAGTCGCTGTCTTCGTTGCGCAGTGCGGTTACTTCATCTGGTGTAAGCAGGAAGGTGTACAGCCCGGTTTGTTTATCTTTTTGTTCATCATAGCCGTACATCATGGTAAACACCAATGATTCATCCGGGAGGGTAACATACCGGTACGTCACTTTTGTATCTTTCGGAGAGTCGTACAGGTAATGGGTGATGAGTTCGGGTTCATCCAGCCATCCATAACTGGTTTTCCTGGTGATGCGGCCCAATTTGTCGTGTTCATACACATCTGTTTTGGCCCGCGGCCATTTGGGGTTGTAAAATGAATACCTGCTGAGTTTCTCCTTTTTGTTTACGGTGATGTATTCATACACTTCGGTGAACACCTCTTCATTGGTGATGAGGGTGGTGTGGAGTACTTTCCATTTATCTTTCTTATCGTAAACGGATTCTTCTTTGGCTTCGATATCGCCGTTGGTGTCAAAATCGAGTTTCTTTATCACCCGGCCTTCGGCGTTGTAGGTAAACCGGCGGTAAGGCAGGCCGACCTGGTTGTCAGTACTGCCAAATTTGATGGGTGTAAAGGTGATCTCGGCCGAGGCCACCCCGCTGCTCTTTGCCATACCGGCGTATGCATCCTGGTTGGTGGAGGCGATACTGCGTGCCGTTTCATTCGTTACAATAAGACTGGAGAAATCTCTCGCCATGATGTATAGTTAAGCTTGTGAAAACCTGTTTGCTGTCAGCCGTTGGTCTTAATAAACAGACCATGCCCTTACTTCACCCACGGTTACGGGCACCACATCGCTTACGTCGATGGTGAACCTGTATTCTTTGCGGGCCACATTCATGCGTTCCCTTGGGTTGAAGAAGCTGAGTGTTACATCATAACAATCAGAACCGGGGCGGCAGATGGGGCTTTTGTTTACACTGATATCATTCAGTTCCAGGCTTTCTTTCAATGCGGCTGAGAAAACGGCACTTACCTGGTAGGCGTTAGTGGCGGCATAGTTCAATGCTCTTTCTTCGGGAGTGGCGCCGAGGTTGCGCATCTGGTAGTAGATACGGGTGAGGAAGTTGCTTACATTTTCAGCCAATGCTTTTGCAGATCCTTTGGCGCCGGTGGCTGCAGCGGTGAGGGCCTCTGTGGTCCATGAGTACATACCACGGAGATTGGGCATGAGGTTGATAACGGAGTGACCGTTGAGCAAGGATGTGGAACCCTGGGAAACACCCGGTACAGAAATGCGCTGGATGTTGCCGGCCTGCTGCTGCTCGTAGTACTGGCGAAGTCGCTCGTACACATGTGGAGAATAAGAACCGGCGGGATACAATGCATAGATGGGTGTGGCATCAATGTTCAGCGTCCAGGTGAGTTCTTCAGCAGCCCATGGGTTTGCTTTGAGGTATTTGATGAGTGCGGCGGGATCGTTAGGATTGCCACCCATTGACTGGGCGAATGAATCCTGGTGCGCTTCGCTGCCGAAGTCGTAACCGAGATTGCCGAGTGCATACACGAGTGTGGCCGGCTGAGCTGCGGTGGATTCGCCTCCGCCATTACCGCCATTGCCGCCGTTTTCGCCGCCATTCGGGCAGCTTCCGGTGCCTCCGCAACCACAGCCGCAGTCGGCGGGCAGTACTTCATTTGATTTACCTGGAGTAACTGTCTCTGTCATGGATGACATTTCAACAGCCTGGGTTCTTGTGTTGTTTTCCATTGTTTGATTGTTTAATTTTTTCAGAATGGGGTTTGCGTTTTCATTCGCTGAAAAGTCTGTCTGCATTTCAGCGGGTACTATGGCGGGATCTTCACTGGTTAATGGTATTGAATGCGTTTCTGTCGTTGTAGTGTCGTTGTGTGTATCCTCTGCGGCTGTTGTTTCTTCGGCAACAGGGCCGTCGGTTGTTGCAGTTGCTGTGTCAGTTGTTTCGTGAATGTTGCCGGCAACGTCAACAGCGAGGTTGTGTTCGGGTGTTGATTCGCCGGTTGTTGTATCACCGGAAGCTGCTGTGTTTTCCATCGGTATATCCATTCCTGCGGCGAGAACGCCGGGGTTTTGAAGGATGGCTTCCAAGGCTGCGGGCAGGTTGAGTTTACCGCGGAGAAAACGGCGGCAGTCCACCTTGCCATCACCTTCGCAGGGAATGGCTGTATTTTCAAGAATTGATTTGATGGCGTATGCATCGGGTGTGATGCCGTTCTTTATCTGCAGGCTCATCAGCAGTCCGACGATTCCTGATACCACAGGTGTGGCATAGCTGGTGGCGCCGCTGGTTTTAAAAGTGGTGCCTCCTGCCAATGCGGCGGTGAGGTCTTTGCCGGGGGCGAGGATACCATTCTCTTTATAGCGGCTGCCGAAATTTGTTTCGGGTGTGGGATGGCCGTTCTCATCCATTGATCCTGCTGCGAGCACCTGTCTGTCGGCCGCCGGCACATGAAGGCAATAGCAGCCATCGTTGCCTGCTGCGGCCACGATCAGCACGCCGGCTTTAAAGCATTTGTCGATGGCCTGTTTGAGTAAAAATTCTGAATCGCCATATTTGGAAAATTGTCCGCCGCTGATATTGATGATGTTGGCTCCCTGCTCAACAGCCTGGTGTATGGCCTGTGCCAGTTTTACCTGCGAGGCTGCGGAAAAACCGCCGTTCTCATTTTCAGTATATATAGGAATGGAAAGCCCGGTACATCCTGGTGCAATACCGTCAACACCTGCTCCTTTTCCGAAGAGTAAACTGTAAACGGCTGTGCCATGACGGCTGGCCATACCCGGTGCGGCGGATGGCTGTACGGTAGCTGTGGCTGAAAAGCAGGGGTGTGAAAAATCAACAGGGCCATCCAGCACGGCGATCTTTATAGACGGATCGCCGTGAGTGAGTGCTTTTAGTGCTGTTAATCCCTGCAGGCTGTTCATACTGGTGTTAAACTATTCGTTGGTTTACCGGGCTATAACCCGGATGTATTGTTCCAATTGGTTAATGGATATTGAATAAACCGGCACACTGATACCGGCTGGTTTGTGGTGTATACAAACCATTGCCGTGCATTTTTCATTGCACATGCATAAACGGTATCGCTTTGTAACTAATCAGGAGACTTGTTTTCTTTCAGCCGAAAGAAAACGTGGTGAAATAAATGGTATGTCAATATTAGGAAGGGGAAAAATATTTTGCAAAGGACGATAGTCTATCGTCCGGCTATTGTCCTATCGTCCGGCAGCGCCGTATTTATCGAGCAATGGCTTTATCATTCGGGAAATATGATCTTTCAGTCTTTCGTTTTGTTCTGCTTCATGTTTCAGTTTACGGAAATCTCTTTTTGGATAACGGTCTTCTTTAGGCGCCTGTAAATGCTGGTGGAGATAAACGAAGAGGCCCCTGTTGCCGGTTACTTTTATCACGCCTGATTCATGCAGTTCGGAAAAGAGGGTAAGGAAGGCCGGGAGGTGGCGTGAATGTAATTCTATTTTAAAATCTGTTTTCATTTTATCAAACAGGGAGTACACATGCTTCTTGCATCGCACGGGTTGAAAGGTGCGGGTAAGATCATCCACAAAAAGATCAAGTTGTTTATCGCCCCGCCAGTCGAGCGTTACAGGTTTACCATTCCTGGCGGTTGTTTGATCATTGTTTTGTGTATGACCGGTAAAGAAACTGATGGCGCCGGGTTTGAGTAGTTTTTCAAGCACGGTAAAATCCCAGTTGTGTTTGAGGTAGGTGTTCTTTACTGTTTCGGTGAGTAATTCTATGTACTGTTGCTGTTCGAGTCCGCAAAGGCAGCCGGTTTCCTGTACGAGGCAGGTGGCGAGGTCGGCGATCTTCATTTCAGCCCTTAGTTTACGGAAGCCTGGTTCCATTTCCATGATTACGGGATATACGGCCCGTACGAATTCGGTGGTGGTGAGGGAGAATTGAGACAGGATGCCATAGCGGTTGCCGGTGGCTGCGGCCCGGTAAAAATCATCCACGGCGGATTCGATCTGCCGGTGTATACCGAGGTCGCTCAGCACAAATAACATTTCTGCGTGCTGGTAAGATGAAAAGGATCGCTTTATCAGGTCACCGAATGTCATGGTGTAAAGTTCATTTCCCAGTTGATTGTTTTAGTCAGTCTGCATGGGTACATGAACCAGTCTTAAAGACTGGCACTTCATGTTATGTCTTTTGCAGGTAAAGGATTGATAACCGGAAAAAATGATATGCAACCTACCGGTGGTCCGGTACGGGAAATGAAGTTGCACAGCAATGTTATTCTTCCTGTTGCTGCTTATCCTGTCTTGTTGCCTGGAGTTGTTATTTTTTGGGGCATATAGGTAAGGTTTGTTGGTTACGCTGAATGTTTCTCCGCAGAAATGAAAGGTAAACCTAAGCACCTGTCCTGCCAATACCCTGTTTATGGTATTCTGTGCTGCCCGCAGGAGGTTTGACAGCGTTTTCTTTCCTTTTATACTTATTGAGGAATTGTTTCCGGTAGCGTCCGGGTGATTCAACTATTCAGCTGCGATCAGTAACAGTTATTGATTGCCGGCGTTGGTAACTGGCAGTGAGTTTTCTTTTTTATAGAGGTTGCTGAAATACCGGACGGCTTCCAGCACTTCTTCTTCTGCTTTATCCTGGTTGTTGGCCAGTGCTATTTTGCGGCGGAAGCCCTGTTTGGTACCCGGTGTTTTATATTCCACCATCATGATGAAGTTGTCCCTGTTGTCCAAAACAAGAATACTGGGTTTATCCTGTGTGAGCCATGCTTTGATGAACCCCTCCCACCCTGTTACCAGGCGTTCGTGGTGATATATGCCTTTTTTGTTGATCCTGATATAAACTTTGTTGTTACGGGCCCTGCGGAAACACATCAAGGCAGGGATGACAGCGAGGGCAAAGATGTAACTCTGGTAGTCGATGTCTTTAAACCTGCGCAGAACGGCATCAACCAAACCATAGGAGAATAAGGCCAGGAAGAGGATGCCCAGCACAATGGCCATTACTTTGTTTTCCTTTACTGTAAACTGGCTGCCTGGTGTAAGTGGCTCCTGTGACATGTATTGAATCTTTTCCTTGTTGAAAACAGGTTAAACATAATAAAAGCTGTAAGCCTACTCTGCTGCAGGTGGTTTCAGCAAAAGCATCTGTCCGATATGATTGGCCATGTGTGCGGTGCGGTTCAGCAGCACGTTGAGCCGGTTGCGGTGTGGTTCTTTGGCAAAATCTTCCGGTGATACCAGTGTATGCCTGCTCAGCCAGCCGTTTGTATCTGTTGCAGAAAAATGTGCATTCAATGCTTCATTTAAGGTGGCCAGTCTTTTCTTTAATTCGGTTGCAGATGGAAACGGCAGTCCTGATTTATCGGGTTTGGTGATAAACACTTCCTCCATTTCCGGGTATAGTGTTGTACCAAAGCCAAGTACCGGCAGCATGGCATCGCTTACGGCGATAAGGTGGCCGAGCAGGTAAGTACCGGTGTTTCTTCCCGGTGCTATTTCGGCTGCGAGTTGTTCATCAGCTAAGCTGTCAACAAGATTGCTGAGGTATTTATTTTGTGAATGCCAGGCCATGAGGGCCATTTTTACAAAGAAGTCTGCATTGTTGGTGGTATCCATTGATCTGTGTTTAGCTGGTTATTGATTGTGTTGATGTAAGTGCTGCCCTAACGGCGGGTGCGATCTTCGTTCCGAATATTTCTATTGATCTCATCAGTGATTTATGTGATGGTCCGCCCACATCCATGTGTGCTGAAAAGCGGGTGAGGCCAAACAGTTCTTTTAATTGCAGTATTTTATCCACGGCTTCGTTTGCATCGCCGATCAGCAGGTGGCCGCCGGTACCACGGCCTGTGTCAAACTGATGCCGCTGGTAAGGCGGCCATCCCCGGTCTCTGCCCACCCGGTTCATTTGTGCGGCATAGACGGGATAATATTCATCTGCGGTTTGCCGGGTGTCTTCACCAAAAAATGCATGCATGTGCACACCCACGCGGAAGCTGTTCGTATCATGTCCCAGCTTTTCATACACTGTTTTATAATAATCAAATAAGGGTTTGAACTGTGCGGGGTTTCCGCCGATGATCGCAAAGATGACGGGGAGGCCATACTTTGCTGCCCGTAATACGCTTTCCGGTGTGCCGCCCACGGCCACCCATACATCCAGTTTATCTGCAAAAGCCCGTGGCAATACCTGTTGTTTATTGATCGCCGCCCGGTGTTTTCCTTTCCAGGTAACGGGGTTTTCGTTATTGATCTTTACGAGCAGTTCGAGTTTTTCTTCAAACAATTCATCATAATCTTCCAGTTTATAGCCATACAGTGGAAATGATTCGATAAAACTTCCGCGGCCGGCCACGAGTTCTGCACGGCCGCTGGTGATCAGATCTATCATGGCGAATGACTGGTAGAGTCTTACCGGGTCGGAAGAACTGATGACATTGACTGCGCTGCCCAGTTTTATTCTTTTTGTAATGCCGGCTGCGGCGGCCAGCAGTATTTCGGGTACTGATACTGCATAATCGGGACGGTGGTGTTCGCCGATACCAAAGAAGTCGAGGCCCAGTTCATCCATCAGTTTCACTTCTTCGAGCAGTTCACGCAGGCGCTGACCGGCGGGTTGGGGTTTACCCTGTTCATCATAATGATTATCACCAAACATGCTGATCCCTAATTCCATGCTTATTATTTAACAGCAAAGATAAGTGCATTGGCAGGCTGTTGCAGGAACGGGTTAGTAACCAGGTTGATTTTTGCGTACCTCTCTGAGGATACTGTCGAGCTTTCGCCGGGCGGCAGATGTATCGGGCAGTACGGCATCCACTTCATTATCGGGTCTTATTTCCGGTACCGGGTATTTGGGGAGTTCAAACTTATAGTCGGGCTTATCATCGCTGCCGCAATTGCCAGAGGAGGTGGCCAGGCGACCGAGTATCAGCACCACCCATATTATCCAGGTCCAGTTGCCGGAGCCTGATGAAGTGGAGGATGTTTTGTGAAACACGGCATGATTGGATACGATGATCTTGCGGAGTTCTTCGGGTGTTTCCTGCAGACCGATAAGCTGATCGCTGATATCGCGGCAGTCTTGCCGGGCTGTTTTCTGCAATGCCACACAAAGATTGATGAACAGGATGATGAAATCATTCTTAGTGTCGTAAAACTCAGGTGGCAGGTTATTGAAAAACGGGTGCCAGTTCTTATCAACCCAGTGATTTATTTTGGGCCGCATGATGCTGTAGTTCTCTTTGCTGGTATTACGGAGTGAGCGAAGGTTTTCCTCGAGGAATACCCGGATGGGGCGAAAGGCTTCTTCCCGTTCGGCGGGGAGTAAGAATTGTTCGTAACTGAGTAATTGCGCCAGCTCATTGAAATTATAGTCGGCCAGCATATTACGTGACAGGTAGTTGAACGGCATGGCGAAATAGGGCGAAAAGAACCTGTCGAACCTGTCGTCGCCGCTGAAATTTTTCAGTTCATCATTTACTCCAAAGAAGTGTGCTTTATTTTCTTCCAGGAGTTTGAGCAGTGAGGGGCTGTTCCAAAGCCGTTTATGATAGAGCAGGCGGAAGCTGAAATCGGGGTGGTCGATTTCTTCAAACACATCCTGCCGGGTGTAGCTGTGTCCGCCGGCTTCGATAAAGCCGCTTCCCGACATGGCAAATTCTGCATTAAGCTGTTTGCGTATCCTGGGAAGGTTCAGTTCACCATCGTATGCAACACTGCAATGCTCAAACAGCCGGATTATGGATAAGTATTGTTTAGCCAATGCCTGTTCCTTTAAAGTCTGAATTCATCTGGAAGTCTGCCCTGTGCAGCAGGCCGCTGAGGCTGTACACATGCCGCCTGAATTCGGGGTAGTTCTCTTTCTCCAATGCTGCGTTGCCGAGTTTGATGAGTGATTTGGCGCCGTTGTAATCCCTGTAGTATTCCGGGCCAAGATCTCTGAACTCTACAAATTTTGTGATGAGGAAGCTGGTGGTGTTGCCGAGTGCTTTCCAATGAAGGTCGTAGAGCTGTTCCAGTTTAGTCTGGATGAATGATACATTCTTTGAGCGGATAAAGCTGGCTTCGCTTTGTTCGATCTTTATGAATTGCCTTTTCAGTTCTTCTTTTTCAAAATCGGCTGTATTGATGGTTTCCTTCACCTGGTCTTTGCGGTAATAATAATCTTCGATCATCAGGGAGATGCGTTCATTGCCGCCGAGTTTATCTGCTTCCTGTGAGAGGCGCATGATCTTTTCGGCGATTATATATTTCTCGTCTGACTTATCATTCTTTTTCAGCCTGAAGAGTCTTTCTTTCACGGTATGCAGTTCTTCGAGTAATGCATTGGCTTTTATTTCCCAAATTTCCCGCTGGTTGTATTGAAATTCTTTTACTGTGTTTGTCAGTTCATGCTCGAGGGAAGTGTATTGTTCTTTGAGCCGTTCGAGGTTGATCTTTTTTTCGGAGATGGAGAATACATTCTTGAATTCCTGTTGTGTCATTACCAGGAAGACGGTGGTGTTCAGCACCCTTGAATCGGTGATGTGCAATTGTATTTCTATGTCAGAACCTTTTACCAGGTCTGTCTTCAGGTCTTTTCCGGCGATCTCAATACAGCCGATGGTGAGATTGGAAAGCGGCCGTGAATTCTTATCTCCTTCCAGTATACTGATGATGATGGAGTCTTTGGAGCCTTTCTTAATGGTCTTTGATATTTCCCGGTACAGGGTGCGTTTCTGGGGAAGTAAGGAGTTGCGTTCGAAGATGGCTTCGAGCCTCGTGGTTTTATTTTCCACATCATCCACTTCAATGGATATATCATGCGGCAGGGGTTGTCCGTCGATGGCATATTTACCCTGGCTGATATGTATTTCTTTTGCGAGTGATTTCAGTTCATCATAATTCTTATCAAATATGGCGAGGGTGAAGTGGTTGGTCACCGAGGGTATCAATGGCAGGAATTCTGTTTTCTTGGCTTTCAGTTGTACAAAGCCGCTGTCGAATCCGCCGTCGCTGCGTACCAGGCGGTAGTATTTGTCTTCGTAAGTTCCTTCGCAGAAAATCAGGAGCACTTCTTCCTTATCCCTGCTGGATTTATTGTAAGATACCTCCACTTTCAGGTCGGGCGGGCTGAAGTCTACATTGGAAAGGATATCGTTGGCTGTTTCGATGGCCTGTTCGGTATGTTCTGCTGCTGTTTCTTCAATGGATGGTTCGTATTGTTTGTTGGCCGCATACCAGGCGGCACCCACGGCTATGGCGGTGGTGGGATCTACGGAACTGTTCAGGGAGATACCGGTCTGTTCGGCCAGTTGTTCTTTTACCTGTGGTAAAAAAGTACTTCCGCCCACGAGTATCACCTGCCTGATATCTTTGGGTGTAAGCCCGTTATTGCGGAGCACATTATTCAGCAGTTTGATCGTTTCATTGATGATGGGCAGAAATATCTCTCCTGCTTTTTCTTTTGTGACGGGTATGGAGAAATCATATTTCTTTCCATCCAGTTCGGTGCTGAATTCAATATAAGCGGAGCCGGTGGCCGAGAGTTCTTTCTTGGCTTCTTCGGCATAATACATTACTTCGTAAAAGAGTTTTTCATACTTGCCGTATTTCACCCGGAACTCCTGTTCAAAATCGGTGATGCCGGTTTGACGTATTATTTCGGGCACGACTATCATATCTATTATGGCAAAATCAAAATCAACACCGCCGAGAAAGTTGTTGCCTTCATGGTCCACCACTTTCAGTTCCTGGTCGGTTGACTGTACCAGTGCTGCATCGAAAGTACCGCCGCCGAAATCGTATACCAGCCAGTAGCCGTCTTTATTTTCTTCACCGGCAGTTTCGTTGAAGAAGGCGAGACTGGCGGCGATGGGTTCCTGCAGGAGGAAGATGTCTTTGAACCCTGCTTCCTGTCCTGCCTTGAGAGTGGCATTGCTCTGCATGGTATCAAAGGAAGCGGGAATGGTGATGACACAGGCTTCGGGCGTTTCGCCGGTATGAATAAAGTTCTTCAGTTCTTTCAGTACGAGTGAGGAAAGCTGTACCGGTGTTACATTATCATCAATGTTTACCACATAGTACTTTTCATCGGTGCCCATCTTCCGTTTGAAGCTGCCGAATACATTGACGGGATCTTTTACCAGGTATTCCCGTGCTTTATCGCCTACCAGCACCCTGTCGGGGCGGTATGCCACAACGGAAGCGAGTGTTTCCTTTTGTCCTACGGGGTTTTTGAATACGGTAACCTTGCTGGCTTCGTATTTTGCGATCAGCGAATTGGTGGTACCGAGGTCTATTCCAAAGTTTACAGGTTTCATGGCCGCTATTTGTTCTCTGCTATTACCACTGCTTTCTGGAGCAATTGTACTGCCCCGTCCTTTTTCTGGTAAATAACGGGTTTTAGTGTCCGGGTTATTGTCATGCGTGATCCTATTTTTCCGCTGATACCGGCTTCGCAGTCGGTACGTGATTCGGTATAGGCCTCACCGGTTAAATCCTGGATGATGTAACCTTCTTCTTCAAAGAGGCTGTAGAGCCGTTTGAAGTTTCTTTCAAAATTAGCTGTCATCCCGGCTTCATTGATACGGGATTGCATTTCAAACAACTGGTTGATGATATGGGCAGGGTTTAGCATAAGGGTGTTTACAGCGGGTGAAAATAAGGAAATTACTATAAAAAGGGAGTATAAAGAGGTGTGCAGCGCATAGTGCAGATAAGGGTTTTATCACACCTGGTCTTTAGTCTTTTGCCATCCGGGCAAAAATGAAAAAATGAGTTGGGAAAACTGCATTTTTTTTTCGTTGTTGTCTTTTACCCAAATACAGTAATTTTAGCTACGCTACTGAACATCGAACCAAAACACTCATGCGGCAATCCTTCTTTTTCAAAGGGCATGCAGCCATCCTGCTCCTCTCCTGCTTTGCATTGCTATACAGTTCCTATTCGTTTGCGCAAAAGGCAAAGGCCGATAGTTTGCGGCGGCTGTTGCAAACTGAAACGAATGATACGGTGCGGATTAAGCTGCTCTGGTCTGTTGCCAGCGCCATGAACCGCTATAAACCTGATTCGGCTCTTGTGCTGGCCCAGCAAGCTTTATATGAAGCGCAGCATGCCGGCTATCTGGAGGGAGAATCCCGGTCGCTGGGTGTGCTGGCGAATACTTTCATGAAGATCGGCAACTATCCCCGTTCGCTGGAACTGAACCTGCAAAAGCTGCAACTGGAGGAAAAACGAAATGTGCCCCGCAACCTGGCCAGTGTGCTGATGAATATTGGAATTGTATATGCCCTGCAGGAAGAATACCGGCAGGCGCTGGCTTATTATAGCAAAGCAGATTCGGTAATCACTGCTGCCGGCATTACCGATATCCGTTTTAATATCAATCTCAATACAGGTGACACCTACAACAAACTGAATGTGTCTGACTCGGCCTATCTCTTTTTTACTAAATCATTACAGTATGCCCGTGAAGATAATAATCCGGAAAACACCGGTATTGCTATGACGGGCCTGGGCCACAGCTACCAGAAACTGGGCAGCTACTCATTAGCCATGCAGCATTATAAGGAAGCTTTGCAATACCTTGGCAATGGTATTAATGATGAAACCTTCAGTGAAGCTGCACTGGGGCTGGCAGAACTGTACAGTAAAATGCAACGTTATGATTCGGCCGGTCATTTCGGTCACCTCTCTATGGTTACGGCCCGCAATGCCGGATTTAATAATGCTGAATTGCTGGCAGCCAATTTCCTGGCACAACATTACCAAACGGTAAGAAATATTGACAGTGCCTTTGCTTATATCAATTTCATGAAAGGCCTGAATGATTCATTGAACAGCCGCGGCCGCATCAGGGAAGCACAGATCATCACCACCAATGAACAGTTCAGGCAGGCAGAACTGGAGGAAGCACGGATACTGGCCAAAAAGAAAAGAATGAAGCAACTGCAGTGGTTATTAATCGGAATCTTTATTCCCGGTATTTTCCTGCTCACCCTGCTGCTGAGCCGGGTAAGAGTACATCCCAAAGTGGTAAGGCTGCTCGGGGTGATCTCTCTTCTTTTCCTTTTCGAATACCTCACGTTGCTGCTGCATCCGGTTGTGGCTGATTTCACCCACCATACACCCATTTATGAAATACTTGTGTTTGTTGGTATTGCAGCACTGGTTGTGCCATTGCATCACAAACTGGAACATTGGATGATACATAAACTCAGCCATTATCACGGCAAACATCATAAGCCGGTAAAATCGCCGCCGGCAGAGAAAGCTGTCAAATAAAAAAAGTCACCGGTTTTATACCAGTGACTTTATCTGAATAAGATCGGAGCTGCTTATATGCCGCCGCCCGGACTTACTTTATCAGCGGGAGCTGTGGGCTTTTCCTTTGGAACTTCGCCACCATTGCCGGTTGTGTCATCTGGGGCAGGTGTGGCAGGATCAGTAGCAGGCTTAGCTGCCGGAGTGTCTGTTTTTGGCGGATCTTTCTTTTCTTCCTTTTTGTTGTTGCAGGCTGCAATGGTAAAACCTGCGAGAAAAACTGCCAGCACAAGGCGTGACAATTTTTTGAGATGGTTCTGGCTCATAATAGTTGTGTTTAAGACAATAATTTTACAACTTAAACCTTGAAATTCCAAAATTCAGTTAACTTTAAATACTTCTCTGAACCACAAACACTGAATAACCAAAGCTTTCACCTGTGACCACCACACGGTTTTACATCAAATTGTGCAGCCTGTTTTGTTGCCTTTATATACTCACCGGGCACCTGCGGGGGCAAACTGTTTATGAAATAAATTATAAGAACCCGGCTTCTGCTGATACCAGCACGGTTTCCGCCTGGTTTATGCTGGACCGCAACGGCAACGGGCAGGTTCGCCTGAAGTATGCCGACGGGAATAATATTACCGAACTGAAATTTACCGAGCAATTATATTTCCGCACGGATGGTATGCCTGATACCAGCCTGTTGTATTATACCACTGTAGCTTCAACTACGGTAAAGGGAAAGGCAGCACTGGCTCCTTCTGCTGTGGTGTTCTGGTTCAGGGCCGACAGCAGCGGTGGTTTTTCTCCCTGGTCGGTTAGCAGCAATGCTGTGTTGCCAGATACTGCCAATTTGCTGAAAGCCTCAATGCTCAGCAATGAATTTATACTGGAAAATAAAGAACTGGTGCTTGGTTATTTTGATACCAACAGTGTTTATTATAAAAATCTTTTTACCAACCCTAACCTGGGTAATAAAGGAGACAACGACGAGATCACCCTTCATTTGTGGGTGGTGGCCAGCACTGCCGATGAAACGCTGCTGCCCAATGTATCTAATGATGTGGAACGAATGCAGGAAACTTTCGGTTATATTGCCAATGAAATGGGCTTTGAACTTGATACCATCACTATTGATGGCAAAAACTACAACAAGGCCCGGGTGGAAACTTTCCTCAGCAGGGCGAAGGCCAATAAGAATGATATCATCGTGTTCTATTATTCAGGTCATGGCTTTCGTGACCAGGCCGCACCCACCAAAGAATTTCCTTTTCTTGATCTGCGAGATCCCAACAAACGTCCACGGCCTGATGCCCGCACACAAACCATGAACATCCAGGACATTTACAGTACGATCGTAAAGAAAGGTGCAAGGCTTAACCTGGTGCTGAGTGATTGCTGCAATGACACCATTGAAACTCCCAAGCAACTGGGCCCTGTGCAGCCTCCTGCTTCCAAAGCGCCGATGAATTATGTGCCGGCCAATCTTTATGCCCTTTTCAAATTTGCCAAAGGCAACCTGCTGATGACCGCTGCCAGCAAAGATGAACGGGCCATCATAACCAATAAATATGATTCGTACTTCACGTATTTCTTTGTGGAATCACTTAACAGTTATCTCGGTCCCGGTTATTCCAATCCCTCCTGGTTCCAGGTGATGGATGAAACCAAACGAAAAACGACACAATATGCGGGCTATGTAACCTGCCCAAGAGGTAAAAAGTGTTTGCAGACCCCGAGGATATTCCGCAGGTAAAGCGTAAGCGGGTATTTTCTTCCGGTATCTTATTGCGGAGGTTCGAAATATTGCTTCTCCTTTACTTTGTTCAGTAAGGCTGCCCATTGCGGTTGTCCATGCAATGATTGCAATGCCATATCTGCATTCAATACATATTTATAATTAAATCCTTTCAGTATGGCAGCGTCAAGCATTTTCCATGCTTCTGTTTTATTGCCTGAAAGGGCGTAGAGTCTTGCCAGTGTATAGAGCAGGAATGCATTGTTCTTTTCTTTTACTGACAGGGCTTTGTACAGGGTGATGGCTTTGGCATATTCTTTTTCAGCCAGCCATGACCTGGCAGTGATCTCTCCTGCCTGGGGTAATGGATAGGGATAAATAGCGGCTGCTTCTGCTATTACTCTGCGGGCCAGTGAAGGTTTGCCTGCCCTCAGGCTCCAATCGGCATAGAGCAGGCGGTGCGGAAAGCTGATACGGGCACTGTCGTACAGGTAAGTAAGCTGCTCAAATCCTTTGCGGTGTTTGTAAATAATTTCGCTTACATCCACCAGGCGCATACGGGCCGATGCATTGTCGGGCGAAAGTTCTACAGACCTTGCATAACAAGGATAGGCCTGTGTGGGTGAACCGGCCCGCAGCAATACATTACCTGTTTTAAAATTGATCTCCGCCTTTACCAATGGTTCGGGCTGCAAACTGTCGGCCAGCCGCAGGTAATAAATGGCATCTTTCCGCGGGGTTATGATCGGGTCAGCAAGATCGTAGGCTTCATTTACACCGGGCAGTGTCACATTCCCTCCTGAATAATTTACCGGTACCAGGTTCAGCATTGGCGGATTTATTCCATCATTGATATCCCATTTTAATCTGCTGCCCAGCGAATAGTAGTTGTCGGGGTCGATATGTATTTCCCGGCCTTCTTTGGGAAACCA
Organism: Chitinophagaceae bacterium; assembly: GCA_016787125.1. Taxonomy (GTDB): domain Bacteria; phylum Bacteroidota; class Bacteroidia; order Chitinophagales; family Chitinophagaceae; genus JJ008. The sequence goes on along the minus strand of JAEUVM010000200.1, from coordinate 6,571 downwards.
GATGATGGTATCTATCATTGGCGCCATGGATGGCCGCATGGCCCTTTCATATAATAACAGGGATAGCCGGTAGGGCCACTCAGGGTTGTCGGGGAATTTGGCAATAAGGCGGCGGTAAAACTCATTCATTTCAAGATCTGCCCGTTCTGCATCATGCACTGCAAAGCTTCTTATCGTTTTTTCTGCTGCCGAATAATCTTCCCTTTTTTCCTGTTGCTGCCAGCGCAACAGGTAGCCATTTATTTTCGTGGGGTCATCGTTAATAATATTTCCATACCAGGTATCTGCTTCTTCATAATGATCCCACTGTGCATATAAGCGGGCGAGGAAATAGTAGTCTTCCATCCGGCCGTAATGACTTTCCCTGAAATATCTTTCAAAGCATTCATGTGTGTAAGGAAATCTTTTTCCCTGCAACAGTGAATCGCAATAACGGTTGAATCGATCAACATCGAGGTAATACCTGTAAGCCAGTTTAAACATCAGTTCGGCCTTTTCCCAATGCTTCTGATCGTAATACATTTTGGCGAGGTAGTGAAAGGCAAGCGGGTTGGTGGTATCGTAAGCTACCAGTCTTCTGAATACCCTTTCGGCCAGCGGGTAATTTTTGACAGTATACGCCTGCATGGCCCAGTAAAAATAACCCATCACATCTTCCTTCAGCAGTTTGGCAGTATCGAGCAGGCATATATAGGGACTGGCGGCCACCGGTAAGATGGGAGTGGCCACCATCTTTGATTCGTTGCCGGAAAAATTGTAGCCCCGCTTTCGCAGATCAGCTTCATGAAAGAATGAATCGGCGAGTGCATATTGTGTATTACTGAGATAAACAAACCCAAGCCGTTCAAAGGGGAAATAATGGCGGGAGTTCAGCGCAATTGCCTGCCGGTAATTTTCTTCAGCAAACAGTCCGTTGCCCCTTTTTTCCTCTAATGCTCCTAATGCCACTTGTGTAAGATGCGAACCTGGTTGCAATCTGTCTGCCTCCTGCCCTGCTGCGGCTGCTTTTTCCATATCGCCTTTTGCAAGGTATAATCCACAAAGATTGGATTGTGGTATGGCCCAGGATGGAGCCAGTTCTGCGGCATTGATAAAGTATTGCTCTGCTGAGTCAAGCTTATTCCTTCCAAGATACAGCACACCGAGTTCATTATGAATATAGGCAGCATTATCATCCATTGCCAGCGCCTGCAATTGTATGACAATAGCCTGGGTTTCCAATTGGCGGGCCGTGTCTGTATTCACCAGCGGCATTTTCATACGCATGGCGATGCCGGTAAAATAAAGGCTGTTTACTTTTAATATGTGGTACATCGGATCGTCCGGCTCTGTCAGTTTCAGTGCCACATTGAACATGGCCGTGTATTTATCGTATCCCTTTTCACGGCTGTTGTAATAACGGCGGCGTTCCAGTTCGGCCACATCACCGGCCAGGTAGGCGTTGATGGCTTCCTGCCCTTTGGCATGAAGTTGCTCTGTCAGGAAATCAGCAAAGGCTTTTCGTGCAGCTGAATCTGTTTTTATCTCTTCTATTTTTACCCGGAGACTTTGTTTCTCTTCCTCAATGTAGTATTCATCTTCCAGCATAGTGGAAAGAAAGGAGACCGGTATCTTCTCTGCCGGTTCATTGTTCAGCCGGTCTAAGAAAGTAAGGCCGGCATGATCTATATGCTGGCGTACCAGTCCTGGAGTAAGGTCCATCGGTCCGGTAAGCATTACCACTGGTGCAGGCATTACCCTTTGTATGCTGTCTCTTATCGCTTCATTTACTGCGGCCAGTTTGAACTGAGGGTTGCCCCGGAGCACCGGTGTTTGTTTGTGATTCATTTCCCGCAGGATGGCATCGGCTGCTATGGCAGAATCAACGTATCGCTGTGCTTCGGTCAGTGTAACGAGTTTATCGCTGTTGCCATCAGCCAGACCTTTGAGGCCATTTACCAGGTACCAGGAAAATACACCGCGGCCATTGCCCCATCGTTCATCTTCTTTGGAAAGTTCTTCCGGTTTGCAGGAGGCAATTCGTATCTCCTGGTCACGGGCTTTACTGAGGGCGGTGCCGGCGAGGTAACTGCCCCGGTAATCACGCCCTGCCAGTGTACCGGAGTGACAGGCATCGGTGATAAGCACCACGTTGGCATTGAGGTCGGCTGATAAGGTATGCGCATAGTCGTTCAGGTCTTCTATACGTACTGCATTATTAATATAGTTGTTGCGGGGTGTGTTGTAGGCGAGCAGGAAACCGAGGTTGGCCCTTGTATTGGTCTCCACATCACCATGACCGGAAAAATAAATATACACCATGCATTTACCGCTTGCTTCACTGAGGGTGGCCACTTCCACTTTCTTTTTCAGCCAGCGGAGTGAATTGTAGATAGCGGCCGTAGTGGCATTGCTATCCAGCAGCAGCCTGATATTATCAGCAGGTATGGTACCGCCCGCTTCCGACTGCAGGTAACCGGCAAAGGCTTCAGCATCACGATGTGCATAATTCAGGCTGAGGCTTTTTATTTCATACCGGGAAATACCGATCACCAGGGCATAGGTATTCTCTGCTTTGGGAAGAAGGGATGTTTGCTGTACCTGTGTATGTGCAAAGGTGGCAGAGGTGATCAGTAAACAAACAAGCAGGAAGCGGCGGAACATTTGGTGGTTATGGTTGATGACAGGGAAAGATAATTGATTTTGGCTTATGGTTCATAGTTCATGGTACATGGCAGATAGTTCATAGTTCTTGGCTCGTAACTCAAAACTCACAACTCGCTTCTCGCAGCTCATGGCTGATAGTTCATGGTTCATAGTTGATGGTTTATGGCTTGTTGGTGTTGGTGGTTGTAGTTCCGTAGAGGGCGGTTTCCACTGCTTTGCCGCGGAGTACAGGGCTATCGAGATAGGTGAATTGATACCCCGGTGTATCTTTCAGCGCTTCGTATATTTTTTCTGAAATGATCAGTGGTTGTCCATACTGGTTGCAGAGTGCCACGATGCGGGCGGTGGTGTTCAGCACATCGCCGGAATAAACGATTTCTTTTTTGATGGTGCCCACCTCCCCTGTCATTACCATGCCTGCATGTATGCCTGCCTTAAAACCCGGCACCACACCAAAGTTGTTGTTGAATTCTCCTTCCCTTTGTGCCACCGCATCACTGATAGCCTGGAAGCAGTGCAGGCAATTGGCATTGCGGATACCTGTTTCCATTTTCCAGGTAATGACTATCTCATCTCCCACATACTGGTATATTTCCCCACGGGTGTTGATGATGGCTTCGTTGGCCACCTGGTAAAAGAAATGAAGCATACGGAAATACTTCTCCTCACCTATCTGTTCTGCAATGGTGGTGGATGAGCGCAGGTCGAGGAACATGAATATCCTTTCTTCCTTTACCGGTGTATGATATTTACCCAACAGTGTGCGGCGCAATGTGCCGGGGCCATACCTTTCGCTTACATCCAGCAGGAAAATGGTGGTAATGACGATAAAGTACCAGGCTGCGACGAGCCGAAATACCCGCAGGCTGAATACATCATTATAAAAACGCTCCCAGAAGGAAAGACCGTCCTGGTATTTTAAAGCACCGATCAGGCCGACAAATAGTATGGAAGTGATGACAAAAACGATATACAGCAGTGAATGTATCAGCAGCTTCTGTCCGTATGTTTTTCCTTTTACTTTTTCCCGCTGGTAAAAAACGATAAAGGCGCCGCCCGTCATACCGCCCACAATGGGGCCGATGGCAGTGATAAGGAAATGCTCTGCTGCATTGCGGCCGAAGATAAAGCTGAAGAAATGTTGTTTGGTGACGGGATCATAGTTTACGGCAAAGAAAAGTTCCAGCATCAAATTCACCACCGTCCAGAACAAGGTGATGGTGACCACCTGCCGCATTTTGTAGGTAAAAGAAGGTTGCCAGTTCATTTGCCGGTGACAGCTTTCGGTGTTGGTTTTGTTTATGTCTGCTGCAAAGCCTGCTCACAAATAACAGTATTAACCTTATTTGAAATAAGAAAACATCATACATGCACAAACAGCATGGATATTTCAACTTTTATCTTTTCCGTGTTATTTATCCGTTTTGATCTTCTTTTCTTCCCAATGATAGCCGTTGTCATTCTCATCCTGTCCTTCATCCTGCCAGCCGGCATATACCACGGGTTTACCATCGCGGAGCAGCAGGTAGAAATAATCGCCGCCTCCGGCATACCAGCCGCCACAGGCTGAGATGGCCGTGCCGGGGATCTGGTATCGTCTGTATTCTTCGATGCTGATGGTGCTGCAGGTATTTACGGTATCAATAATTGTTTCTTTACCGGCGGCACTTAATATGACAAGGCTGTGGGGTATTTCGAGACTGTCGTTGGGCAATTCGCGGCATTCTAATCTTGTATTACCGGCATGCAGTGTATCGGTCTTTGTTTCTGGGGGTAAAACGGTATCACCGGTGTTTGTAGTATTTCCATCCTTTGCAGTTCCGCTGCCGCAGGATGTTGCCAGGACTATGGCCATGATAACCGCAGCCGCTCCTGTTGTCTTTTTCAGCATAGTCAGTTTGTTTGCCAACTAAGTTACGGGAGGGTTTTTGAAAAATAAAATGGGAGAAAGAAGCATGATGTATGAAGTAGGATGTATGAAGCAGGAAATAGGAATTTCTGCGAATTCGGTAAACCCTTATTACAACTGGGCATACTTATTACTTATAACTTATTACTTATAACTTATTACTTACCACTTAGTACTTCCTTACCTGTACCGATATAGCTCATTCCTGCTTTGGATTCCTTGCGGTAAGTGAAGCCGACGGGCGCCATCAGTTTGCCGGGATCATACATATTTATATACAGAATCGCAGGTTTGTCTGCTCCGCTCCAGGTTACCTCATATTTATCCAGCATGGCCATGCCCATCATCCCGTTCTTGCTTTCCACGGGACAGCAACTGCCGATACGATGATACGTTACCGTTTCCCCGTTTGGACCGAGCAGGCCATTGAGGTAGCTGCGTTCATTGGCGGGGCCGCCATTGCCGCCATTGGCCATACCCACTTTGATGGCATTCTGCGGACTGTAGCCATAGGTTTTATCGGTGGAAATACCTTCGAGCAGAAACGTATTATTATCCAGCCGCTGATAATTCGCCTTCTTCAGTGTGGGATTATCTGCCGAGGCTGACTTCGACTCCGGTGTAACCAGTGATGAGGATTTCTTTGAACTGCTGCAGGCAATAGTAAATACTGCGAACAGGGCAGCTGCTGTGATCTTGGTGATAGCCATACTTTTATTTGTAAGATAGGGAAAAGTGGTGAGATGAAAGATGTACGGTGTACGTGGTTCGGGAGAGATTGGGAAGTTATTTTGGGTTTTGGATTAGTACGTGGGTTATGTGTACGATGTACGGTGTACGTAGTTCGGGTAATGTGAAAACCGGGTTACTATTTTTGATTTATCTCCTGTTTACGGTTCCCTGTTTCCTTCCTCATACTTCATGCTTCCTGCTTCATTCTTCCGCTGCTTTTCCTTTCAGCGTTTTATGAAGTGTGATAAACCCTATCAGTCCGGCGATGAGTGAGCCGATAAGGATGACGAGTTTGGCATTATTGATCAGCATTTCATTATCAAATGCCAACAGGGTGATAAAGACAGACATGGTAAAGCCAATACCTGCTAAAAAACCTGCGCCCAGTATTTTGAACCAGGTGAGATCGGCGGGCAGTTTGCATAGTCCGGACAATTGCCCGATAAATGAAAAGAGCAGTATACCTGCGGGTTTGCCCAATACGAGGCCGAGTGCAATGCCTGCGCTGTATGGCTCTGTGAGTAATACCCCCAGATTTCCATCAACAGTAATAGCTGTGTTTGCCAGTGCAAATACGGGAAGGATAATAAAGGCCACGGGCTTGTGCAGAAAATGCTGTAAAATATAAGAGGGAGACTTTTCACCGCCATCACCAAATGGTATGGCAAAGGCCAGCAGCACGCCTGTGATGGTGGCATGCACACCGGAATGAAGCATAAAATACCACATGGCAATACCACCGGCTATATAAGGCAGCAGGTTTCTTACTTTTAAGCGGTTAAGCACCAGCAGTGCGGCAAAAATGCCGGTTGCTATCAGCAGGTTTGTTACCAGTACTGTCTTTGTGTAAAATATGGCGATGATGAGAATGGCTCCGAGGTCGTCAATAACGGCGAGTGCTGTTAAAAAAACTTTCAATGATACAGGCACCCTGTTGCCCAGCAGGGAAAGTATACCCAGTGCAAATGCAATATCGGTGGCCATCGGGATACCAGCGCCGGGTTGTGACACGGTACCATAATTAAACAACATATATATTGCTGCGGGCACCAACATACCGCCGACTGCTGCAAATGCCGGGAACAGGGCATCTTTAGGATTCGACAGTTCGCCCTTATATATTTCCCGCTCCAGTTCCAGTCCGATAAGCAGAAAGAAGATGGTCATCAGGCCATCATTGATCCAGTGTGTGATACTGTGCCCCTGGATAGTTGTATGCCAGAAGCCGAGATAGTTTTCTCCCCACCCACTATTGGCTGCTATCAATGATATAAGTGTACAGAT
>JAEUVM010000168.1 GCA_016787125.1 Chitinophagaceae bacterium | reverse complement strand
CCGCAAAAGAAAGTACTGTTTATCCCCGATATAGATAAATGGGAGAAGTGGGGACGAAGTATTACTGAGGAAATAAAGAAAGTGGACCTTGCATTGCTTGACGGCACTTTTTATGATGGCACAGAGCTTCCCGGAAGGGATATGCGTGAAGTACCACATCCTTTTGTAGAAGAAAGCCTGCAACTTTTTTCCGGCTTACCTTCGGCAGAGAAAAAAAAGATCATGTTCATTCATTTTAATCATACCAATCTCTTGCTGAGAAACAGGTCGGCCGAAAAGGACAAGGTAAAGAGTGAAGGTTTCGGCGTGGCAGAAGAAGGGATGGTGATTGAACTGTAATAAACAGGCATACGATTTACATAACGATTCATGATTCAGGTGATATGAGAATAACAATAATCGGCGGCGGCATTATCGGGTTGAGTTCGGCATTATACCTGCAGCGTTCGGGTGCGGAGGTGACGGTGATTGATAAAGGCGATTTTTCAGACAATTGCTCTTATGGTAACTGTGGCTATATCTGCCCCAGTCATTTTATTCCCCTGGCCACACCCGGCATCGTAAAGCAGGGGTTTAAATGGATGTGGAATTCCAAAAGCCCTTTTTATGTGCAGCCACGTCTCGACTGGAACCTTATACACTGGGGATTAAAGTTTATCCGCAGCGCCACAAAAGATCATGTGAAAGCGGCCGCCGTTCCGCTTCGTGATATTGCCATTATCAGTAAAAAAGAATATGAAGACTGGTGTCACCTGCCGGGTTTTGATTTTTCCTATGAGCATAAAGGATTGCTGGAAATTTTTCAAACGGAAGCAGGTGCCGAACATGCAAAGCATACGGTGGAGAAAGCACAGGAACTTGGATTGACCGACACCCGGCTATTGACCCGTGAGGAACTGCTGGCGATGGAACCGCAAACCCGCATTAATGGCATGGGCGCTATTCTTTTCAACTGCGATGCACATTGCTATCCCAATAAACTCATGAGCAGCCTTTTTGCTTATTTGAAATTGCAGGGAGTGAAACTGGTGGCCAATGAAGAGGTGATCGGTTTTGAAAAAACGGGAGACAAAATAAATAAAGTATATACTGTAACAGCGACCGCTAAAGAAAAGAGGATGCATGAGGCGGATGAGATCGTGCTGGCCACCGGCAGTTGGAGCAGGGAAACGGCGAAACTGCTGGGTACCAGACTGCCGATGATGCCGGGCAGAGGGTATTCTGTTACCCTCGAAAATTCACCGTATAAAGTAAACTACCCGGCGATACTGCTGGAAGGGCGTGCTGCCATCACCCCGATGGATGGAAACAAGATCCGCTTTGGTGGCACCATGGAGATCACATCGCATAAAACACCGCCGCGGATGAACAGGGTGCAGGGCGTGCTGGATGCAGTGAAACGTTTTTATCCCGACTTTGATGTGCCGCTTCCGGCTAAGGAGAAAATTTGGTATGGCTACCGGCCCTGTTCTGCCGACGGGTTGCCATATATTGGTCGCATAAGAAAATACCACAACGTTACCGTGGCTACCGGCCATTCCATGCTCGGGCTCAGCCTCGGCGCCGGCACCGGCAAACTGGTGGAGGAGATCATCAGTGGTAAACCGGTAAGTATGGACATTACACCTTTTGCAGCAGAACGGTTTAGTTAAAATATTGCTGAACGGATACCAGCGGGCGTCGGTAGTGCTTACCTTTACCGCTCTATTTGTAGTTTAGCACCAAATTCAACTATGAATTTTACATCTACGCGGTTGCCTTATCGTCAGACAGGAGCATTCAACAGGATCGTTCTGGATTATATTGACCAGGCTGAAACGG
>JAEUVM010000121.1 GCA_016787125.1 Chitinophagaceae bacterium | reverse complement strand
CAACTATGTTTTTCATTTTAAAAACGTGTTATGAGGCATCTGCAACTATGTTTTTGGTTTTGAAAACGTGTTATGAGGCACCTGCAACTATGTTTTTCATTTTAAAAACGTGTTATGAGGCATCTGCAACTATGTTTTTGGTTTTGAAAACGTGTTATGAGGCACCTGCAACTATGTTTTTCATTTTAAAAACGTGTTATGAGGCATCTGCAACTATGTTTTTGAATTTGAAAACGTGTTCTGAGGCATCTGCAACTATGTTTTTGAATTTGAAAACGTGTTCTGAGGCATCTGCAACTATACATTGATTTCCAAAACGTCTTTCCGCCTTCCCGGCAAAACCAAACAACGCCGTAGAGACGAGGCATGCCTCGTCTCTACGCATGTTTTGGAAAAATATCGTCCTTCCGGGGCATCTGCACCCCTTATACATTATGAAAATTTAACGTTTTGTACAATTGAAACCTATGTGCAGCGGCTGTACCCTATGCTGCATCCCACCGCGCCGTTGCGTCTCTGCGAGAAATACATCTGCCACATAGGCATATAGATGCATAGTAATACACATAGCTATGTGCTCTTCTATATTTACTATCTACTATGTGGCATATATTCCCCACTGATAAAAAAACACCCGCAAAACCCTAATACTGCTCCGTCTCATTCGGGAAATCCTTCTCCTTTACATCGTGGATGTATTGCTTCACCGCATGGGTGGCCATTTCATGTATGTTCAGGTACTGGCGCAGAAACCGCGGCTTGAATTCAGTGTTGATACCCAGCATATCATGCATCACCAGCACCTGCCCGTCGCAATGCGGCCCGGCGCCAATACCGATAGTGGGAATATGCAATCCTTCAGATACTTCTTTGGCAAGTGAGGCCGGAATTTTTTCCAGCACAATGGCAAAACAACCCGCTTCCTCCAGCAATTTCGCATCCCTGCGCAGCTTATCCGCTTCCGCTTCCTCTTTAGCCCGCACGGCATAGGTGCCGAATTTGTAAATAGATTGTGGCGTGAGACCCAAATGCCCCATCACCGGAATACCGGCCGAAACAATTTTGCGGATACTCTCCAGCACTTCCTCACCACCTTCGAGCTTGATGGAATGTCCGCCCGTTTCTTTCATAATACGCACGGCAGAAGCAAGGGCAATATCAGAGTTGGATTGATAGGAGCCAAAGGGAAGGTCCACCACCACCAGGCAGCGGTCGATACCACGTATCACGGAAGAGGCATGATAGATCATCTGGTCAAGCGTGATGGGCAGGGTGGTCTCATGTCCCGCCATTACATTGGAGGCCGAATCACCCACCAATATCACGTCAATACCGGCGCCGTCGATGATGCGGGCAAAAGAAAAATCGTAGGCCGTAAGCATGGTGATCTTTTCACCTGCAGCCTTCATCTTCTGCAGGGTGTTGGTGGTTACTTTTTTGATTTCCTTTTGTACACTCATGAAGGGATGGTTTTGAAAAATGAGAGCCGGAAAAATGATAGTTGCTTTGGTAAAGATAACAGGTCACACTTCGATCTCTTTCAGCCGCACTTCCTCGTACAGGGATTGGATCAGTCCGTCGGCCAGGCCGATCTTCGGTACAAAGATCTCTTCCGCATCCGCCCACCGCATCACATTGATATAGATAAGCAGCGCCGGTACGATCACATCGGCCCTGTCTTCCCGCAATCTGTGCAGGCTGATACGCTGTGCCACAGAGAGGTTGCTGAATTCTTTATAATAATCACGGAGCAATTCAAGCGGCAGCGGTTTACCTTCTTTTCTTTTTGAAATAGAAAACACTTTGTTGATGTTGCCGCCCGATCCGATGGCCGTCACATGATGATAGCCTTTTGTCTTGGTGCGGATAAAGTCTTTCATTTCATCCCATGTCGCTTCATCCACCTGGTTCTTCAGCATACGGATGGTGCCGATGTTGAACGATTTTTTGAAAATGAGTTTGCCATCGCTGAAGAAGGTAAGTTCAGTACTGCCGCCACCAACATCAATATACAGATAGGATTCATCTTTATTCATGCCTTCGGCAATATGATTCTCGTAGATAAAAGAAGCTTCCTGGTCGCCGCTGATCACTTCAATGGTGATGCCGGTTTCGGTCTTTACTTTTTTGATGATGTCATTGGCATTGGCAGCATCCCGCATGGCAGAGGTAGCGCAGGCCTTCCAGTGTTTCACTTCGTACACATCCATCAGCAGCTTGTAAGATTTGATGGTCTTGATGATCTTTTCCACTTTGGCAGCAGAGATCTCGCCTTTGTCAAACACATCAAAACCAAGACGGAGCGGCACCCGCACCAGTACGGTCTTAATGAATTCAGCGGTGCCTTGCGGGCCGGAGATCACATCCGTTATTAATAATCTTGCGGCGTTACTGCCGATATCAATTGCTGCCAGTCTCACGTTGGGTCAGTGTTTTTTTATGCAGGTAATTATAAGTTTCCACCTGCGATCGTATCTTTTTCTTACTGGTGCGTACGTATTCGTTGTTCAGTTCATTATCCAGCCATCGGGCCTTTACATTATCCTCCAGTTGTATCTGGAGTATGTCGATCAGCTCCTGTTTCAGGTCTTCATGCCATATCGGACAGGTGGCTTCCACACGATGTTCCATATTACGTACCATCCAGTCGGCCGAAGATATATAAACTTTCTCTTTGCCCCTGTTGTGAAATACCCACACCCGTGCATGTTCCAGGTATTCATCCACAATGCTGATGGCACGAACAGGCTTTTCAAATTTCTTGTGTTCAGAAAGCATACAATAGATACCACGGATGATGAGTTTGATCTGCACACCGGCCCTTGCGGCTTCATACAGCTTCATGATCATCTCTTCATCCGAAAGAGAATTCATCTTCAGGGTGATGGCAGCAGGCTTTTTCTTTCTTGCCTGCCGGATCTCTTCATCTATCAGCCGCATCATTTCTTTTTTGGCAAAACCAGGACTTGGTATCACCACCTTGCAGTCACGCAACAGGCCCACACCAAGTTTAGGCTGCTCCAGGTAAGTGAAAATGCGGTTTACATCCGCCATAATTTTCTGGTTGCTCGTCAGCAGGCAATGATCAGCATAAATTCTGGCAGTGCGTTCATTCAGATTGCCCGTGCTTACAAAGCCATAGTACAGGAAATTCTGATCTTTGGTTTTCTTCTTTATCACACATATCTTGGAATGCACTTTCAGGTTGGGCATACCCACCAGCACTTTGGCGCCTTCTTCTTCCAGCCTTTCCTTCCATTCCAGGTTGGCTTCTTCTTCAAAGCGGGCCCGCAGTTCCATCATCACGATCACTTCTTTACCGTTTCTTACGGCATTCACCAGTGCATTGATCACTTTAGATTGTGGTGCAAGGCGATAACAGGTTATTTTAATGGAAGTAACATCGGGGTCAAAGGCAGCTTCCCGTATCAGGTCGATCATCGGAAGAAAGGAATGATAGGGAAAATGCAGGAGAATGTCTTTCTCCATGATCACATCTGTTACCCGCCGCTCGGTAAGCAGGGGATGATCGAAAGGTTTCTTCCGGTTTCTTTTTTCTTTGAACACCTGGTCGGGAAAACTCATGAAGTGACGGAAGTTGTGAATACGGCCACCGGGTATCAGGTTGTCACGTTTGCTCAGGTTCAGCCGGCGTATCAGGTATTCGAGCAGACCGGGATCCATTTCCCTGTCGTACACAAAGCGTACAGGCTTACCCTTGCGCCGGTTCTTGATGCCTTTCTGCAGTTTCTGAATAATGGTGGTGGATACATCCTCATCAATATCTATTTCGGCATCACGGGTTACTTTAAAGATATGTGCATGGTATTGGTCGTACCCGAAATACGAGAAAATATCCGGCAGGTTGAAGCGGATGATGTCTTCCAGCAAAATAATATGATGCTCATCAGCACGGGGAGATGGGAGGATGGTAAAGCGGCCAAGGGTACGGCTGGGTATTTCGATCAAAGCATATTTTTTCTTTAAAGCGCTTTCCTTTTTCCACATCACCACGGCCAGATAGATCGATTTATCCCGCAGCATGGGAAACACAGGAATGTTTTCGATCATCAGGGGAATGATGTCTGCGCTCACTTCCTCTTCAAAATGGTTGCGGACAAACTGCTGCTGTTCCGCATTCAGTTCTTTTTCCGAACGGAGAAATATTTTCTGCTCCTTCATCTGCGCCAGCACTTCCTCCCAGATGCGGTTGAATTCACCCTGCTGGTTCAGCACGATCATCTGTATTTCATCGATGATCTGTTGCGGATCATTCTCCAGGTGCATGTTGGCTTTGCTGCCAAACTGTATCATCCGTTTCAGCGTGGCCACCCGCACCCGGAAGAATTCATCCATGTTGTTGGAAAAGATGCCGAGAAAGCGGATGCGCTCCCGCAGGGGCACAGTGGCATCGGCGGCTTCCTGCAGCACACGGGCATTGAAAGCAAGCCAGCTGATGTCGCGGGCAATGGTCTTACGTTTGGGGTTGGCCATAAGGAATAATGTTATAGGATCATAAAAATATAAAAGAGCGGCGCAGTATGCATATTAATTTTTGAAAACAACAGGTTCTTTGAAATCAGTGTACATTAGCAGTCATGGCCGATATACTGATCGATAAATTAAGAAGCCTGGCCCCGCTCGGTGAAGAACTGGCAGAGCGAATCAGGATGATGGCCCGTACAGAAGAGTACAAGGCCGGCGATATCATCCTCCGGGAAGGGCAGGTATGCAGGAGGGCCAGCCTGATCGTAAAAGGGCTCACCCGTTCTTATTATTTAAATGATGGGGTGGAGATCACTTCCCGTTTTATGGAAGAAGGCTCCATACTTACCTCATGGCCCAGCTATTTCCTGCAGCAGCCGGGCTATGAGTATATCGAAGCCGTGGAAGACACCATACTCACCGGGCTGAACCATGATGATATCGAACAACTGTATAAAGAGTTCCCGGTGTTTAATGTAACCGGCAGGAAACAAACCGAGTTTGCCTTTTACCAGGCTGAGATGCGGACACAACTGCTGCGCAAACATACCGCAGAAGAGAAGTACCGCTATTTTACCGAACATCATCCCACCTTATTGCAGCGGGTGGCCCTGAAACATATCGCCACCTACCTCGGCATGAGCGAAGAAACCCTCAGTAGGGTGAGGAGCCGCTTTCATAAAAAATAAGTTGGCAAAAAACAGCTCGGAAACACATCTCTTGACATTTGTCAAGAAGACATAGCAGGAGAGAGGGTAGTTTTATTTATCATGAGAAAAACAAAACTCCTTCTTCTGTTACTGGCATTCGCCGGTTGTATCAAAGAGCCGGAAAGAACTCCCGGGCCTCCCATTGAATATACAGGCATTGCCATAGATGATAAGACAGGCCAGCCGCTTGCCAGTCTAAACATCCGTGTGGTGGGGCATAATAATTCCGGTGGTGTATGGTTTGGTACTTCCGAAAAAGTGGACCTCGGCACTGCCTTAACCGATGCAGCAGGCAGGTTCCGCCTGAACTTTACAAAATGGGAGGCCGCACAGACATTTGAATTCTACTTCAGCGTCCCACCCGGCTATTTTCGCCGCTTCTTTACCCTTGATGCAAATAAGGTACACTCAGGAGATACGGTGATAAAGTTTACAAAGGAAACCATGCTCAGGATCGCCTTTAAAAATACCAGCCCTGTTGATGCGAACGACCGGCTTAGCTTTCACCATTACAATGCAGAAGCTGAGTTTGGTTACGTGATCAGTCCATGTACCACCACGCTGGTATCGGGCATCATAAATGTCGATGGCTATTTTGTGGGCGGCAATGTAGAGGGCAGCCAAACCTGCCCGGTTGCGGCAGACCGGAAGCTTTATATAAATTATGCGGTAAGAAAAAGCGGCGTTACCACCGTGTATAAAGATTCTGTTTACTGCGCCAGGAATATGACCAATGTTTACAACCTGAACTACTAACGGCTAATCGATCAGCCTTTCCGGTTCAGGATGGCGGTAGTGGAAAAACCTTCCAGTATGGGATTGATCACCACCTGGCCGCCATTGGCCATTACTTCTTTGGCGCCGGCCACCTGCTCCACGGTATAGTCGCCGCCTTTCACCAGCACATCAGGCATAATGGCTTTGATCAGTTCCAGCGGCGTGTCTTCTTCAAAGATCACTACGGCATCCACCATCACCAGCGAAGCCAGCAGCAGTGCTCTCGACTGCTCACCATTCACCGGGCGGCTCTCGCCCTTTAATCTTTTTACAGAAGCATCACTGTTCAGCCCCACGATAAGATAAGTGGCTTCTTTAGCTGCCTGTGATAAGGAATAAATATGTCCTTCATGTAAAATATCAAACACGCCATTGGTAAAAGCGATAGTGCCGCTTTTATTTCGCCAGGCAGCCACTTGTCTTACAGCGGTTGCCCTGTCCATTATCCTGGAGGGAATGAGGTCAGGCCTGTTCATACTGTTTTCTTTTTATTATACCAGGGAATGGCCACAAAGCTAACCAAACCACCAATGAGTATCACGATCGTTTGCGCCACCCACAGTATCCAGCCAAAGGCCAGCGCCACACCGGCGTTCAGTCCGTACACTTCCATCGTCTTTTGCAGCAGGTAAGCATAAGCGCCGATACCACCCGGCGTGGCGATCATACCGATGCTGCCGGCAGATAAAACGGTGAACGCTTCCTTTATTCCATACTGGTTCGTTTCCTGCAACGCCTGGAAACCGATATAGCCACCGATAAGATAGAGGGTCCACATACTCACCGTAAGGAAGATAAACCACCACCTTCTTTTCAAATGCTGAACGGCACTCACGCCCTGCCAGATGCTGCGCCCGATACGGCGGAGCAACTGGCCCAGGTCGGCAAATGTTTTTTTCTTCCTTATCATCCATATTACAAGCAGGAGCAGCAACACACCACCGATGATCATCATCACCAGGCTGGAAGAGATCGTTTTCCTGCCGCTTTGCGGTTGCGTGTGGAATATGGTATCAAGTAATTGCGAATAAATATCCGGCTGAATGATCAGGGTAATGGCAAACACCAGTAGTAAGGTGATGGCATCGATCACCCTTTCCAGTATGATGGTGCCGATCAGTTTATCGGCGGGCACTTTTTCATACCGGGCCAAAACGGTGCACTTCAGCACTTCGCCCAGCCGCGGCACAGCCTGGTTGGCCAGGTACCCGATAAATACGGCAAATAAGGTGTTGGTGGTGGAAGGATTGTAGCCCATCGGTTCCATCAGCAGCTTCCACCGGATGGCCCGTATATAATGACTGAGAAAAAGAATGGCAAACACGGGAATGATGAGCCAGTAGCGGGCCGTTTTCAGTGCCGAGCGGATGGCAGACCTGTCAGTGCCAGTAAGGTCTTTCACAGACCACCACACCAGGAAGATACCAATGCCCAGGAAGAAAGCGTATTGAAGTATGGTGCGCAGGCGTTTGTTCATTCGTTAGCAGTACCGGTATGATATTTAATGGGTGACGGGCGGCAAATTACTAAATCCATCCCCGTTTTATGATAAGAGAAGGTTATCTATCAATCTTACTTCATTCAAAAAGGCCGCCACCAATGCCACCAGCGGTTGCCTGCCATCCCAGTTTGTTACCGGGGCCAGTGTGTTGGCGTCAGCAATATCCGCATAGTCCACCCGGAAGCCCGCCAGTTCAAGGTCAGTAACCGCCTTTTGCTGCAAACCGGTGATATCGCCCGGCTGAATGTTGTTCTTTATATATAATAAGGTGCGGTAAATAACAGGGGCCGTTTGCCGCTCCTGCCCAGAGAGACGCATATTACGGCTGCTCATGGCAAGCCCGTCGCTTTCCCGAAGGGTGGGGCAGATGCGTATCGTTGTTTTATCATTGATCCCCATAATCTCCGTAAGGCGGGTTATCACCATACATTGCTGGAAATCCTTTTGCCCGAGATAAAGATTATCCGGGTGAACGATCTCCAGCAACCGGTGCACCACCATACACACCCCCTGGAAATGCCCCGGCCGGAAGGGACCTTCGAGCCTTGTTTCAAGAAAGCCGAGGTCATAATGCATCCTTGCCTTTATGCCATCGGGGTACATTTCGGCTACTGATGGTAAAAAAAGAAGGTGGCAGCCTGCTCCGGTGAGCATGGCGATATCCTTTTCAAGGGTAATGGGGTATTTGTCAAAATCAGCGGGGTCGTTGAACTGGGTGGGGTTCACAAAAATGGAACACACGGTAAGATCGTTCTCCAAACCGGCTTGGCGTATCAGCGAGAGATGCCCTTCGTGCAGGGCCCCCATGGTGGGAACAAAGCCGGCCTTCTTTCCCTTTTTCTGCTGATCAGCAATATAATTATACAGGTCTTCCGCTTTTTTAAATAAGATCATAATGCATATTTAATCCTGTTCTTTTGGGGTAAAAAAGGTGCCCGCAAAAGCAATCGGGTAAAGAGCCGGCAGCAGGGTTTGACCCGTAAGGCGCTCTTTTCCATCCTGATTCAGGCTAAAATGACTACCTTTGCCCGCCTTTACTGAAAAGGAAGGAAACAAACACCCCGGCAGGGTGTAAATTAAACGGGAAGCCCATGTCTGCAAAAAAAAGAATTCTATTTATTGCCAACGAGATGTCACCCTACCTGGAGCTGACAGAGTTTTCTGAGATTGTGAACAAACTGGCTATCAAGGCAAACGACAATAACCTGGAGGTGCGTTGCATCATGCCCCGTTTTGGCACCATCAACGAGCGCCGCCATCGCCTGCATGAAGTGGTAAGGCTTTCCGGTATCAACGTAACGGTTGATAATGACGATATGCCCCTGCAGATAAAGGTGGCCTCCCTGCCCAGCGCCCGCCTGCAGGTGTATTTCCTTGACAATGAAGAGCTCTTCAAAAGGAAATTCGTTTTCCACGATGAGAACGACAAATGGTTTGAGGATAACGACCTCCGTACCGTGTTCTTCTGCAAGGGCGCCCTGGAAACGGTGAAGAAGTTTGGCTGGCCGCCGGATATCATTCATTGCAGCGGCTGGATGACAGGCCTGATACCTGCCTACCTGAAAACACTCTATAAAAAGGAGCCGGTATTTGCGCACAGCAAGATAGTATTCACTATCGGTCAGAACACCTTCAAGGAAAAGCTGGGCAGCGGGTTTATCAAAAAAGCCCTGATACATGCCACACTGAAAGAAAAAGACCTGGAATTGTATAAAGACGGAACCAATACGGCAATGTTCCGTGGCGGTGCCACCTTTGCCGATGCCATCACCATAGGTGCAGAAAAGATAGAGAAGAAACTGGCCGATGAGTTCACTAAAGTGCGGGGAAAGAAGACATTACCCTTTAATCCAGAAGGAGATTTAACAGACTATTTACAACTGTATAACGACCTTGCGGGCAAGTAAAAACCCTGACAAACCGATTCAAATCTACATTGTGAAGTACAGACAACCCGTTGGATTCCTTTTAGCTATCCTTACCCTTGTATTGCTCCTATCTTCCGCCTGCCGGAGGATCAACGAAGCCACTGATCTTGGCGATGACCTGATTCCGGCGATCGACAATATCACCACTTTTGAGACATTCCTCGATATCGAGACCGACAACAAACGTTTCAATGACACCACGAAAGTGCTGTTTACCGATCAGCTGATGGTAGGACATATCACCAGCGACCCCGAGTTTGGCGGCATACACGGCAACGCTTATTTCAATATAGTGCCGGCCGGCGAGTTTGTCAATCCCTTTATAAACAAAGATTCGGTGATAGGTATTGACTCGGTGGTGCTTTCATTGGCTTACCAGGGATATTACGGAGATACCAATTCATTCGAGACACTGAGTGTTTATGAAATTGCTCCTGGCCCTTCATTTAAAGACACTGTCTTATATAAGTACAGCGAGCCAGACTTTCCAACCACCGGCTCCATGCTGGGATCAAAAACATTCCAGGTAAAACAACTGGATGATACCGTGCTGCATATCAGGAAAAGGGACACCACCAAACTGGTGAATGTAATACGGATACCGATCACCAATGCACTGGGTACAAGGTTCAGTCTATACGATACCTCTAATACAGCCAATGGCGGCTTCCGGAACGATTCAATTTTCAAGACCCTGTTCCGAGGCTTCCAGGTAAAGGCAGAAAATGCCGGTAATGCCCTGGTTTATTTTCTGCCAACTGATAACAGTGCCACCAAGCTGACTGTATACTACCGCCTGAAACGGGAAAATGGTGTGAAAGACACCACTTCTACCGACTTCTATCACCTTACCAGCGGACAGGCTAATGCCATTAACCGCACAGAGGGAGGCAACTACCTTGCTTACCTTAACAACGGCATTCCCAACGACGACCTGCTATATATATCCAACGCACCCGGCTCATACGGCTTACTAACCATACCGGGCTTAAGTACTTTTCAAAACGCGGTGATACACCGGGCGGAGATCATTGCCACACCCATCCGTACCATCCCCAGCGATGCCACTTTTGTACAACCGCAAGGGCTTTACCTCGACCGGATCAATAGCACCAATGATACGGCACTGACCTTTGATGTAGACCAGTCGCTTACCTGGAACGGCAACCCCAACGAAGCATTCAATTATAATCTGACCTCGTTTGGAGGCCTGCTGAAATCTGACAGTACCTATCGCTTCAATATATCCCGGTATATTCAGAACCTCGTTACCAACCGGGGCACGAACTACCGTATGCGGCTCTATTCACCCATACGATCGGTGATGTACTCATCGCTTTACAAGGTTAAAAACAATGTGTTTGTCACAGATCAGCCCGCTTACGGACGGGTGGTGCTGGCTGGTGGTAATTATGCCGTACCGGCAAAACGCTTACGCCTGCGTATCGTTTACTCCAAACTATAGGAATAACTTATCAAGATATGTTCAAAAGTCTCCTGTTCGCAACGGGAGACTTTGTTCTTTATAGGCTCCAGCCTTATCTTTGCGCCTCGCCGATGGCGGATAACCCTAAAATTTTTTTTAATGCCTTATTTATTTACATCGGAGTCTGTAAGCGAAGGACATCCCGATAAAGTAGCCGACCAGATATCTGATGCCCTCATCGATAATTTTCTTGCCTTTGATGCCCAGTCAAAAGTAGCCTGCGAAACGCTGGTTACCACCGGTCAGGTGGTACTTGCCGGCGAAGTGAAATCAAAAGCCTATCTCGATGTGCAGGAAATAGCCCGCGGCGTTATCCGCAAGATCGGCTATACCAAAAGTGAGTACATGTTTGAAGCCAGCAGTTGTGGTGTGTTATCCGCTATTCATGAGCAGTCTGCCGACATCAACCAGGGCGTTGACAGGAAAAAGAAAGAGGAGCAGGGTGCCGGCGACCAGGGAATGATGTTTGGCTATGCCACCAATGAAACAGAGCATTATATGCCACTAGCGCTCGACCTGGCACATAACCTGCTGATCGAACTGGCTGCTATCCGCCGCGAAAAAAATTCCAAAATGCCTTACCTGCGTCCTGATGCCAAAAGCCAGGTTACGCTGGAGTATGATGATAACAACAATCCCGTTCGTATTGATGCTATCGTGATCTCCACCCAGCATGATGATTTTGATTCCGAGGCAAAAATGCTTGCCCGTATCAAAAGTGATGTGATCAATATCCTGATCCCCCGCATCAAAGCCAAATACAAGCGCTACGCAAAACTCTTCAACGATAATATCAAGTACCACGTAAACCCCACCGGCAAGTTTGTGATCGGCGGGCCCCATGGCGATACCGGGCTTACCGGCCGCAAGATCATCGTGGATACATACGGAGGTAAAGGAGCCCACGGCGGTGGTGCTTTCAGCGGTAAAGATCCTTCCAAGGTAGACCGTTCGGCAGCGTATGCCACCCGTCATATTGCCAAAAACCTGGTGGCTGCCGGTTTGTGCAGCGAGGTGCTGGTACAGGTCTCTTATGCTATTGGTGTGGCGCAGCCTACCAGTATCAACGTAAATACGTATGGTACCGCCAAAGTGAGCCTTACAGATGGTGAGATCAGCAAAATAGTGGAAGGTATTTTCGATATGCGTCCCTATTTTATCGAGAAAAGACTTAAATTACGTAACCCGATTTACAGCGAAACAGCTGCATACGGGCATATGGGCCGCCAGCCCCGTATCGTGGAGAAGTCATTTGTATCTCCCGATGGCAAAGTGGCAAAGAAGAAAGTGGAACTCTTTACCTGGGAAAAACTGGACTATGTGAGTAAGGTAAAGAAAGCTTTCGGACTAAAATAGGCTTTATCGAGAGTGAAGCAATTCTGTTTACGCAAGAAGGCATCCGGCAACGGGTGCCTTACTTGTTTTCAGACCAAAACACAAAGGAGTCAGTAGCCCGCTGCATACACACCCGACACCTGAATCCACTACTTTTGCCAACGTGAAACCTTTCAGACACCAGCAAAGACCTAAGAAAAGCACCCTTGTTATTGGCCCGGTGGCTGTACTCGAAGCCCTGCAGTCCGGCCAGCCGCTTGATCGCATTTATCTCGACACCAAAGCACAAGGCAAACAGATCAGCGAGATACGGAATACGGCCACACAACAGGGCATCCCGGTAAATTATGTGCCTGTGGCAAAGCTCGACAGTTTTCATGTGGCCGGTCATGAAGGTGTGGTGGCGCAAAAAGCAAGGGTTCAATACCAGCAACTGCAGGATGTGATCTCCTGGGCCACTGACCGCGGCGAAACACCCTTGTTCCTCATCCTTGATGGCATCACTGACATCCGCAATATTGGCGGCATAGCCCGTACAGCTTATTGCTGCGGCGTGCATGGTATCATTATACCTGATAAAGGGGTGGGGGCGCTGAATGAAGATGCCGTGCTCACCTCAGCCGGGGCGCTGGAGCATATCCCGATATGCCGGGTAAACAGTTTGCTGAAAGCAATAGACGAACTCCACCTGAACGGGATAAAGGTTTTTGCCAGCGAAATGAAAGCAGCAAAAACCATTGCCGAAACCGATCTTACAGAGCCATGCGCCATCGTGATGGGCAGCGAGGAAAAAGGCATTTACCCGGCCTTGTTGAAAAGCTGCGACGAAAAGATCAAAATCCCCATGAAAGGGGATTTTGAAAGCCTGAATGTAAGTGTGGCCACAGGAATGATATTGTATGAGGTGATGCGGCAGAGGAGCTGATATAAGCAGGTAAAACACAGCCATATAAAACTGGTATGGACAAACAACCAATCAAACTCATCGAATGCCCCCGCGATGCCATGCAGGGATGGAAAACATTTATCCCTACGGAACAAAAAGCAGCATACATCAATACGCTGCTGCAGGTGGGGTTTGACACGATTGATTTTGGCAGCTTCGTATCACCCAAAGCCATTCCACAGATGGCTGATACGGCTGAAGTGCTTTCCATGCTGAAATTGCAGAACACCGCCACCAGGCTTCTTGCCATTATTGCCAATTACCGTGGTGCCGAAGCGGCTTCAGTGTTTGAAGAGATCAGTTATCTTGGCTTCCCGTTTTCTGTTTCAGGAACCTTTCAGCAACGTAATACCAATTCTTCCATCGCCGGCTCTTTGGAGAGGGTGGAGGATATTCAAAACCTTTGTATCAAGACCGGCAAACAACTCGTGATCTATATTTCCATGGGCTTTGGCAATCCCTATGGCGATCCGTATGATGAAGAGATCGTTTTTGAATGGGTGAATAAACTCGTGGCAATGGATATCGGTATTATCTCCCTGGCAGATACCGTAGGCCTCGCCTCACCGGCACAGGTGTATGATGTCACCAGTTATCTTGTGGAGTCATTGCCGGGTACTGAAATAGGCGTTCACCTTCACTCCACGCCGGCCAACTGGAAAGAAAAACTGGATGCGGCTGTCAAAGCCGGTTGCAAACGTTTTGATGGCGCTCTCAAAGGTATTGGCGGATGCCCCATGGCAGATGATGAACTGGTGGGCAATATGGATACTGAATTGATGATAACTTATTTCAACGAGCGAAAACTGCTGGGCGAAATGAACCCCGAAGCACTGGGAAAAAGCCTGAGCATGGCAGGAATGCTGTTTGAAAAAAAGTTGTAACAGCAGGAAGGATGAGGTATGAAGTATGAAGCAGGAAAAATGATAATATTGAACAGTATGCTATGAACCATAAGCCATGAACAACAAACTATGAACTTTCTCCTCCCAATAGATATCAAGAAACTGCCGCAGCCCATCAGCTATGGACAAAAGATCATGCTGACCGGTTCATGCTTCACCGAACACATCGGTAACGCTTTGGCAAAGCTGAAGTTTACCATCCTGCAAAACCCCAACGGAATACTGTTCGGCCCGGATGCTGTATGTAAAAGCCTGCTTTCATACAAAGAAAACAAACAATACACAGCGGCAGCCCTTTTCCGGTACAATGAGATATGGAACAGCTGGCAGCATCATTCCCGCTTTTCCGGAATGGATGAGGAAACAGTGGTAAAAGGAATCAATGCATCCCAACAGGCAGCACATGATTTTCTGGCAAAAGCCGACTGGCTGATCATCACACTTGGTTCTTCCTTTACCTACCGGCTGACACACGAAGCCGACCTGGCCGGTGAAGCTATCAGCAACAGCGTGGCGAACTGTCACCGGGCACCAGCAAGTTGGTTTACCAAAGACATGCTGGAGACCGATGAAATAATAACCATGCTGGCGGATTGTGTATCGCAACTCAAGGCATTTAACCCTGCACTACAATTTTTGTTTACCGTGAGCCCGGTTCGTCATATCCGTGATGGGGTGGTGGAGAACAACCGGAGCAAGGCAAGGCTGATCGATGCTGTGCATTACATCACCAATAAATTTGAATCGGCGCATTACTTCCCGGCTTATGAACTGGTGATTGATGTGCTGCGGGATTACCGCTTTTATGATATTGACCTGGTACACCCGAATTATGCTGCCACCGATTTTGTGCTGGAAAAATTTACTGAAAACTGTATCGACGAAACATCACAGCAACTGATGCAGGAATTGAAGAAGATAAATATTGCCCGTAATCACCGGCCCTTTCAGCCGGGTACAAAAGCACACCAGCAATTTCTGCAATCACATTTCGAGAAAACAAAGGCCCTGCAGGAGAAGTATTCGTTTCTTGATCTTAAAGAAGAACTCGTTTATTTTTCACAGGTATGAGGGGGGTCATAAATTTAATATACTGGCTACAGGCCTTTGTTTCGCCGGTCATACTGGCCGGACTGGCAGGTATTGCTTTCGGGAAAAATATTGAAACAGTGTATGTATGTCTTGGTATCGGGGCTATAGCCGGAATAGTGCTGGCGGAATATATCAGGAAAAAGTAGAGACGGGATGCGTCCCGTCTTTATGGCCCAACCAGATGGATGAAATCATGAAAAAGGATAGCGAGAAAAAAAGAAACCGTAGTTTGAATAATTGATCAGCAAAAGTGAAACCTGTTGCGCTGGTATTACGATTCATTGTGATATTCCCGTCTTAAATAATCTTCCAGGCTTTTCAATAGTGCCAATTGATTTTCGGCCCTACGTAGGTTATGGTCGGGATAATCAATTTTATAATAGGTGTCGCCCCCAAGATAATCAGTGAGAAACCGCAATGCCTGCATATAGGTGATGAGCAGCCCCGCATGGTGAATATGATTTCTCTCCACCACTGTAAACTTGTCAGCCAGGTGTGAGAGATAGCCTTCAATCACCGCCTTGTATATATCCGTACGAATAGTAACCTGCCGTAGGTCAGTTTCGTTTTCACCTGCTGAACCTGCCATTGAACGGATCATATCACCAAGATCAGAAAAAAAATATCCAGGCATAGCCGTGTCAAAATCAACCGGGCAGATCACTTCTCCTGATCGGTTATTAAAAAGTATGTTGGCAATTTTGGCATCATGATGCATAACCCGCAAAGGATATTCGTCCGAAGTTTTTATTTCTTCATAGAAAAATTTGTAACGCTCCCGGTTTTTCAGTTCGGCGCAAAGGCCTGCTGATCTGTCCATGCGTTCCGGGAGTGCGGTACTGAGGGATGTTTCAAACTGGCGGTAACGTAAACTGAGGTTGTGAAAACCGGGTATCACTTCATGCAACAGGCAGGTGTCAAAGCCGGAAAAGGCTTTGGTAAACTTTGCAAATGTGGCCGCCGTTTCACCAGCCTGGCCAGGTGTATTCGCCACCGGCACAGCTATGCTTTCATTTACAAACTCAAAAGCCCGCCAGGAATTTCCATTATCGTCTTTGAATAATGAACCGGTTTGACTGTAATACATTGGCTTTGGCATTTTGAATCCGGCAGACCCCGATGCAGCATAGTCCGACAAATGAATATAGTTTTCCTGTACCTCTTCCGGTTGGGGAAATACGTGCTGGTTTATACGTTGCAGTATGAATGAATTTCCAGAGGGGCTCTCAATCTTATAAGTATCATTGATCAATCCTCCGGACAGGGGAATAACAGAAAATTCTTCAAAGCCATGTTCCGTTCCTGGCAGGTCAGGTTGGTAGTTCCCAAAGGCAAGCAGTGCTTTTTTATAATGCGGCTCTGTCATTTCTAATGGATGCGGTCGCCTCTTACTTCCAGCGATTTTATCATGTCAGCTTCATATTCCAGCCATTCCTGCCAGCGTTGCCGCACTTTTTCCTTGTCAA
>JAEUVM010000117.1 GCA_016787125.1 Chitinophagaceae bacterium | reverse complement strand
AAGTCCGCCGGGAGCATTACACGGCGATGTGGTGGTGAAAGATGACTGTGCAAAGCTGCCCGTACCTGCAGGGCAGGTGGCATTTACTCTCCAATCATAAGTGGTGCCTGCGGTTAGTCCGCTGATGGAAACAGACGTGGTGTTTGTATTACCAAACGTAAGCCAGGTACCGGAACTGCTGGCTTTATACTCCACAAGGTAGCTGGTGGCACCGCTTACGGCTGTCCAGCTAACAGTAGCCGATGTATTGGTAATGGCTGATGCTGCGAGGCCAGTTGGTGTGCCGCAAAGCGCCGATGTGGTGAATTGTGCCTGTGCATACGCACCGGAACCACTGGTGCAATTGCCTCTTACCCTCCAATCATAAAGTGAAGCAGCAGTGAGCCCGCTAAGGTTTATCGAAGTTGATGTGGTGGCAGAGGCCGCATTGACCCATGTGGAAGAAGAGTTGAGCTTGTAATCCACATCATAGTTGTTGGCACCACTGAGGGCTGTCCAGCTTACGGTGGCACTGGTGGCCGTAACAGCAGAAGAACTGAGACCAGCTACCGTACCACAACTGCCAAGTGGCGGAACGATGGTGGTAAATAAACCACGGCCATGTGTGGCGGCGGCAAGCAATCCATCACTGCTGCGGTATTGGAGCATATCCACCCTTACATTGGGGAAACCGGTTTCGGGATCCCACACCGTGGCAGCGCCATTGATCAGTTCTGTTTGCCATACACCTGTTTCAGTGGCAATGATAGCTCTTGTATTACTGCCGGGATAGAACATCGCCCAGCGTACCGGCATATCAGGCAGGTTGCCGTCAATAGCTGTCCAGGTGGTACCGCCATTTGAAGTAACCCATACATTGCTTACGCCATAATTAGAATACACCACAATGATGTTTTGGTCATTGGTGCCGAGTTCGATACAGGAAATCCTTGCACCGGATGTGGTCATACCGGCACCAATGATGCTGGTGAAAGTGGGTGTGGCATTGGCATTCGTTGCCCTGATGAGGGAAGGAGTGATGCCCGAACCACCACCACCGAAGTACACAGTATGGTTGGTGTAAGGTGAAACTTTCACCGCTGTTACTTTACCAGAACTTAATCCGCTCATGGTTACAGCCGTGAAAGTGCTGCCGGTTTGCGGATTGCTCCAGCGTACAAACGTATTGGCATTACCACTGCAATACATGATATTGTTTACATCATCATAATCAGTAGGATTGATAAACTGTCCCGCACTGGATGAATAGTTGACCGATGTCCACGTAGAACCACTGTTGGTGCTTCTCCTGTATTGATTATATACATAAGAGCCCCACTGGTACTGCGGCTGGTTTTGATCAATATGCACAAAGGCACCATCGCCGCCTGTTACTTCCACAGAAGCACCCATGGTGGCATTGTTCATTTGGTGAGTGCCATTATCCTGTGCACCGGCAAGGAAATAGTTGGTGCTGGTGGGATTGATAGCCACTGAATAGAATTGTTTGATGCGCAGCCCGGTGTTTTTATCACGGAATGTGGTACCGCCATCACCGGAGTAATGAATACCACCATCCGAACCCACGAGTACCTGGTTGTTATTTCTCCAGCGGATGATCTGCTGGTCGGCATGCACATACTGACCGGCAGTGCCCACCCATTCAGATATTTTGGTCCAGCTGGTACCGCCATTGGTTGTTTTATAACAATCAAGGCTGCCTACTATCACATTATTGGCATTGTTAGGATCCACAGCCACACCCATGCAATACCAGGCTTGTCCGCTGGTAAACGAAGGTGTGGTACCGGTGGCGGCCCAGTTGGCACCACCATTGGTTGATTTATAAATAGTGGGCACCTGCCAGCTTGCATTCGAAGGAAGTGCATACAATGTGTTGCCATTGCTGGCCAGGGCTACATTGTATTGTGTGGGAAAGGTGGTGGCAGGACTTGTCCATCCTGCGGAAGTAACCGTGGCCGGGTTATCAGTATAGCGATAGCCTGAACTGGCAGCAGCGGTGTTGTAATAACCACATACCACATGCAGCCTGCCTGTGCTGCTGAGTTCAAAATCAGGCACCCGCGGATCGAGACCGGAAGGCGTGATGTTTGTCCATGTACCAGTGGCTTTTGTATAACGTACCAATCCCTGGTTGTTGGAAATAGAATTACATCCCACATACAGGTTGCCGCTGGCATCGCATACCACTTTACTTACATTCCAGTAGTTCTGTGTATTGGGCATGATGGTCCAGGTAACGCCGTGGTCGGTGCTCATCCATACACCGGCGCCGCGAACAGCATCGGCATTGATGGCTTTTTCACCGGTGCCGAAATACATGATATTATGATCGGTGGGATCCTGGCAGATACTGGCGATGGCCAGGTTGCCAAGGAAATCGTTGATGAGTGTCCAGGTGGCAGGAGTGGCCGTGATGTCGTTGGTTTTCCAAACACCGCCATCAATACCACCCACCCACACGGTGCGGCCGGTGGCATCGCTGAGGTCTTCCCAGATGGCCCGCATACGTCCGGAAGTGATACCATTGCCGGCACGGGTGTTACCATTGCTGGGGCCTACTGCATCACTATTGGGACCTCTTTCTGTCCACGTAAATAGCGGCGCCCTGTTAGCCTGTTGTGCCAGCAGTTGTTTCTTTTGTGCATAGGCTTCGGGCAGGCGATAGGCCGGCACGATGCCGAGCGCAGGGTCTTTGGTCATGTCAATTTCATGCTGAAGTCTGCGGGAGATGGCAGGACCCGTTTCGCTGGTCATTTCCACCTGGGCAAAACTTCCGCTCATCGCAGCAAGAAGAATGACGGCTGATAAGAGTAATCGTTTTTGCATAAGTAAATGGGTATTTGGTATGGG
>JAEUVM010000104.1 GCA_016787125.1 Chitinophagaceae bacterium | reverse complement strand
GCCATACCCGGCGCTGTGCTGGGCGGTGAAGATTTTTTACAGCTTCGCAAACTGGCCGAAAGCATGGAAAAAATATTCCGCTGGTTTGATGCCGAACGCCGGGTGGCATACAGCGGATTGCTGAAGGTGATCAGCCATACGTATTATGAAAAGACGATCATCACATTGATAGATGAAGTGCTGGACGAGAACGGGCAGGTGAAAGACAAAGCCTCTTCAGAATTGGCCGATATCCGCATGAACCTGTACCGGAAAAGAAATGAACTGCGCCGGGCATTCGATAAGATCATTTCCAAACTGAATAAGCTCGGCTACCTCGCCGAGATAGAAGAAAGCTTTATGAACGGCCGCCGCGTATTGGCTGTTTTTGCAGAGCAGAAAAGAACGGTGAAAGGTATTCTTCATGGTGAAAGCGACAGCCGCAAAACAGCCTTTGTGGAACCGGAGGAAACGATCGAACTCAATAATACCATCTATGAACTGGAGAATGAAGAACGGAAAGAAGTGTACCGCATCTTGCGGGAACTTACCGCCAAACTCTCCGTGTATGCATCATTGCTGAATGACTGGCACCTGGTAACAGGCGAGTTTGATTTTATCAGGGCCAAGGCCAAACTGGCCGTGGAAATAAAAGGAGAATATCCCGTGCTCACCGATAAGGCCTTTATACACCTCGTGGAAGCCTATCATCCCTTGCTTTATTTATACAACCAGCGAAGTGGTAAGCCCACCATGCCAGTGTCATTATCATTGGATGAAAGTCATCGCATCCTCGTGATCAGCGGGCCGAATGCCGGCGGCAAAACCGTAACGATGAAGACCATCGGCCTCCTCCAATTGATGGTGCAAAGCGGGCTGTTGGTGCCGGTGCATCCCTCTTCGCAGTTTGGTATTTTCAAACAACTGATGATACATATCGGCGATACGCAGAGCATCGAGTTTGAACTGAGCACTTACAGCAGTCACCTCATTCACATGAAGCATTTCATTGAAAATGCCAATGGCCGCACCTTATTCTTTATCGATGAACTGGGCAGCGGCAGCGATCCCGGCCTCGGTGGCGCTTTTGCCGAAGTGATATTGCAGGAGCTGGTAAAGAAACATGCATTTGGTGTGGTAACAACGCACTACCTGAACCTGAAAGCCATGGCGGGTAAAACGGCCGGCATCATCAACGGGGCAATGGCCTTTGATGAAAAGAACCTGCAGCCGATGTATAAACTGCTCGTGGGAAAACCCGGCAGTTCCTATACCTTTTCGATCGCCGAACGCATCGGCCTCGACAAGTCGCTGATACAACGGGCAAGGCAACTGGTGGATGAAGACCAGTTTCGCCTCGATAAACTGCTGAACCGCACCGAGCAGGACCTGCAGCATATTGAGCAAAAACAAAAAGAACTGAACCGGGAGCTGAAAGAAACCGAACGGCTGAAAAAAGAAATGCAGCATACACTGGATAAGGAAAAACACCGCCAGCAGGTGGAGTTGCAAAAAGAGCAGAACCGGGTGGCGGAAGAACGCATTGCCTACCTGAAAGATATGGAGCGCAAGCTGAAGCAATTGCTCATCGAATGGCGGAAAGAGGAAGACAAGAATAAAGTAGTGAGACTGATGGAAGCGCTGCTATTTAAGAAGAATGAGAAAAAAGTGGCCGGAAAGATGAAGCAGAAGATAGAGTCGAAGTTCATGGAAGTGGGAGGGGAGAT
Source organism: Chitinophagaceae bacterium (assembly GCA_016787125.1). GTDB lineage: Bacteria > Bacteroidota > Bacteroidia > Chitinophagales > Chitinophagaceae > JJ008. Next base: position 1,916 of record JAEUVM010000104.1, on the reverse strand, counting down.
AAAACCGGGCATCAAGGTAAAGATGAAGAAGAACCACCAGGTGGGAGAAGTGCTGGAGCTGCGCGGCAAAAGGGCCGTGGTAAAGATCGGCCTGCTGCCCATGCAGGTGGAAGTGAACGACCTGGTGCCGGTACTCGAAAAAGAAGAGAAGAAGGAAGATAAGAAAGAGGATAAGAAAGAAAAGTAATGCCTCAAGTAAAATATAATTAAATATCTCTCGCAAAGCCGCAGCGGCGCAGCGTTAAAGACACATCGGTCTTTCAGCAATAATCAATAATTAATAATCAGTAATCCAGCCGGTATTTCTCGCAGAGCCGCAAAGCCGCAGAGAACAAAAAAAACGAAGCCTTACGGGGCTTCGTTCAGAATCTAATGGGAAGAGAAAGTAATCTTTTATTGCCGTATATAGCTTTCGAGCTGCTGGATAGTTTCTTTCTGAATAAGTATAGTTTCCTTAACCACATCACTCATCGAAATGATACCGGCCAGGCTGCCATTGCTGAAAACGGGCATGTACCGGATATTATTATCCGTCATCAGTTTCATACAATGGTCAATACTGTCGGATGGGGAAACCACAGGCAGGTCGGTGGACATGATCTCCGATACTTTGGTGGAGGCAGAATGTTTTTCCTTCAGCACCACTTTGCGGGAGTAATCTCTTTCCGTCATGATGCCGAGGTAATTGCTGCCTTCACTCACCACTACAGAGCCGATATTCTTCTCAGCCATGATGCGGAGCGCATCAATAACCGTGGTATCAGGAGAAACCGATACCGCCGTATTGCCTTTGCGTGATAAAATAGATGAAACAGTATGCATGAAAATGATTTCACCATGAATTTACGGAAAGAAGGTTAGCGGAGCAAAACAAATTTGTGCAGGTATTTACCTGCCGTCTGTACTACGGTCAGGTATGGAGTCAATCCTTTTTTATAAATTGTAGCCTGTTGTCGTTAAGTATTACACTGTATGGATCAAAAACCTGCCACCATTAAAGAGATAGCCAACCGCCTTGGCGTGTCTGTCTCCACCGTATCAAGGGCGCTGCACAATCACTCCAGCATTGGGCTGCGCACCCGTATGCAGGTGCAGCAACTGGCAAAAGAACTGCACTACGAACCCAACCAGGCAGCTATCTCCTTTAAACAGGGTAAAACGATGGCCCTCGGTGTGATACTGCCCAACCTGCGGGAAGAATTTTTTTCAATTGCCATCAATGGAATAGAAGAAGTGGCCACACAAAATAATTATACCGTGCTGATCGGTCAGTCGCACGACGAAATGGATCGGGAGGCCCGCATAGTAGATACCATGCGCAAACACCGCGTGGATGGCATAATCGTATCACTCGCAAAGACCACCACCACTTACGAACATTTTGAACTGCTGAAGAAGCACAATATACCGGTGGTGTTTTTCGACCGGGTGCCGGATACACCGGACGCCTATACAGTATCCTGCAACCTGGAAAACAGTTCGCAGGAGCTGGTACACTGGCTGGTGAGCAAGAGCCACCGCCGGATAGGGTTTATCAAAGGCCCGGGATCGCTGATACATTCGCAGCAGCGGCTGGAAGGATTTATGAAGGGGATGCAGCAGCATAAGCTGAAGGCAGATAAATCAATGATCGTATCCACCGACCTGAGCACGGCCGGCACGCAGCAGGCCATGCAGCAATTACTATCGCTGAAGGAGCGCCCCACGGCCGTGATCGCCTTTAATGATTATGTGGCATTGGATGCCATCAGGTATGCGAGGAAGGAAGGGATAAAGATCAACAAGGATATATTTTTTGTAAGCTATGCCAACCTGCCCATCACCAGCTATATGGATGAACCGCCGGTGGCTTCGGTGGAGCAGTTTCCCTACCAGCAGGCCGAAAAGGCCACAGCCATCCTGTTCAGGCTGATCAA
>JAEUVM010000099.1 GCA_016787125.1 Chitinophagaceae bacterium | reverse complement strand
GTTTCATTATGTGATCTGGTTTGTGTGTCCTTTCTTCGGGCATACACCGGAAACCTATTTTGCACACCATATGGGTATGCATCATGTGGAGAACAACATGATGGAAGATGCCAGCAGCACTTTGCCTTACCAGCGTGACAGTCTCCGGGGCTTCCTGTCCTATCTCGGCCGGTTCCTGCTTCTCGGTTTCAGGGATACGTTCATGTATTTTTTCAGCCGCAAGAGGAAGAAGTTTTACATGCGCCTTACTTATGGCGAAATGTCTTTCTACCTGTTCTGCATCGGTATGTGTTTTGTAAACCTGCAGGCGACGTTGATGGTATTCATTATTCCTTTTGTATTTGCAAGGGTGGTGATGATGCTGGGCAACTGGACACAACATGCTTTTGTAAACCTGGAAGACCTGGAAGATAATACCATCAACTGTATCAATACCAAGTACAATAAAGTATGCTGGAATGACGGCTACCATGCCATACACCATGTAAGACCAGCCATGCACTATACCGAAATTCCCGGTGAGTACCTCCGGCTGAAAGACAAACTGGCAGAAGACAAGGTGCTTGTGTTTGATGGGGTACACTACCTCCACATCTTTATCTGGCTGATGACGAAGCGCTATGATAAACTGGCCCAAAACCTGGTGAACGTAAACAACATGTTCGCCAATGAGGAAGAGGCCATTGCGCTGATGAAGGAACGAACCCGGAAGTACACACGGCCAACGGGGGCGTAATTTTCTATTTTGGATTTTGGGTTTTAGATTTTAGATTACCCACCAAGTGGAATAGCAGCAAAAAATGCCTTTCCAATTCAGCACGAAAAACTATTATCCATTATCTATCATCTATTATCTATCTATTATCTGGCTTGAGCCTGCAACGATTTTAGATTTTAGATTGGCCGCCAAGACCGTTCAGTTAAATGGAATGTCGGTGTCAAAACACCATTCCAATTCAACACGAAAAACTATTATCTATCATCCATTATCTATTATCTGGCTTGAGCCCTATCACCGGTAATACTTTTTCATGTATGTGCTGGTTGAGGCGGCCCACATCTTCTGAAAGTATTTTCTTCAGTTTATTCAGTTGTTCATCGATCTGTATCACCAGTTCGGCATAGGCTTCTTTTGACTGGCGGCTGAGACCTGATTGTCCTGCGGCTGAGGCATTGTAAATACTTGACAGTTTATCATCCAGCCTGATGGGGTAATTCAGCACATCCTGCCCGCTCTTGGCCTTTGTCTGGTGAAGGGCTTCTTCCACCGCGGTCAGTTGTTTCTGGATCGAATCGATCTCCTGCTTCATTTCCTTTGGCAGGTCTTTGCCGGCACGGGCGCTGAAATCGTTCAGTTGCTGACGTACATCCCTGATATTTTTGATCGCCTTCATTATTTCTGACGATTTATCACGGATGGTGATGAGATGGTTGAACTGCTCTTCGTATTCGGCCTGGGAGGTCTTATAATTCGGGTCGGCCACCACGGTGAAAGGCACTTCGGTCGAGTCGCTGCCAGATTTGAACTTTGCATAATACTGGCCGGGTGCGGCTTTGGGTCCGGTAATAAAACCATTCCACAGTATCAGTCCATCCACTTTTTCGGCTTCGGGGTAGTTCATGTCCCATTCAAACTGGTTCATGCCTTTGTTGATATCGATCTTATTTTCTTTAGCATTGGTGGCAAATGTTTTTATCGTTTTCCTGTTCTTATCCATGAGGGTAACGGACAGTTTCGTAGAATCATTTACTTCTTTCAGGTAATAATTAAACACTACGCCGTTGGGGGGATTCATACCGGCATTTCGCAGCCCGTCGGCGCTGAAGCCACCGCCACGTCTTCTGCCACCACCGGGCATACGGAAGGCAGGGTTTACATCAAATACAAAAAGTTGTTGGCCGGTAATGGTGTTATTGCGTTGCTGAACCACACCCAGGTCGTCGAGCACATACAGGCTTCTGCCTTGTGTGCCAACGATGAGGTCGTTATTCTTAATGGTAAGATCGGTGATGGGTACAACAGGCAGGTTGAGCTGAAATGTTTTCCAGCTGGCGCCATCGTCGTAGGAGATATACATACCGTATTCGGTACCGGCATACAGCAATCCTGGTTTTTTTCGATCGGCCCGCATACAACGGGTAAAATGCTGGCTGCCGATGCCGTTTGTTATCAGTTTCCAGGTTTTGCCATAGTCTGTTGTTTTATAGATATAGGGACGAAAATCATCCAGCTTGTACCGGGTGCCGATAATATAAGCAGCGCCTTTTGTAAAGGGATCGGTTTCGATGCAGTTCCACATCATGGAAGCCGGACAGTCTTTGGGTGTTACATTCTCCCAGTTCTTTCCACCGTCCCTGCTTACATGCACGAGGCCATCATCGCTGCCGGTCCACAGCAGGTCTTTCTCCAGGGCACTTTCTGTTGCCGTGAAGATGGTGCAGTAATATTCCACGCTGGTATTATCCTGAGTGATGGGGCCGCCGCTGGAAGCCTGTTTCTTTTTATCGTTGGTGGTAAGGTCGGGTGATATCATCTGCCAGTTTTTCCCTTCGTCTTCTGTTACGAACAGGTGATTGCCGGCAGCATATAGTCTCTTTGGATTATGCGGAGAGAAGAAGATGGGATAGTTCCATTGAAAGCGGTATTTGGCAGCTTCGGCACCGGCGCCCATGTTGTCAATGGGCCATACATTGATCATGCGGCTTTCGCCTGTACGATGATCGAGCCGCTGGAGCATTCCCATATAATTGCCACCATAAGTAATATCAGGATTTTGCGGATCGGCCACCACATAGCCACTCTCACTGCCTGCCGTTACTTCCATATCAGCAGCGGTGATTGCACCGCCATACGTACGGCTGCGGATGCGGAAAGCTGTATTATCCTGCTGACCGCAAAGGATACGGTAAGGAAATGCGTTGTCGGTGCTTACACGATACACCTGTGCGGTGGGCTGGTTGAGGTAAGTGCTCCAGTTATTGCCACCGTCGAATGACACCTGTGCGCCGCCATCATCGGCCACGATCATACGGTTGCCATCTTCCGGGTCTATCCAGAGATCGTGGTGATCGCCATGTGGTGTGCTGATGGATTGAAAGGTTTTGCCGCCATCATTACTGCGCATGAAACCAACATTGGGACAGTAGACCTTGTTTTCATTTTTCGGATCCACAAATACTTTGGTATAATACCAGGCACGCTGCCGGATATTATTGTCGCTGCTCACCAGTGTCCAGCTTTCACCGGCATTGCTGCTCATATAAAGGCCGCCATCTTTATTTTCAATAAGGGCAAATAATTTATCTGTGTTAGAAGGGGCCACACCCACGCCAACGATACCCCAGGTGTTTTTTGGCAGACCTTTGGTGGCAGAGATGTTTGTCCAGGTTTCACCACCATCAGTACTTTTCCATAAGCCGCTTCCTTCGCCTCCGCTTTCGAGTGAGTAAGGAGTGCGCAGCAGGCGCCAGGTGCCGGCATAAAATACATTCGGGTTGCCGGGTTCCATTACCAGGTCGCTGCAGCCGGTTTGATTGTTGACAAACAGGGTGCGTTTCCAGGTTTTTCCGCCATCAGTGGTTTTGAATACCCCTCTTTCTTCATTGGGTCCGAATAAATGGCCCATCGCTGCCACCCAAACGATATCCGGGTTTTTGGGATGTATAATGATGCGGATGATATGACGGCCGTCTTTCAGGCCAATGTTTTTCCAGGATCTTCCGCCGTCATCGCTGCGCCACATTCCGCCCAGGCCTTCACTTACATTGCCCCGCATGGTATTTTCTCCTTCGCCGGTGTACAGGATGGTTTCATCAGAAGGTGCCACGGCCACGGCACCGATGGAGCCGCCAAAGTATTTATCCGAGATATTGGTCCAGTTGCTGCCCGCATCAGTTGTTTTCCAAACACCACCGCCTGTGGCGCCGAAATAGAACGTGTTTTTATACTTGTATGAACCCGCTACAGCCCCGCTTCGGCCACCCCGGAAGGGACCGACAAGCCGGTACTTCAGATTTTTATACAGCACTTCATCTGTATTATCGGTTGCGGCAACAGGGGCCGTTTTTGTTTTTTGTGCTGCAGCGCAAAAAGCAAAGAACATAAGAGCGGGCAGAAGGAATCGTTTCATTTTGTTTTGGGTTTGTGTGGTGCTGCCGGAAGCGGCAGTAAAGGCCGGAATGAAGTTAGTAATTACCTTTATCCAAATCAAACCCGATGTCGTTGTTTTCAATAAGCGGCCTGCTTGCGGATGTACACCAGCAAAAGATCTATCCGGCTGTTGTAACTGTACAGGATGGTATCATCGTTTCTGTGGAAGAAACGGTGCTGCCTGATGATGCCCCGGCTTACTATCTACTTCCTGGTTTTATCGACAGCCATGTGCATATTGAAAGTTCCATGCTGGTGCCTTCCGAGTTTGCCCGGCTGGCTGTGGTGCATGGCACGGTGGCTACCATCAGCGATCCGCATGAGATAGCGAATGTGTGCGGAATGGAAGGAGTGGAGTTTATGATCAGCAATGGCAAAACTGTTCCGTTCAAATTCAATTTTGGCGCTTCCAGTTGTGTGCCCGCCACCGTGTTTGAAACGGCAGGCGCTGTGCTGGATGCCGGTGATGTGGAGCAATTGCTGCAAAGGGATGAGATAAGATACCTGAGCGAGATGATGAATTTTCCGGGCGTGTTGTTCAAGGATGAAGAGGTGATGAAAAAAATAGCCGCAGCACACCGGCTGGGTAAACCTGTTGACGGACATGCACCGGGACTGAGAGGGGAAAAAGCAAAGCAATACATTGATGCGGGTATCAGTACCGACCATGAATGCTTCACTGCAGCGGAAGCGCTGGATAAACTGCAATACGGCATGAAGGTGATCATCAGGGAAGGGAGCGCTGCCCGGAATTTTGATGCGCTTATCGGACTGCTGAACGACTGGCCCGACAGTATGATGTTTTGCAGTGATGATAAACATCCCGACAGTTTGGTGCTTGGTCATATCAACCAGCTATGTGCCCGTGCGGTGGCAAATGGTGTGGATCTGTTTAAGGTATTAAAAGCGGCTTGTGTAAACCCGGTATTGCATTATAAACCGGGTGTGGGATTGCTGCGGCCGGGTGATCCGGCAGATTTTATTTTGGTAAAAGACCTGGTGAATTTTGAAGTGATAAAAACATACATCAATGGTGAACTGGTGGCGGAGAACGGGCAATCACTTATTGTGCGAAAGACAGAAGCGGGCATGAACGCAGATACGAAGCCGGTGAATAATTTTACCTGCGAACCTGTTCATGCTTCAGCTTTTCATTATCCGAAGCCGGCCAAAGAAACCATCGAAGTGATCGAAGCACTCGACGGACAACTCATCACCAACAAACTTATGCTGGATGTTGCGCCGCTGCTTGCTGACAATAACAGCAGCCTGGTGGGCAATACAGAAAAAGATGTATTGAAAATAGTGGTGGTAAACAGGTACCGGCAGGCCAAACCGGCTGTGGCTTTTATCAAAAACACAGGGCTGGAAGAAGGCGCCATCGCCTCATCCGTGGCACACGACAGTCACAACATTGTGGCCGTGGGTGTGGACGATGATAGTATCAGCAGGGCCGTAAACCTCGTGATAGAAAAGGAGGGAGGTGTAAGTGCCGTGAGCAGTAAAAGGGAAATGATACTGCCGTTGCCGGTGGCCGGGCTGATGAGTATGGAGGATGGGTACAAAGTGGCTGCAGATTATACAGCGATCGATGAAATGACAAAGAAGGAACTCGGCTCCACGCTTTCCTCTCCGTTCATGACACTTTCCTTTATGGCGTTACTGGTGATACCACATCTTAAACTGAGCGACCTGGGTTTGTTTGACGGCGACAGTTTCAGTTTTGTATAAAAATTACTGCAGGTAAATATCCAGCAGTCCATCCGGCAGCGCAACGGTAACCTGCTTTTTTTTGTGGTCAACCCGCTGTAATGTTTCTTCATGCAGGGGAATGAGCACTTCTTTTCCTTTTATTTCAAGGCGGGCGATAAGCTGGTGTGGCTGCTCGATGAGTTCGAGTATTTCACCCAGCGCTTCGTTGTTGTTTATGATCAAATACCCGAGAAGGTTGGCCGGAGCCGATTTAGACGCAAATTTTTTAAAGTCAGCCCCGGGCAGCCAGGTACTTTTTTGAGCCAGTTTCAGTGCAGCCTCACGGGTGCTGATGCCTTCCAGTTTCAGTAATATCTCCTCGTCATTTTTAGCTTTGGCCGATTCGATGAAATAGGGAAGGAAGGAACCTTTTTTTTCTTCAATAAAAACAGCGGGTAATCCTTTCAGTGTTGTTTTTTTACCCAAACTATGTTTGAGTAAAAGTTCGCCTGTGAGCCCGTGGGCGGCAACCAGTTTACCGATATTGATGTATTCAGCCATTGAAGATGGATGCAAATCTAAAGGGAAGACGGGAAGATGTGTACTAAAAATCCCGTTCTGAATGACCAGAACGGGATTAATAAACTTTCAGGATGCGGGATTGATTATCCTTCACTACCGCCTTCGCCTTCTGCTTTACGCTCAGGTCTGCGACCCGGCATAGCACGTCTGGCTCTTCTTTGGCGGTGAGCATCTTCCTGGCGTCTTTTCACCTGTGCTTCGTGCTCGGCACTCCACTTGGTGAATTTCTCCATAGCTGTTGCATCATCAAAAAGTCCCAGCCCCACACCACGGAGCAGGTGTTTCAGGTACAGTACGCCTTTAAAGCTGAGGATACGGCGAACGGTGTCGGTAGGTGTGGCACCTTTGTTCAGCCATTCCAAAGCCTTCTGACGATCGAGCTGGATAGTAGCCGGAACGGTCAGGGGGTTGTAAGTACCTAATTTCTGGATGAATTTGCCATCACGGGGTGCCCGTGCGTCGGCAACAACAATGAAGTAAAAGGGCCTCTTTTTAGACCCATGTCTTTGAAGACGGATTTTTGCTGACATAAATAGAAATTTAACAGCGTTAAACAATAATTGTTAGTCCCGGTGGAAACCGGGCGACAAATATAAGCCCGTATAGCGATTTGACAAAAGGAAAAGTGGGGGAATAGTAGGAAGTCAGAAGTCGGAAGTAGGAAGTAGGAAGTCGGGAGTAGGAAGTCGGAAGTCCGGACTTTCCCTTTATTTCCTCATTCCGGGGATCATACGGCCGAATGCGCCCATTTTGTTCATGTTTTTCATCATGCTGCGCATCTGTTCGAATTGCTTCATGAAGTTGTTTACGTCCTGGATGTCCTTGCCGGCTCCTTTGGCGATGCGTTTTTTGCGGTTGCCATCGATGAGGTCCGGGTCGGCCCTTTCGGCCGGTGTCATGGAGTTGATCATGGCTTCAATGCCTTTGAAAGAGTCTTCGTTGATGTCGAGGTCTTTTACCTTGCTGCCCACGCCGGGTATCATGCCCAGCATATCTTTCATATTGCCCATCTTTTTGATCTGCTCGAGCTGCATTTTGAAGTCGGCAAAATCAAATTTATTCTTGCGGATCTTGGCTTCCAGTTTTTTAGCCTCTGCCTCGTCAAACTGGGCCTGTGCTTTTTCCACGAGTGTGGTGATATCGCCCATGCCGAGGATACGCTGTGCCATCCTGTCGGGGTAAAACACATCGAGGGTGTCCATTTTTTCACCGCTGCTGGTAAACTTGATGGGTTTATCCACTGTGTATTTGATGGAGATGGCTGCACCACCGCGGGTGTCGCCGTCGAGCTTGGTAAGCACCACGCCGGTAAAGTTGAGCCGGTCGTTGAAGGCTTTGGCGGTGTTCACCGCATCCTGGCCGGTCATGGAGTCCACCACAAAGAGTATCTCTTGCGGGTTTACGGCATTTTTTACGTTGGCCACTTCGGTCATCATTACCTCATCTACGGCCAGTCGGCCGGCGGTATCTATGATCACCACGTTCTTATTCTTGCTGCGGGCTTCTTTTACTGCATTCTGGGCGATGGCTACGGCATCTTTGTTTTCCAGTTCAATATGCACATCCACGCCGATCTGTTCGCCGAGCACCCGGAGCTGTTCCATGGCCGCGGGGCGGTAAATATCTGCGGCCACCAGCAGGGGGGAGAGGCCTTTTTTCTGTTTCAGGTAATTGGCCAGTTTGCCGCTGAAAGTGGTTTTACCACTACCCTGCAGACCGGCGATGAGGATAACGGCGGGGTTGCCTTTGGCATTGAAAACGGCTTCCTGTCCGCCCATCAGTTCGGCCAGTTCATCCTTTACGATCTTCACCATCAGCTGGCCGGGTGAGATGGCATTGATCACCTTTTCACCCATCGCCTTATCCTTCACTTTGTCGGTAAATTCCTTGGCGATCTTATAGTTTACGTCGGCATCTACCAGTGCCCGGCGGATATCTTTTACTGTGCTGGCAATATTGATCTCGGTGATCCTTCCCTGGCCTTTCAGGTTCTTAAACGCTGATTCGAGTTTTTCCTGCAGTGAATTGAACATGGTCCTCTTTTGTTTTCCTGTTTCACAAAAAGAAAAGTGAACAATCAATGTTCACTTTTTAAAGAATGGCAAAGATAAAAATGTAAATATTTATTAGCGGTATTATCTTTTTAAATGACGGGTTATGCTCCCAAATAAGTTCTGAGCAGGTGACACCGGTTGGAGGCTTTCAGCTTGGTGATGGCCTTGTCTTTTATCTGGCGTACCCTTTCACGGGTGAGGCTGAAGCGTTCGCCGATATCTTCGAGGCTCATGGGGTGATCCACGCCGATGCCGAAGAAGAAGCAGATCACTTCTTTCTGGCGGTCGGTAAGGGTTTTGAGCGACCGGTCGATTTCTGTTTTCAGCGACTCGTTGTGTACCAGTTCGCCATCGGTTTTTTCGGCGTTTTCGTTTTCCATCACGTCCATCAGGGTATTTTCTTCCCCGTCGGAAAGGGGCGAGTCCATACTTACGTGGCGGCCATTGATACCGAGGGTTGCTGTTACCTCTTCAATATCCATTTCCAGCAATTCGGCCAGTTCTTCGGCTGAAGGTTCCCTTTCATACTGCTGTTCGAGCAGCGAATAGGCTTTCTGGATGCGGTTGGTGAGGCCCACTTTGTTAAGCGGGAGGCGAACGATACGGGATTGTTCGGCCAGTGCCTGCAAAATGCTTTGGCGTATCCACCAAACGGCATAGGAGATGAACTTAAAACCACGGGTTTCATCGAAGCGCTGTGCGGCTTTGATGAGGCCGAGATTTCCTTCATTGATCAGGTCGGGAAGGGAGAGGCCCTGGTTCTGGTATTGTTTGGCAACAGATACCACAAAACGAAGGTTGGCCTTGGTAAGGCGGTCTAATGCTTTTTGGTCACCCTGTTTAATGAGGGTAGCCAGCCGCACCTCTTCTTCGGGGGAAATGAGTTCGACTTTGCCGATCTCCTGCAGGTATTTTTCTAAACTCTGAGATTCCCGATTAGTAATAGACTTCGAGATCTTCAGTTGTCTCATGCTCATAGGTATGGTGTTTATGGTGCATTTAAAGGGTTAAAGAATTATAAGTTTTGGTTATACTTTATACGCCTAAAATACCCACCACAATGTCCTTGGTCGTTCAGAAAGAATTGAAGTTCAAGGCAATTTATACAAATTGACCATTGCTGCCAAATATATTTTGACGCTTTATTAACGATTTCATGCAGAATTTATTTTGCAGCTATGCCCAGGCCGGGGCCGGCGGGGAAAAATAAGCTGTAAAATAATTTGCCGCAATGATTTATTTTCTATTATTGCAGCTATCGCAATGAATTTTAGAGAGAAAGATGAGTAAACAATTATACACCCTCGAGTTTCCGGTTCGCTGTTCGCCTTCCATCCTGTACGAATTCCTTTCCACGCCTGCGGGGCTGGGAGAATGGTTTGCGGATAAGGTGGACGAAAGGGACAACATTTTTTATTTTGGCTGGAGCGGTTCTTTTGATAAGGCTGACCTTGTGGAAAGTGAGCAGGATAAATTCATCCGGTTTCATTGGCAAACGGCACCCAAGGAGGAATACTTTGAGTTTCGCATTGAGAAGTCGGAGATCACCAACCAGACGATCCTGGTGATAAAGGATTTTGCAGAGAAAAAAGACATCAAAGATCAGAGTCAGTTGTGGGATTACCAGGTGAAGGAGCTTTTTCACCGCCTGGGCAATTAATCTTCCTGCTTCAGCAAATCCAGGAGTGAGCGGTACTGCCACGCCAGTATTTCATTTATATCAGTCTGACCGTTCCATTCATCCAGCGGTATCATTTTCGCCAGCTTGATAAATGGTTTTTCCAGGATGAGCTTTTCCCATTCTGTTTTATCTAATCGCTGTATGGGCCGGTAGTTGGTTTCTTCAAAATGGTGTTCCCATTCATTCCCGTTCACACATATATACAACGGTTTGTTTTCCGTTGAAGCTGTTGCCCGTATTGTGTCGTATTGGCAGAGGATGGATTTTTCAAATCTGGATTTATACCTGCCGGAAAGATGCAGTGTGATACTGAAGCAGCGGCCCCACCAGAATAAAGTGCGAAAGGCCATTGTATTTCCTTTTTCAAAATAGCGGGGATGGTCCAGTATCACCCAGGGCAGACCAAGATAATTTTCTCCTCTTGAGATTTTGCCTGCGGAGGCAAGTACTTCTGCAGGAAAATAAACTTTACCCTTCTCCTGGATTATCTCCTGTAGCAGGATGAGCAGTTCGCCCAGCATTCGTTTTACTTTCTCCAGCGCATTGTTCTTTGTTAAAATCCAGCCTGCATTTTTCAGCAACAGCATCTCCTCTTCCGAAAGCCTTATTTTTGCCGCATTCATAGATTAAAGATAGGTGTTCAAGAAACTTGACATACTCATAATTAAGGCCTTTATCGGGCCATTTATAGCCACATTCTTCATCACGCTATTTGTACTCATTATGCAGTTCTTCTGGCTGTATATTGATGATTTTGTAAACAAGGGACTTGGCACCAACATCATTCTTGAATTTATCTGGTACCTGAGCGCCACACTGGTTCCGCTTGCCCTGCCACTGGCCATTTTGCTTTCTTCGCTGATGACGTTTGGCAACCTTGGCGAAAGTTTTGAACTGGTGGCCATCAAGTCGGCCGGAATTTCCTTACTGCGGTTTATGCGTCCGCTGTTTTTTGTAACGCTGCTGTTGTCGGGCGTGGCTTTTGTTTTTTCAAACTACATTATACCTGTTGCCACCCTGAAGCAACGAACCCTTCTTTCGGATATCGTGTTTGCCAAACCTGCCTTCGATCTGAAAGAAGGGGTTTTTTATGACCGCATTCCGCAGTTTGCCATCAAGATCGGCAAGAAGGAAGATAATGACAGCATTATACGGGATGTAATTGTGTATGAGCAGGGCAACCCGCTGCAGGATAATTTCATAATAGCCAATTATGGCGTGATGCGGGTATCTGCCAACAAGCGTTTTCTTGAATTTAACCTGCGGGATGGCTGGCGCTACCAGGAGCGGGGTAATCCCTACGGCCCAGGAGGCACTGAATATGTGCGGATCGGGTTTAAGGAATATAAGAAGCAGTTTGACCTCAGCACACTCGGTTTTTCGAACCGCACACCCGACAGCCTGAACCGGAGCAATGAAAAAATGCTGAGCATGCGCCAGCTGGAAGTGGCGATGGATTCGATACACAAGGATATTAAGCTGGCAAGGGACCAGAACCAGGCCAATTTGTTCATGCAATTCAGGTTTGCAAAGCTGGCAGACTCCAACTGGGCCCGGTATGGGATAGTTGATACACCGGGAGGCAAAAAGGTGCTGAAGTTTGATGAATTGTTGCCGGATTCTGCCAGGCAGAACGTAAACCAGTCGGTACAAAGCATAGCCGGATCAATGAAAACCACGGCCGGGGCTGTGGATACCACCCTGGAAGACAGGCAGCGGACCCTGCGGCGGCACAAGATCGAATGGCACAGGAAGATCGTGTTATCGCTGGCCTGTATGGTACTTTTCCTTATCGGGGCGCCGCTGGGTTCCATCATCCGGAAAGGCGGGCTGGGTACGCCACTGATCTTTGCTATTGTTTTCTTCATGATTTTCTACTTTTCCAGTACCACGGGGGAGAAATTTGCCAAGGAGAACAGTCTAACCCCCTTTACCGGGATGTGGCTGGCCACTTTTGTGCTGGTGCCCATCGGGTTTTTTCTCACTTACAAGGCCATGCGGGACTCCCAATTGTTCAATAAAGACAAGTACGCAAGACTGGCACGATTTTTCCGCCGCAAAAAAAACGGGTAGGGGTGGCCGGTAAAAGTTTTTCACGCTGTTAAAAAAATCACCCGTTTGTGGTATCTTTCAATCGGATAAAAGTCCGACCTTCATACCCTCCCGTTCACTCAATGGAAGCTTCCGTTTACTAAATGAAAACCAAACATGTTGTTTCATTAGCTATTTTGCTGTGTCTAAATGATATTTGCAAAAGGTAAATAAATGAAGCTGAACCTAAAACCTTGTGTATTATGAGAAAATTGATCGCAATCCTTCCGCTGCTGACCCTTGTCGCTTTATGCGGACATTCCCAATTGTTTGTTGACAATGCAACGCTCTTCATCCAGTCTGGCGCCTCCGTGGTAGTACAGGGTGATGTAACGAGTAATGTGGACATCCAGGGACCAGGCAAGATAGTGCTGAAAGGCAGTGCCAACCAGAATGTCAACATGAACGGCTTTACCATTCCCAACCTGGAAATGGATAACACCGCCAATGCCACCCTTACCGGTAATGCCCGGATAGGCACCAGCATGTTGTTTACCAATGGAAAAATCATTCAGGGCAACTTTAACGTGCGCCTGTCTGACATCGCTACCAGTTCCGGTGGTGGCGCAGGCAAATTCTTTGAGACTACCGGCACCGGTCAGCTTGTCAAAGAAGTAAGCAGCAACCTGACCAACTACGTAATGCCGCTTGGATCGGGCGCAGCTTACTATCCTGCTTCTCTTACCACCAGTGGTTCTTATTCCTCAGCTTCAGTAGGTACGCAGGTAAAAGGCGGAGCGGATCCCAACAAACACCCCCGCAGTACCGACTACCTGAACCTCTACTGGCCTTTGACCCGTACCGGTATCACCGGTACGCTGAATGTGTCTGGTAATTATAACGCCAACTTTAGCGGTACTGAAACTGAACTCCGCGGTATCTTCTGGAACGGCACCAACTGGGTGCTGGCCGGTGGTACTATTAATACAGGTACTGATGATGCAGCTGCACCGGTTACCGGCAATGGCAACCTGTATGCCATGAACCGCTTCCTGCTGAGCAGAATGAGAGTGATGCTGCAGGGTGCATTTAATGGTACCGATATGAATGATAACCTGCGTGCAGGCACTAACCTGATACCGCTTACGGATCCTTATCGTTCTGCACCTTACAATACTTCATTTACGCATGTAAATAATCCAGTAACAGAAGTCGCTAACGCCACTGTGTTCAACAACGCAGCCCTTACCGGTGATAATATTGTAGACTGGGTATTCCTGGAACTGCGTGATAACAGCGGAGTGAACCCCGGTGCTACTGTGGTTCAAACCCGTGCTGCCTTTGTACAGCGTGATGGCGATATCGTGGATATTGATGGTGTAAGCCCTGTTTATTTCAAGAATCTGGATGCTGGTGCCAGCTATACTCTTGCAGTACGCCACCGCAACCACCTCGGCATAGCTACTGATCCTGTTGCTAACCTCCAGAGCCTGAGTGAAGCCACTCCGGGAAGCACAACTGATTTTTCAACCATGGTTGATGCGCAGATTTTTGGTACCAGTGCTGCGTACACCACCAGTGGAGGAAGAACGCTGCTGTGGGGTGGTAATGTAAATGGAAATACAAACTCCCGTTACCAGGGTGCAGGCAATGACCGTGCAGTATTGCTGACAGACCTTGGCTCTAACGAACTTACTGTTTTGACCAACGTGTACAATCGTTCTGATATTAATATGAACCGTACAGTACGTTACCAGGGTGCTGCGAATGACAGAGCCTTCCTGCTTTCGACCGTACTTGGCGCAGCAGAATTAACTGTAAGAACCCAAGCCTTGCCGCTCTAAAATGAAAAACTGGTTATTAACCATAAAAAAAAGAGTTATGAGAAAAGTTTTATTAATAGTTGCCCTTTTAATTGCTGTTTTACAGAATAGCAGCGCACAAACCGTGCAGGGAACACTGCTTTCCGGATCAGCAAATAACCGGGTGATCATCGCATTGAGGGCCAGTTCCGCATTTACTGCTCCCTTTACAAACGTGCAGTTCGTACTGCAGATTCCTAATACAGCTGCCCCGATTCCGACAGTGTCTATCGTGAATAACTTTGTGGCTGCAAACATTCCCAGCTATAACTTTAGCACAGTAAACAGTGCAACGCCCATTGCTTTTGTCAACGAAGGCGGTTACTATAATTACCTGTTTTCTTCAGTAGTACTTGGTGGGGCTCCTTTTAATTTTACCACCACCACAACCAACATACTTGAACTGGAGATTACCGGAGCACCCGGTCTTGCCAATGTGCGGTTTGCTCACCTTCCTGATGGCGGCAGCACTTCACAGCATGCTCTTTATATTGAGATGGCCGGAAACGATTATACAGATTATGGCGCATTATACTACGGCGGGTCTGCAGTTAACGGACCAGGCGGATACAGCGGGTACTCTTACTCCCAACTTAATGGCGTTTCATTGCCGGTTACATTCAGCCAGTATGATGCAAATTGTTCTGAAAAGGGAGCTATGCTTTCCTGGACTACAGTAACAGAACAGAACAGCAACCTGTTTGAGATACAGCGGAGTGAAAACGGACTTGATTGGACTGTTATTGGCACTGTAAATGCGGCGGGTAACAGCAATTCCTCACGGAGTTACCGATACCTGGACCTCAAAGGTGGAGCCGCTTTCTACCGTCTGCGCCAGGTTGATATGGATGGAAGATACACCTATACAGAAATTAAGCGAACCAACTGCCGAGCTGGCCAGTTTGATGTGGTTCTGTATCCTGTACCGGCTAAAGACAATATCACCGTAGTAATCAACTCTGACAAAGCCGTTAGGACCGACCTGCTGATCGTAGATATGAATGGCAGAACAGTACGCCGTGTTCCGACCCAGATCAACAGCGGTAATAACACCATCCAGCTTAACGTAAGCGATCTGTCAGCCGGTCAGTACCTGCTGTCGGGTAGCGACCCAAGCATTGAGCTGAACAAGAAGTTTACTGTAATCAGATAAATAGTATCAAAACCAATATGCAAAAATTGCCCTTGCCATCAGGTAAGGGCAATTTTATTTAGTGTAATTTGGCGGCACCCATAATCAAACACCCGGTGAACCAGGCAAAACAGAATCTGAATGTTCAGAAATGGGTGGCCGCCATTTCAGGCGTGCTGCTGCTCGTAAAGTTTGCCGCTTATTATTTTACACATTCCGTTTCCATCCTTACTGATGCATTGGAAAGTATCGTGAATGTGGCGGCAGGAATTATCGGGCTTTACAGTCTTAGTGTAGCCGCGAGGCCCAGGGATACGGATCATCCATACGGGCATGGTAAGGCAGAGTTTCTGTCTGCGGCAGTAGAAGGCACACTGATCGGTGCGGCTGGTACTATTGTTTTATATAAGGCCATATTGAATTTCATACATCCTGCCGAATTGCACCGGCTCGATTTCGGTATCTGGCTGGTGGCGGGCACAGCGGTGGTAAATTATGCATTGGGGTATTATTGCCGCCGGGTGGCTGCAAGGAATAATTCGCTGGCACTTGAAGCCAGCGGACGGCACTTGCAAACAGATACCTGGTCCACTGCAGGAATTATTGCAGGACTGGTATTGCTGAAATTGACCGGTTATGTATGGATCGATGGTGTGGTGGCTATCGGCTTCGGGGCATTTATCGTGTTTACAGGCTATCGTATTATCCGCAGTTCCATAGCAGGTATAATGGATGAGGCTGATGAAAAGTTGCTGGAAAAAATGGTGGATGTGCTTAACCGGAACAGAAGAGTGAACTGGGTAGACCTGCACAACCTGCGGGTGATAAAATACGGATCAGTATTGCATGTGGATTGCCACCTTACCGTACCCTGGTACCTGAATGTGCATGAAGCACACCGGGAAGTAGATGCATTGTCTGAGTTGATCAAAAAAGAATTCGGCGAGTCGCTCGAAATGTTTGTACACTCCGATGGCTGTCTGCCTTTTTCCTGCAGCATTTGCAGTAAAACGGATTGCACCGAACGAAAGCATAATTTTGACCATACAGTAATATGGACACCGGAAAATATCCGGCAAAATCAAAAACATCAACTGGGTACAGTATGAAAACGATCACCACCTGGATAAAGGAACATGAGTTTGAAGCGGATCATGATGGCAATACGATCAGGATCGATGGCAGTAAAAAGAAGGGTCATGGCCCCAAGGCATTGCTGCTGAGTGGTCTTGCCGGCTGCAGCGGTATAGATGTGGTGGATATCCTGACAAAAATGCGGGTGGAATTTTCAGACTTCCGCATAGAAACACAAGCATCACAAACGGATGAACATCCCAAAGTGTTTACGGAGGTGAATATTACTTACAGGATGAAAACGGCAGCAGAAAATGAGGAGAAGGTGAAAAAGGCCATCGAACTTTCATTAGATAAATACTGTGGTGTGTCGGCCATGCTGAAGAAAAATTCACCGGTCACCTATACACTTGTTATAGAATAAATACATGCTTTCTAAGAAAACACAATATGCCTTCAGGGCGCTTGAAATGCTGGTGAGCAGGTACGAGCAGGGACCGGTGCTTATATCAGATATTGCCAGGAAAAAGAAAATACCGCTGAAATTTCTTGAAAATATTTTACTGCAATTAAAAAAGGATGGTATCCTCGAGAGTAAGAAAGGAAAGGGCGGGGGATATTTTCTTGCACAAAAACCCTCCCGTGTTCCTGTGGCCCGGGTGATTAGGGTGGTGGATGGTCCGATAGCCATGCTGCCCTGTGTCAGTCTTTACTTTTACCAGAAATGTAAGAACTGCGATGAAAAACATTGTGGCCTTCATGATATTATGATCGGCGTTCGGGATGCCCAACTGGCTATACTGGAGAAGAAAACATTGGCGGATTTAGTGGTATAAATTCCTGCCTGACAACTGTTAGCAAACCAAAGCCTAATTCTACCCTACTTGTTTGGTAGGGTAATCTGTATCGGCTATCTTCGCGGCAAACAAACACTGATCATATGTCACTCAGGTTAGGCGATAAAGCCCCCAATTTCCGGGCAAAAACAACAGAAGGTGAGATTGACTTTTATGAATTCCTGGGCGATGGCTGGGGAATCCTTTTTTCACACCCGGCTGATTTTACCCCTGTGTGCACCACAGAACTGGGTAAAACCGCTTTATTGCAGGAAGAGTTTGCCAAACGCAATGTAAAAGTGCTTGCCGTAAGCATTGATCCGCTGGACAAGCACCTGGAGTGGCGCAATGATATCAATGAAACTCAGCATTGTCATGTCGGCTTTCCTATTATTGCTGATGAAGACAGGCAGGTGGCCACTCTATATGATATGATCCATCCTAATGCATCGGCCACAGCCACCGTTCGCTCACTTTTTGTGATCGGGCCGGATAAACTGGTAAAGCTGATGATCATTTACCCGGCATCCACGGGCCGTAATTTTTATGAAGTGCTGCGTGTGGTTGAATCCCTCCAGCTTACAGCCAACTACAGTGTGGCCACTCCGGCCGACTGGAAGCATGGGGAAGATGTGATCGTGGTGCCGGCTGTTTCTACCGAAGATGCCATTAAGAAATTTCCGAAAGGAGTGAAAGTGGTGAAACCCTATTTGCGATATACACCACAACCGGATGTTGAGTAAAGAGCAAATAGTACAGATTGAGAACGCCTCCCTGCAGGAAGGGCTATCCATCGTAGCTGACCTTTTTCCCGGGAAGGTGGTTTTTTCTTCCTCACTTGGGCAGGAAGACCAGGTGATTACCGATGTGCTGTTCAGGAATAATATACCGGTTAAAGTGTTTACCCTTGACACAGGGAGACTTTACGCAGAGGCGTATGAATTGCTTGACAGAACAATGGCCCGCTATAAGCAGCCGGTACATGTTTACTTTCCGGAGGCGGAAGCAGTGGAAGCATTTGTAAATGCAAAAGGTGTAAACAGTTTTTATGAATCGGTTGAGAACAGGAAAGAATGTTGCTATATCCGTAAAGTAAAACCGTTGAACAGGGCACTGGCAGGTGCGGCAGTATGGGTTACCGGTTTACGGTCTGCACAGTCGGCCAACCGGCAGGTTATGAAAATGCTGGAATGGGATGAAGACCGGAAGCTGTATAAATTCAACCCGTTGATTCATTGGAGCTATGATGAAATGATGGACTACATCCAACTGCATAATGTGCCGTACAACCCGCTTCACGATAAAGGATTTATCAGCATTGGTTGTGCACCCTGTACCCGAGCCATCGAGCCGGGTGAAGATCCAAGGGCCGGCCGTTGGTGGTGGGAAACGTCGCAGAAGGAATGCGGGCTTCATACGGCCAGGTGATGATCAGCAGTCATTATTTGTTAAAGAACAAGAAGTAAAAGATTATGGATTCATACCATCTTGATTACCTGGAGCAGCTGGAAGCGGAGAGTATTCATATTTTCCGTGAAGTGGCTGCACAGTTTGAAAGACCGGCACTGCTTTTCAGCGGAGGAAAGGATTCAATAACATTGGTTCATCTGGCATTGAAAGCATTTGCCCCCGGCAAACTGCCTTTTCCATTGGTACATATTGATACCGGTCACAACTTTCCCGAAGCGCTTGACTTCAGAGATCAACTGGCTGCAGAGACGGGATCAAACCTTGTTGTACGAAAAGTGGAAGACACGATCAGGCAAAAGAACCTGACAGAACCCAAAGGAAAATTTCCCAGCCGCAACTGGCTGCAGACACATACACTGCTTGATACGATAGAAGAGTTCAAATTTGATTGTTGTATCGGCGGTGCCCGTCGTGATGAGGAAAAGGCCAGGGCGAAAGAACGCATCTTTTCTGTGCGGGACGAATTTGGCCAATGGGACCCCAAACTGCAAAGACCGGAACTCTGGAGCATTTTTAACGGCCGCATTCATAAAGGTGAAAATGTGAGGGTGTTTCCTATCAGTAACTGGACGGAACTGGATGTATGGAATTATATCCGGAAAGAGAACATCGCACTGCCCTCTATCTATTTTGCCCATGAACGGGAAGTGATCATTCATGAAGGACAACTGGTGGCATTGAGTGAGTTTGTTCAGCCGGGAGAAGAGGACGAAGTGCTGTTGAAAAAAGTAAGATACAGAACGGTTGGCGACATGACCTGTACAGCAGCGGTGGAATCCGAAGCCACCACACTGGATGAAGTGATCAATGAGATCATCACCACCCGCATCAGTGAGAGAGGCGAAACAAGGATTGATGACAGGGTAACGGAAGCGGCCATGGAAGACAGGAAGAAGAATGGGTACTTCTGACGAAACAATAAGTTGCAGAAGATTAATTAAGAATCTGCATCCTGATCTGTTTCTCAAAACTTAATACTAACAACTTAAAACTTATAATGGATTTATTACGGTTTATAACGGCAGGCAGTGTGGATGATGGCAAAAGCACGTTAATTGGCCGTTTGCTTTACGATAGCAAAAACATTCTCATTGATCAGCTGGAAGCATTGGAGCGTTCAACAAAGAACAGAACAGACGGATCGGTTGACCTCGCCCTGCTGACAGATGGTTTAAGGGCGGAAAGGGAACAGGGTATCACCATTGATGTGGCGTACCGGTATTTTACCACACCTAAAAGAAAGTTTATCATAGCCGATGCGCCCGGTCATGTGCAATACACCCGCAACATGATCACCGGTGCTTCCAATGCCAGCCTCATCATCATACTGGTGGATGCCCGCAATGGGGTGGCAGAACAAACACGCAGGCATTCGATCATCGCATCACTGCTTCGGATTCCGCATGTGGTGGTGGCGGTGAATAAAATGGACCTGGTGAATTACTCGCAGGATGTGTACAACAACATTTTAATCGAGTATAATAAAGTAGCCTCCCAGCTTGGCCTGAAGGATGTGACTTACATACCAATCAGTGCATTGGATGGAGATAATATAGTGGAGCGTTCAACAAACATTTCCTGGTACAAGGGAAAATCATTACTCGAACACCTGGAAGAAGTGGAAGTGAATGATGATGTAAATTTTACGGAAGGCCGTTTCCAGGTGCAACTGGTGATAAGACCGCAAACAGAAGACCTGCATGACTACAGAGGCTATGCAGGAAAAGTAATAAGCGGTGTGTACAAAAAGGGCGACAAGGTAAAGATATTGCCACAGGGTATTGAAACGACGATTACACGACTGGAAACAGGTGGCGTGGAAACGGAAGAGGTGTTTGCCCCGCAGCCTGCTGTAATACACCTGGCAGATGATATTGACATCAGCCGTGGCGATAGTATCATCAAGGTGGATAATAAACCGGCGGTAAGCAGTGAACTGGATGTGCTGCTTTGCTGGATGGATGAAAAGCCGCTGGTGGCTGGTAACAGGTATTTGTTACAGCACAACAGCCGTCTCGTAAAGGCCATCGTAAAACAGGTGGAATACAAACTGGATGTGAACAGTCTTGACAGGCAGCCGGTGGAGAGTGGTGTGAAACTGAATGAAGTGGTTAAAGCAACCATCAAAACGGCTTCACCGCTGGTGTATGATCCCATTGATAAATTGTATGCTAATGGCAGCGCCATATTAATAGATGAAACAAGTAACCACACGGCGGCAGCTGTATTGCTGAAATAAACTGAATGATTTATACAGGCGAAAATATCAGGAAAGCTGACGCACCGGGATTTCAACCGGTTCCCGCTAAAGTGGCAGACAAAAGCGAAAGCAACATCGGGGAAGCAGCAACCGGAAATGGTGCAGAGCCAGAAGAGTTGCATGGAAATATCAGGAATGAACGGAAGTGGAAAAGGATAGCGACTATTTCCCTTATTGCATTTGCTTCCGCGATTGTTATCTATTTCATTTTGCGCTATGCAGGGTATGAGCCAGTGGGCTCTTTGGTACAAACCATTAAAGCAAATATTGGCCGGTCTTTTCTTTTGTTTATGCTGGCTGGCTTTTTCGCCCAGCTGGTGGATGGTGCAGTGGGAATGGGCTATGGCGTTACCAGCACAAGCATACTTATGAGTATGGGAGTAAGTCCGGCGGCAATAAGCGGCAGTGTGCATACGGCTGAAATTTTCAGCAGTGCAGCAAGTGGTTATAGTCATTATAAGTTTGGGAACGTAAATAAAAAACTATTCAGGGTGCTGGTGGTGCCGGGTGTGTTGGGTGCTATTGTGGGGGCAGTGGCGCTGGTGTGGCTTGGCGACAAGTATGGAAGCTATATCAAACCGTTGCTGGCGGCTTATTGCATGTTGTTGGGAATACGCATACTTTACCAGGCATATAAGCGGGTGAAGAAAGTAAAGAAAGTAAAGAGGGCCGGCTGGCTGGCAGGTGCCGGCGGTTTTCTTGACAGCTTCGGTGGCGGTGGCTGGGGCCCCCTGGTAACAAGTACCCTTATTGCAAAGGGACGCAGTCCGCAGTATGTGATCGGCAGTGTAAGCCTGAGTGAGTTTTTTGTAACATTTTTCAGTGCCCTTTCTTTTTTCACCCTTATTGGTATTACTCACTGGCAGGTGATAGCCGGGTTAATGGTGGGAGGGGCGATTGCCGCACCGGTAGCAGCAAAGCTGGCGGGTAAATTACCGGTAAGAACCATGCTTATATGTGTGGGAGTAATGGTCATCATCTGGAGTTTAAGGGTGCTGATAAAAGCGATCTGATTTTTTTTAAATTAAAAGTCTACAAAAATAGTAGGGTAATAAAATTCCCCTATTTTTGCTGGAACAAACAGGACGGTATGGTTGAAGAAACAATCAGTTTTTTTACCAGCCTGCTACCGGCCGCCTTGATGATTTTACAGTTTCTGATTGCCTGCTTTTGCTCCGGGGAAAAAACCGGAGGTTATCTTTTAAAACGTAACTGCATGAACAGGATTTTATTTTTATTGGTTATTGTGTTAACTGCTGGATTAAATGCTTCAGCACAGCAATTTTTAAGGGGGGAAATTGTAGATGAAAAAGGCCTTCCGGTGGAGGCGGCCACTGTTGTTGTAAGAGGTGGTGGTGTTGCAAGGGTGGCGGATAGCAAAGGCATATTCAGCATCCCTTACCCTGACCGGTTTCCTTTCATTTTAAGGGTCACCTCCGCAGGGTTTGCACCGGCTGAAGCAGAAATTACTTCCATAAGGGACACCACACTTAAGATAGTATTGTTTACCAACAACGAGCTTACAGAGCTGGTCATCACTTCCCGCCGCCGTTTGGAAACCGCACAGCAGGTACCTATTCCGATTTCAGTGGTGGGAGGGGCCCGTGTGGAAGAAACAGGTGCATTCAATGTAAACCGTTTAAAAGAACTGGTGCCTTCTGTACAGTTATATTCATCTAACCCACGCAATACAACCCTTAATATCCGGGGTCTTGGTTCTACGTTTGGGCTAACAAATGATGGGATCGACCCCGGCGTTGGGTTTTATGTAGATGGTGTGTACTACGCAAGGCCTGCTGCCACCACACTCGACTTTGTGGATATAGAAAGAATAGAAGTGCTCCGCGGGCCGCAGGGTACTTTGTTTGGAAAAAATACAACAGCAGGTGCTTTCAATATCACCACCCGTCCGGCTAAATTCAGGCCGGGTGCCACCTTTGAAGTGAGTTATGGCAATTATGGGTTTATACAGGCAAAAGCTTCTGTGACAGGCGGTATTACAAAAAAACTGGCAGGCCGGCTTTCCTTTTCCGGAACACAGCGGAATGGGGTGATTGAAAATATCGCCACACAGCAATTTGTAAATGATCTGAACAATACCGGAGTTCGCGGCCAGTTGCTGTATGTTCCTGCAGAGAAGGTAAAGCTTACTTTAAGTGCTGATATTAATGACCAGAAGCCGGACGGCTATGCACAGGTTTTTGCCGGAGTGGTGCAGACAAAGCGGGCGGGATACCGGCAATTTGATTCTATTATCACTTCACTGAATTACCGGTTGCCCAGCCGCAATCCTTATGACCGTATCATTGATCATAATACTCCGTGGAGATCCGGCAACCAGCTGGGTGGCGTATCAGTTAACGCAGATATTAAAATTGGCAGGGGATCACTGTCATCCACAACGGCCTGGCGTTACTGGAACTGGGATCCCTCCAATGACAGGGACTTTACCGGTTTGCCGGTTCTGACCTTATCGCAGGCTCCGTCAAAGCATAAACAACTGACACAGGAAATCCGGTGGGCGGGTGAGTTTTCGCAAAAGCTGAGCGGGGTGTTTGGTGTTTTCCTGGTTGACCAGGAACTGAAGACGGATACAGTGCATACGGAGGAATCAGGTGCTGCGCAATGGCGCTTTTCACAAAGTTCCACCAGCAGCCTATGGAAAACACCGGGCCTTTTCGATGGCTATGGCATCCGCACCAACTCAACGCTCCACACGTTCGGGGCAGCCGTGTTCGGACAACTGGACTGGGCCGTGCTGGATAAGCTTCATGTGCTTGCTGGTATCCGCTATAATTATGATAAGAAGAAAGTTGATTTTGACAGAAAAACGTATGGAGGATTACAAACAACCGATCCCCAGTTGCTGGCGTTGAAAAGAGCTGTCTATACAGACCAGTCGTTTAACGCAAATGTGGATGAAAGTAATTTCTCTGGTCAGCTAACACTTTCATACCGGCCACGTGCCAGTGTCAACACTTTTGCCACCTACTCTGTGAGCTATAAACCGGTTGGGATCAACCTGGGCGGCCTGCCTACCGAAAGCGGACGAGTGATGCTGGAACTGGCGACCATTAAACCGGAATTTGTATCGCATACGGAAGTAGGTGTAAAAACCAGTCCTACGAAGAATTCAACGCTCAACTTTGTGATCCATCGAACAGAAATAAGGGACTTTCAGACACAGGTGCAGACGGCCGAAGTGGGTGTGAACAGGGGGTACCTGGCCAATGCGGAGAAAGTTAGGGTTTGGGGTGCAGAACTGGATGGAGCCATTCGTCTTAACAAACATTTTTCGCTGTATGGTAATGCAGCATATACAGAGGGTGAATATGTATCATTTACCAATGCGCCGCTTCCGCTGGAGGAAACAGGGGCTTCCCTTTCTTTTAAGAATATATCAGGCGGCACCTTGCCAGGAATTTCAAAATGGGCAGGATCGCTTGGAGGGGAATACCTTTCGGGCATAAAGAATGTATTTGGCAGTAATGGCAATTTTTTTATTGCTGCGGATGTATATGCAAGATCCTCCTTTTCTTCCAGTCCTTCCCCTTCCCTGTTTCTGAATATAGACGGTTATGCATTAGTGAATGCGAGGGTAGGCTTCAGGGGTGCTGCGGGCTTTACTGCTTTTTTATGGGCGAGGAATTTGTTTGACAAAGACTACTCTGAGCAATTACTTCCGGCGGCTGGTAATGCGGGCCATTATGCTGCCGTATTAGGCGACCCTGCAACATTCGGTATTACACTCAGGTATGTATTTCAAAAACAGAATTAAAATTATTTGAACTTTTTTCAACTATACAGGCAATCGTTAGAGTAAAGCGTCCCGGTTCTCCGGGAGGCTTGTTTTATCAACCCCGTGGCTGAGTGGTGAGGCAGAGGGCTGCAAATCCTTTTACGCCGGTTCGAATCCGGCCGGGGAGTCAATTTTTTGCTTATATGAAGAGAATAGCGATAACAAGTATTATACTTTTAAAATATTTTGTATGCCCTGCCCAGGTAAAGACCTTTCAGGTCAGCGAGCAGGTGTGGCTCGGCTATTTTAATCAAATGCGGTTTACTAAGAAAACAGGAATTTGGACAGATATTCATCTTCGAACCAAAGAAAATTTCTTTACTAATTTCTCACAATCGTTGTTCAGGGTTGGATTGACATATTATCTCGATGATCATGCAAAATTGACTACAGGTTATGCATTTGTCAATCATTATCCGGATAACAGCCACCCCCGTAATACGCAACCGGAGCACCGAATCTGGCAACAGGCTCAATGGCACAGCCAATACCCATCCTTACGGCTGATGCAATGGATACGTCTGGAAGAGCGGTTTCGTTCAAATAAGAATGATGAAAATGTACTGGCAACCGGCTACAGGTTTAATTTCAGGGTACGATACAATATTCTGTCACAATTTCCACTGACAGCAAAGAAATTTCAGCCTGGAACGTTATCGCTTGTATTATCAGATGAGCTGTTTGTCAATTTCGGGAAAGAGATTGTCAATAATTACTTTGATCAGAATCGTTTTTTTTGCGGTTTTCATTATCATCTTAACAAGCACGACCTCATTCAGATTGGGTATATGAATATATTTCAGCAAATGCCTGCGGGCAACTCATATAAGAGTATGCATGTTGCCAGGCTTTTTTATTTCCATAACATGGATTTAAGAACAGGTAAAAAGAAATGATACATGGCAAGAATTGAGCCCCTTACGCTTTCATCGGTACAACCTTCAGTGAAAGTAACACTGGATCGTCATATGTGTGAATGGCCGGAAGGAATCACTAATACAAAGCTCACACTCGGCCGTTCACTTCAGGCGTTTGAGGTATACATACAGTTGTATCCATTGTACGAGTCGGTCGAAAAGATTCTTGGTTTGCGCCTTGCCTGTTTATATGCCATAGCATTGACATCAGCCAGTTCGGGCCCATTGTGTGTGGCTTATTTCCGTAAGAAAATGGCGGATTCAGGTGAATGCAGCATAGAACATGCACTTACAGATGAGGAAAGGATAACGATTGAGTTTGGGAAGGCCATAGCCCGGCATTATGGTAATATTTCAGACCGAATTTACAATAATATGGCCGGTTTGTTCAGCACCCAGGATATTATAGTATTGATTGCCTTTGCAGGGCAGTTAGTGGCTATGAGTATATTCAACAACGTGACAGAAACAGAGCCGGATGCTTATATCAGAAATTACTGGCCGGAAGGTCCGATGTTATAAAAACTGTGGATTATGCATTTAAATTATCTGGCATTAGCTGTTCCTGTTTTTACCATTCTGATGTATGTGGAATATTACCTGAGCAGGAGAAAAGGCCAGGCGGATGAGTTTCAGTTTTCAGAGTCGGTGGCGAATATTAATGTCGGTATAGCTGAGCGGTTATCAGACCTCTTTGTTGCCGGGGTCTTTTATTTCTTCTTTTCGTTCCTGTACAGACAGTTTGCTGTTTTCGATATTAGTCCCGGTTTTTTGACATGGCTGCTATTATTTCTGCTTACTGACTTTGCCTGGTATTGGTATCATCGGTTTGGGCATGAAGTGAACCTGTTCTGGAGTGTTCATGTGGTGCATCATCAAAGTGAGGATTATAATTTTACTGTTTCGGCCAGAATAACCGTCCTCCAGGCCCTGGCAAGGTGCCTCTTTTGGGCCATCCTTCCCTTGATAGGATTTCCCCCTCAAATGATAATGATTTTACTTCTTGTACACGGCGCCTATCCTTTTTTTACACATACACAGCTTGTAGGAAAATTAGGATGGCTGGAGTATTTTTTGGTTACACCATCACATCATCGTGTACACCACAGCAGTAATCCCCGTTATCTCGACAAAAATTACGGGGATGTATTAATCATATGGGATAAGATTTTTGGCACTTTCGCGAAGGAGGATGAAAAACCTGTCTATGGTCTTACCAAACCACTTGGCAGCCATAGTTTTTTGTGGCAGCATTTTCATTTTATGCTGGAAATGTTGGTGGCTTTTAAAAGGGCAAGAGGAGTAAGGGCTAAATGGCGGGTGATATTCGGATCTCCGGATGATATCGATCCGGGAATCAGGGCAGCCCTGGAACGAAAACTATCTTTCAGGCAGCAGAATTTAACATATTCGAAAGCGCTGCTCGGTTATATAACATGTCAGACTGTTATAACTTTAATCTTATTGTTTTTGACAATACTTTTTGAGTATTACCTGACAGGAAATAAGTTGTTTGCTGTTTCTGTTTTTATCCTTCTAAGCGTAATTAATACCGGCAGTATGCTTGAACAACGAAAATGGATATTTCACCTGGAATTCGCAAGGGCAATAGTTGCTGGTAGTCTTGCATGGTTATACTTTCCGGCTTTTAATTTTGCAATTATTATGATATGCATGGGAATGGCAATATTATTGTTCTATAAAACGATAGGTGAAAAATATTACTCCTACTTATATGAAAAGTAAGCATACATTGAACAGGGAAATTTTATGCACTGTTGGTGCGCTCATTTTACTTTTATCAGGTTTAAAGAGTGAGAGAAGTCTGACAACAATACAAGGAACAGTTTTGTCTGCACAAACCGGTAAACCCATAAAAGGAGCACTTGTATATGTAGTGGCGGGAGAAGAGGAGGCGCTTACAAAAGACAATGGTGTGTTTAAAATTACCACTTCCCAAAAAACGCCTGTTACTGTTACAGCCGAACACCAGCAATATCATACCGGCAGAATAAGTATTACTGATACCCGCCAGCAGATAATAGTGAGGCTGAAAGCGAAATAACCTGCATCACGCCATCATCTGGAGCGTATCTTTACAGCCTGATAATTTTATCCGCAATGGCAAAACCAAGACCTGAAACAAAGGCTGTACGTATTCAAACCGATAAAACGGCCCAGAAAGAACACTCCACCCCGCTTTTTCTTACCAGCAGCTTTACGTACGATTCAGCCGAGGATATGGCTGCCGCCTTTGCTGCAGAGTCGCCGGAGGTGAATATCTACACCCGTTTCTCCAATCCTTCTGTGGATGAATTTATTGATAAGATAACGGCGCTGGAAGGAGCAGAAGATGGTGTGGCTACCGGTACCGGCATGGCGGCTGTGTTTGCCACCTTTATGACCTTCCTTTCAAAAGGCGATCATATCATTTCTGCCTCGGCTGTATTTGGTTCTACCCATACAATACTGACGAAGTACCTGCCCAAGTGGGGGATTGATTATTCTTATTTTGATATGGATAAACCGGGTGATATCGCTTCGCTGATAAGACCGGAAACAAAAATGCTGTATGTGGAAACGCCTTCCAATCCCGGGCTGAATATTATTGATATCAGGTATGTGGCTGATCTGTGTAAAGAGAATAACATTCTTTTTGTTGTGGACAATTGTTTTGCCACACCTGCTGTGCAACAACCTATCAGTTTTGGTGCCGACCTGGTGCTACACTCTGCCACCAAGTTCATTGACGGGCAGGGCCGGGTGCTGGGTGGTGTGATCGTTGGCCGGAAAGAACTGATACACCCGCTGTATCTTTTTATCAGGAATACAGGACCCTCTATGAGTCCGTTCAATGCCTGGGTGTTGTCGAAAAGCCTTGAAACATTATTTATCCGGATGGAGAAGCATGCTGAAAATGCAGCCGCTATTGCGCTACGCTTGCAGGATCATGCAAAGATCAGTTCGGTGCGGTATCCATTTCTTCCTTCGCACCCGCAGTATGCTATTGCAAAAAGCCAGATGAGTAACGGAGGAGGTATTGTTACATTTGAACTGAAAGGCGGTATTGAAAGCGGCCGTGCATTTCTGAATGCATTGCAAATGATCTCCATGACCAATAACCTTGGCGACAGCCGTACCATCGCATCACATCCGGCATCAACCACTCACTCAAAACTCACAGATGCTGAGCGGCGGGCAGTTGGCATTACACCGGGACTTATCCGTATTTCTGCCGGGCTTGAGCATATTGAAGATATCCTGGGGGATATATTACAGGCGCTGGATAAGTGCTGATCAGTTTTTCCTGACGGTCCTTTTTTCCAGTTGTTGTATTGTGGCCCGCATATCCTTGTACATTGCAGCTTCTACTTCCTTTGTTTGTCCATCGAGGTCTTTAAAAGACAGGCGGTATGAATGCAGTGCAAGCCGGCCGAGGATAGGTTTTTCTTCCTCTTCCTTTTTCGACAGGTTGTATTTTTTCTTCAGCGCTGAAATAAGTACCGGCTTACCATCCCCATACAGCGGGTCGCATACAATGGGGTGCCCTTTTTCTTTCATGTGTATCCGAATCTGGTGAGTGCGGCCGGTATGGATACGAAATTCTAAGAGGCTGTAAATGCCAAAATCTTCTATGACAATATAATCAGTCAGTGCTTCCTTTCCATTGCGGTGAATGATCATGGTGCCATTTTGAGCCGGATGTTCTGCTATGGGGGAATTGATGGAACCTTCTTTTTCCGTGAGAGATCCCAGCACAAGGCCGGTATATATTTTTATGGTCTGCCTGCCTTCAAATTGTTTGGAAAGGAACTTATGTGCTTCTTCATTACGGGCAAAGATGATCAGTCCGCTGGTATCCCTGTCTATCCGGTGTACGGTAAATATCTTTTCATACCGTACCTGTAAAAGTTTTTTCAACGATTCTTCCTTCCCTTCCCGGTCTGGAATGGACAATAACCCTGATGGTTTATTCAGCGCCACCCAGTTTTCTGTTTCAGCAATTATGATATCCTGTAGTTTCATGCAGGGAGGTAAATGTAAACGGAAGGGTTCGGTATTATTTTCCTTTACCGAAGTATTTGAGGTTGCGTATTTCCTTTTCGGTGAGGTAGCGGAATTTACCCCTGTCCACATTTTTCTTGGTAAGGCCTGCAAACATTACCCGGTCAAGGCCTTTTACATCATAACCCACCGACTCAAAAATGCGGCGAACGATCCTGTTCTTTCCGCTGTGTATTTCCACACCCACCTGGCTTTTGTCTTTGCTGTCGGCGTAGGCCAGTACATCCACGGTGGCGGGGCCATCTTCCAGCGTTACGCCGGCGAGTATTTTATCAAAGTCTTTTTTATCGAGTGGCCGGTCGAGGGTTACATGGTATAGTTTCCTTACTTCATTGCTGGGGTGGGTCAGTTTTTGTGCCAGTTCGCCATCATTGGTAAGCAGCAATACGCCGGATGTATTTCTGTCCAATCGTCCCACGGGATAAACTCTTTCCTTCACCGTACTGCTGATGATATCCAGAACGGTTTTTCTCTTTTGCGGATCATCTGTTGTGGTGATAAAGTCTTTGGGTTTGTTTAATAATATATAAACAAGATTCTTTGCCAGGAATATCTTCTTATTGTTTACCCGTATTTCATCTGATGCAGACACTTTGTGGCCCGGTTCTGAAACAACCTGGCCGTTTACCTTCACCAGTCCTTTCTTCACCATTTCTGCTGCCTCCCTTCTTGCTGCCACACCAGCGTGGGCAATGAATTTGTTCAGGGGCATCTGGCCTGTATCCACAGGTCTGCTGATAACAGGAGCCGGTGCTGTCTGTTGGGGAGGGTTATTTCTTCCAAAACCGGTTATCGGGCGGGCGGCACGGGCGGCGGCTTTTTTCTTTTCAAAATACTCTTCCCGTTCTTTCTTTACTTTTCTTTTTTGCTGCTTAAATTCTTCTTTGATGGCAGCATTGCTCTTTTTTCTGGCAAACTTGGCGAAGTTGTGGCCGGGTTTTTTGTTCATGGAGATAAATTATACTGTTTTACAACGGTAATCCCGGCGAAGATACGTATTACCAGCGGGCAATAAAAAGCCCCGTTTGCTGCTGCAAAACGGGGCTGCCAGTTTCAGGGGTTTATGTTCTTTAGATGGTTTCCTTCTTTTCTTCGGGTTTCTTTTTCATGCCCGGGCCATGATGTTTCTTACTTTCTTTGAGTTTTTTCATTTGCTCTTCGGTCAGTACAGACTTCATGTTTTCCTTGCGTTGTTTCATCAGTTCCTTTACCTTTTCTTTCTTTTGTTCATCGGTCAGGTTTTTATCTTCCCTGATGGTCTTCATTTTAGCTTCGGTATCGGAGCGTTGTTTTTCCAGTTTGGCAGATTGCTCATCAGTGAGGCCGAGCTGTGTTTTCATTTTTTCACCATGTTGCTTTCTCATCTGATCCATTTTCACCTTCTTGTCGGCCTTTGCTTTTTCGAGTTGTTCTTTTTGCTCTTTGGTGAGGATGCCATCCATTTTTGCTTTTTGTTCTTTGCGGAGGCTTTCCATTTTGCTTTTCCATTCCTTCACGGTAATGTTGTCATTCTTTTTCAATTCTTCCATTTTCTTCCGGAATTCCTCCCGCTGGGTTTTGAACTGTTCTTTTTGGGCATCGGTAAGGTTGAGTTGTTTCATCATTTCTCCCCGGCCATGACCTCCTCTGCCTTTATGATGCATCCGGTGCTCCGGGTTGGGTTTATCTGATCTCCGCTCAGGAATTTCCTGTGCCTGCACGGCAGCAACCATTGCTATTGCCAGTGCTGATACGATTATTTTTTTCATCTTTTTGCTTTTGTTTTTAGACGCCCGGTTTATGTCAAACCTTCGCCAGGACTTTTGGGTAAAAATGTTAACGGTTTTCAGACCGGGGCAGTGCCCATGGGTTTAACGGAAGTAGGAAAATCTTCGTAAATGGGCATACTTGCTGTTGAGTGGCGGCTGGCAAAAACGGTGGGGTAGGGGAGGGGCTGAGGTTTTACAAAAAGGAATATTCACCTGCTTTTATTCGAAAGGTGAACGAAGAATGAACGAAAGATGAACGAAGGATAAACGAAAGTATATACCTGTTACCACGGTGTTGCCACGCTGTCAGCACGGAGTTGGTACGCTGTTACCTGCCTGGTAAACGGGCAATGGTATGGGTTTACCGGAAGAATGGCATATCCGGTTATTTATTGGCCAACTGACCACAGGCGGCATCTATATCTTTTCCGCGGCTGCGGCGGAGGCGGACATTTACCCGGTGCTTTTCGAGGTATTGCATGAAGGCCTGCACTTTCATTTCATCGGGTTTTTCGAAGCGGGCAAAATCTATGGGGTTGTATTCTATTATATTGATAAGGTCGGCCGGTACCTGCCGGTAAATTTTGATCAGTTCATCTGCATCCTGCAGGCTATCGTTGAAATTGTTGAAGAGAATGTACTCAAATGTGATCTCGTTGCCGGTTTGTTTATAAAAATAATTGAGAGCATCCACCAGCGACTTTATATTATTACTGTCGTTGATGGGCATTATCTCATGCCTTTTTGCATCGTTGGCGGCGTGCAGGGAAAGTGCCAGTTTAAATTTCACCTTATTATCGCCCAGTTGCCTGATGCCTTTTGCCACACCGGCGGTGGATACCGTGATCCTTTTCGGGCTCATGGCCATGGCATTGGGAGAGGTGATCTTTTCGATGGCTTTTAATACGTTCTTATAGTTGAGCAGGGGTTCACCCATACCCATGAATACGATATTGCTGAGTTTTTTGCCATGTGCTTCTTCACATTGGCGGTTGATAAGGGCCACCTGGTCGAATATCTCATCGAATTCAAGGTTTCTTTTGCGGTCAATATAGCCGGTGGCGCAAAACTTACAGCTTAAGGAGCAGCCGATCTGCGAGGAAACGCAGGCGGTGAACCGGGAAGTAGTGGGTATCATCACGCCTTCCACAAAATGGCCATCATGTGTTTGAAAGCGGGATTTTATGGTACCATCTTCCGAATGTTGTACGGTATTGATGGTGAGTGCCGGTAATACAAAGGTTTCGCCCAGTTTCTGGCGCAGGTCTTTGCTGAGGTTGGTCATGTCGGCAAAGCTCATGGCATTTTTGAGCCACAGCCATTCATATACCTGGCGGGCCCGGAATTTTTTTTCGCCCAGTTCTTCAAAATAGCGTTCTATTTCTTCCAGTGAAAGATGCCGTATGTTCTTCAGCGCCGTGTTTGCCATTTGGCAAAGATAGCCACCAATTCAGCGATTAAATGAATTAGCGGATATTTGCCCGATAAACTGAACAAATGAAAGCTGCCTATATAGTTGATGCTGTAAGAACACCAGTGGGTAAATACGGAGGTGCGCTGAGTGGTGTGCGGCCTGACGACCTGCTAGCGCATGTAATCAGGGCAATAACGGAAAGAAATCCTTCGGTGGATGTGAATGCTATTGAAGATGTGATTGCCGGTGCGGCCAACCAGGCCGGTGAGGACAACCGTAATGTGGCCAGGATGGCGGCATTGCTGGCGGGATTACCGGTAACAGTGGCCGGTAATACCGTAAACAGGCTTTGTGCATCGGGGCTGCAGGCGGTGATGGATGCCTCCCGGCAGGTAATGTGCGGTGATGCGGAACTGGTGATTGCCTGCGGGGTGGAAAGCATGACGAGGGCGCCTTTTGTAATGCCAAAAGCCAGTGAAGCTTTTTCACGGTCGGCCGAGGTGTTTGATACCACGATGGGGTGGCGTTTTATCAATAAGCAACTGGCGGCTCTGTATCATCCTTATACCATGGGCGAGACGGCGGAGAATGTTGCCCGGCAATGGAATATTTCCCGGCAGGAGCAGGATGCATTTGCCCTGGCTTCCCAGCAAAAATATGCGGCGGCAAAAGCGGCAGATAAATGGGCTGATGAGATAGCGGCTGTGGAATTGGTAAACAAAGGACTTGTAAGCTGGGTGGTGGAGGATGAGCATCCGAGGGAGACCTCGTTGGAAAAGCTGGCTGCCCTTAAACCAGCTTTTATAAAGGATGGTACCGTGACGGCCGGCAACTCTTCGGGCATTAATGATGGCGCTGCTGCCATGCTGCTGGCCAGTGAGGAGGCAGTAAAGAAGTATGAGCTGCAGCCCATGGCGAGGGTGGTGGCGATGGCGGTGGCGGGGGTTGATCCGGCGGTAATGGGTATCGGGCCGGTGCCGGCAACAACGAAAGCTTTGCAAAGGGCAGGACTTTCCATTGCGGATATTGACCTGGCGGAACTGAATGAGGCATTTGCCTCGCAGTCCATTGCCTGTATCCGTGACCTGGGGCTGGATGCTGCCAGGGTAAACG
This sequence comes from Chitinophagaceae bacterium, assembly GCA_016787125.1. Taxonomy (GTDB): domain Bacteria; phylum Bacteroidota; class Bacteroidia; order Chitinophagales; family Chitinophagaceae; genus JJ008. The sequence continues at coordinate 13,755 of JAEUVM010000099.1, read as the reverse complement.
TGAACGGAGGTGCTATTGCCATTGGTCATCCGCTGGGGTGCAGCGGGGTGAGGATATCCACCAGTTTGCTGCATGAACTGCGGCGCAGAGGCGGCAAATACGGGCTTGCCACCATGTGTATTGGTGTGGGACAGGGCGCTGCCGTGATATATGAAAACCTTTAGATCATAATTTGGTAACTTTTTTCTGGTAATTTCGTTTGAGTAAAAAAACCACATAACATGAGAAAAATATTATTATCAGCCATTACCCTTCTTCTTTTTTCTGCCATAAATGCGCAGACAGATCCAAACCAGGAATACACTGGTAAATATAAATTTCCTGACGGCAGTCCTGTTACTGAGATAAGCGTAGTGCTTGAGAACGGCGTACTGAGCGCCAATTCTGCGATCGGTAACTCTGAACTGAAGAAGACGGATACAAAAGATGTGTTTGAAGTGGTGGCTTACGGCGGAACGGCCACCTTTAAAAGAAGCACGGAGGGTAAAGTGACAGGCGTGCAGGTGCAGGTACAGGATGTAAATATGGAAGGCACAAAGTCTGAAGCAGCATTTATTCCCCGTGTGGTGTTCAGGCCGGTATATTAAATAACAGGAAATTGCAATAAATAAAAGACCCGCAATCCAGCCGGATTGCGGGTCTTTCTATTGAAAAGATCAGGTCAGTTCTTTTTCTTTACGGTTGTTGTCTTCTTTTTTACTTCTGGTTTTACCGGTGGGGGTGGCGGTGGCGGCGGTGGTATGGTTTCTTCCTGTTTTATTTCAACTATTTCTACTTTCACATCGGTGTCTCGCACGATCCTGGGAGCATTTTTGTCTTTCGGGTCGGGTACAGCCATTTCAATTTTTTCTTCGGCCGGAGGTGGTCCATCATTTTCATATCTTCTTTTCCTGTTTTCAGACTGTTCAAGGCTTAAATTCAGCAGGTCGAATAATTGTTCCATGGCATTTTTGTCCGGATTGCCGAAAAGCATTTCCATATTGCTGATCATTGCGCCATTGTTGTAATTACCACCGCTGAAAACGATTTTATCAAGTATGCCTGTCATTTTCTTTATTCCGTCTTCTGCCCCACTTTCTTCTATTTCCTGCATTTCTTTTCGCAGCATCATCGTTAAGAATTCCCTGAAATTCAACATGCCGATCATGGGGCTGGCAATATGCGGGGTGGCCCAGGCCGGTACAGCTGTGGTGGCGGGATTGTTGAGGTAAGCGGCTGCTGTTTCCTCTTTCATGGAAAGAACAAAGAGTTTATCATTGTATTTAACAGCAGGTTTAAACCCGGCGAGGTATTTCTCTCCGGCTTCGGTTTCTTTAAGTGAGTCCAGCATGTGCGACATAGCGCTTTTCAGCCGCTCAAATTTTTCTTTATCCTTAATTGGTATGGCCACGATAAAATCAAGGCCATCAAATAATCTCAGAGATCTTTCATCTTCGTTTTCCGAAACGGTCATTTCTTTTGCCGGTGTTTTGAGCAAAGCAAAAAGGCCATCGCTGCCAAAGCTGGAAGTGAGCAGGTCTGTATCGAACGGGATCTTATCTTTCAGGCTGTCGAGCAGTTCGCTGAGGCCGCTTTGCTGCATCATTTCCTTGCCAAGGCCGGGGTTTGTGCTGAATGCCATTGCACCTAACAGTGTGCTTCCGGCCGGCAATTGCTGAAGCAGGCTGGTGTTTACCGGGCCAGAAGGGTATTTTTCATGTGCGGCTGCCATTGCTTTGCCGGGGTATGCCTTAGTGGCGCTGCTGATCTTTCCGTTTTCAAAATTTACAAGTGTTATTTTTTCATTCCCGGTGGCTGCTTTTAATTTGGCCATCATGGGTAAAATTTGTGCAGGCAGTCTTTTCAGCATGCTTTGTGAGATGCCTCCTTCATTGCTCCATATTTTGATATCCCCGGTTGCGTTGAACATTTCGTTGAGGCGTTCATTATGCCCGTGCTGGTTTATATTTTTCGGGGTAAGGAGTTCAAAACAGTGATCCCGCTTCGACTTCAAAATGGTTTCGTTGAACTCCCGCATTCTGTCTTCATACGTTCTTTGGTCTGTTGTATCAGAAAATATAGTCATCAATTGCATCCGCATATCTGCAGTACGGCCATTGGTCATCACAAATATTTCATCATTCCATGCTATTGCCGGTTTGGATGTTTCAGTCAGCATCATCCTGTTGGTGCCATAGGTTCTCAACGAATCATCTTCGCCTTTTAGTTTGCTGACCATCAGCGAAAACAGCGCTTCATTTTTCAGCACGCCCATCATGCTTACCATGGCACCGGGGTAGGCCGATGTGGTGTCGGTGGTGATTAATATGAAAAGGCCGGCAGATAAGTCAATTCCGGATATGGAAGGATCAGACAGGAAAGCCCGTATCTCTCCTTTATCATTTTTCATCAGTTCCCGGTACATGGCGCTTTGCCGGAAGGTTTCGCCGGGTATTTTGGAGGCAAGTTTCAGCGGGCTGAAGGTTACCACCGTGTTTACCCCGGATGGCAGGTACTTCATTAACAGGCTGTTTTGTGCCCCTGCCCATGTGGCAAACAGGAGTAAGGCAGACAGGAAGGTGAGTTTTGTTTTCATGCTAAAATTTATGTGTTAGTAAATCGGTGTGACTGAGCGTTTGCTGTTCGCCTGTCGCCAGGTTTTTTACGTTGCAGAGCGACTGTTTCAGTTCCGTTTCGCCTATTATCACCACGTAGGGGATGTTTTTCTTTTCGGCGTATTTGAATTGTTTGTCAAACTTTGTTTGTTCATGATATACTTCGCAGCGGATACCATTTTGCCGTAGTTGCTGTGCAAGGCTGAATGCTTTTTGGCTTTCTTTTTCACCGAGGTTGAAGAAGAGCACCTGGGTACCGATGTGAATGTCTTCCGGAAAGAGTTTCAGTTCCTCCATTACATCATATATCCTGTCGACCCCGAAAGAAATGCCCACGCCGGGTATGCCCGAAACGCCGAACAGGCCGGTGAGATCATCATAGCGGCCGCCACCGCCGATACTGCCGATGGCCACGTCTGCTGCTTTTACCTCAAAGATGGTTCCGGTGTAGTAGTTCAATCCTCTTGCCAGCGTGGGATCGATGTACACTTTGCCGCTGAAAGCCAGTTGACTGGTATTATCAAGAATGTAACGTATTTCATTCAGGCCCTGTGTACCGTTTTCATTGGCTGCAAACAGTTTGCTGAGTTCAGTTAAGATTGATTCGTTATCGCCTGAATAGCGGGCAATTGACAGGTAGTTGTCAATCGTATTGATTTGATCAGTTGTAAGTCCTTTTGCACTGAGTTCTTCTTTTACTTTATCCAGGCCGATCTTATCCAGTTTGTCAATGGCTGTGGTAATGGTGGTCATTCTATCGGTGCCGCCGCAAATTTCTGCCAGCGCCTGGAGTATTTTACGGTTGTTGATCCTTACTTCAGTGCTTATTTTCAGTTTGTCGAATACATCGAGGTAAATATTGGTCAGTTCCACTTCATTCAGCAGGGAGTTGCTTCCCACCACATCTGCATCGCATTGACAGAACTCACGGTATCGTCCCCGCTGGGGCCGGTCGGCTCTCCATACGGGTTGTAGCTGGTAGCGTTTGAAGGGGAAGGCCAGCTTGTTGTGATTCATTGCCACGAAGCGGGCAAAGGGGATGGTAAGATCGTAGCGCAGTGCTCTTTCTGTAATGGCGGTTGTGTTTTTGCCCTGCAGTATTTTTTCAAAAGCTTCCCTGGAGGCTGATTCTTTTTCCGGATTATCGAGCCCGTTGTTCAGTATTTTGAATATCAGTTTATCTCCTTCTTCACCATATTTTCCCATCAGGGTATCCAGGTTTTCCATGGCGGGAGTTTCCAGTGGCTGGAAGCCGTACAGTTCAAATACATTTTTGATAATGCTGAATATATAGTTCCGCTTGCGGACCACGTCAGGGCTGAAATCCCTTGTTCCTTGCGGTAATGTGGGTTTGTTCATAATGATGGGAGGTATGTTCGGTTAGTTGGGTTGTAATGTTATTGGTTCAGGCTTGCTGCTTTAATGATATTACCGGAAAGTTGTGTTGCGTATTTATCAATGATGGCATCACAGGCTTCCGCGATCATGCTGTATACTTTATGATAGCCGGCTTCTGTTCCGTAATAGGGATCGGGTACGTCCATGTTTTGACCGGGGTATACTTCGTTCATTAATAGATCAACCTTAGCGGCATCATATTTTTTACCGGCAATCCTTTTCATATCTTCCTTCACATCAGCAGCGAGGGCGTATATTTTATCGAATGTGGTGAAGTCGTCTCCGGTAATGGTTCTTGCCCGTTGGTGGCTGAGGTCAATGCCGTTCAATTTTGCCACCTTTTGTGAAAGAGGGTGCGGTCCATCGCCGGTATGGTACCTGTTTGTACCGGCACTTTCCACACTCCAGGTGAGTCCGGCTTTAAAAGCTTTGTCCTGGAGTATTCCTTCTGCCAGCGGGCTCCGGCAGATATTGCCGAGGCAAACCATTAAAATCTTCATAGTGCAAATATACTGTTAAGCTATGAGCGGCTGAACGGAGAGCCCCGGCTGTTTTACCGGCTGGTGACGATGGCTGCTGTTTGTATATTATGGATTCAGAATCGTGCATGCATCTAATTTTCAAACACACTACCATGACAAACAGTGACATTATGCGGGCCAGTTTACTCGACATTGTTTTCGAGAACCGTAATAAAGATTATGGCGCTTACGAACTGAGGCATAGCTATAACAAACGTCTTCTGCTGGCTCTCGGAGCCGGCGTAACAATAATAGCCTTGCTCATTGCTGGTGTCAGGATGGGCAGTAAAGAAAACACCAGTACTGTCAGCCGGGACAAAGGGGGAATGGTGATAAAGGAATATGTATTGCCCCCGGAAAAACCGAAGGAACCTGAGAAACCCAAAGTGCCGGAAAAGAAACAACCTGTGGCGAAAGTAAAAACTGCTGCCCCGGTGGTATCAAAAGTGGCAGAGATCAAGTATACCACACCGGTGATAAAGGAAACGGTTAAAACACCGATGCCGCCTGTTGAAAACATAGGTGAGGCTGTTATTTCTGATAAAACAAAGGCGGGTGAAAAGGATAATGGAAAAGCGGTGGTAACGCCGGAAGGCCCCCGGGAAAATAATGGCAATGGAAATGGTGGTCCTTCCATACCTGAACAGGAGTTTGTGGTGCAGGAAAAAGAGCCGGAGTTTCCCGGCGGGCAGGCAGCCCTGCAGCGATTCCTGGCACGTTATCTCACCACGCCTGAGGAACTTTCTTCTGGTGAAATGAAAGTGGTGAAGGTGAGGTTTAAGGTGGAAAAGGATGGCTCGGTAAATGGCTTTGAGATACTTACGAGCGGGGGTAATTCATTTGATAATGAAGTGCTAAGGGTGGTGAAGAAAATGCCGAGGTGGATACCGGCCATACAGAACGGGATAAATGTTCCGGTAAGTTATGTGCTGCCTGTAACATTTATCGGGCTGGAAGGATAAATTTCAATAATTTTCCAGCCCTGAAAAAATAACGATGTTTGAAGAATACGAAAAGAAGAAGAAGAAGCAAATTGCTTCGATGAGGTCCATCAAAGATTATGCAATGGGCCTCATTATTTTACTGCTGGGTTTATTCTTTTTTTTCCGGTCAAAGCTGGGTGATAATCCGATAAATGAAAAACTGGGTGAGCCTGATATGCTGGAGAAAATCTTCGGCGGGTTATGCCTGCTTTACGGAAGCTGGCGTATTTACCGCGGGTATCAAAAAAAATATTTTAACTGAAGAACAATCGTATCATGAGGCAGGCTTTGGTTACCGGTATTGCATACTGTTTCCTTTTAATGTGCTTTCTGTCCTGCAAATCGTATAAAGAACAGGAGAAGGATTTGTCTGACACACCGTACAGGGGAACAATCCATGTAAGTGCGGATGAGTCTTTCAAACCGGTTATTGATGAGCATGTGCAGGTGTATGAAGCCAATCACCCCGGAACAAATATCATTATTGATTACAAACCGGAAGCGGAGTGCCTGAAAGACCTGCTGGTTGACAGCATAAGAATGGTTATAGCCACACGGAAGAGCAGTCCTGAGGAGAATGAGTTTGTAGCTGATTCGTTCCGGGTTGGATTGAAAAGTATGGTAATTGCCTGGGATGGAATAGCTGTGATCGTTCATCCGTCTTCAACAGACACGATTTTGAGGATGGATGACATAAAACAGATACTGACGGGACGGTATAAGAAAAAGTTAATTCCTGTGTTCGACGGGGTAAAAGCAACCAGTACGGTACGATTTGTCATCGATTCAGTGCTGCGTGGCGACAGCCTGACGAAGGAGGCGATGGCAGCCCGTTCAAGTGAAGGTGTGATAGATTATGTATCGAAGAATCCGGGAGTGATAGGTTTTATCGGTGTGGAATGGATAGGTAATCATGAGGATACGGCACAGATCAGTTTTTTGAAAAAAGTTAAAGTGGTAAATCTTGAGGCGACAGATATTTCGGGGGCTTTTGTTAAAGCTTACCAGGCGAATATTTACCTCAAGCGGTACCCGATGGTACGGGATTTGGTTTATATACTGAAAGAAAAGCACAGAGGACTTGGAACGGGATTTGCAAACTTTATGAGCGGAGAGATTGGTCAGATGATTTTCAGAAGGTCTTACCTCATGCCGGCGCAAAAGAATTTCGGCATCAGGCCGGTAAGGCTGAAGGAGTAACCAAAGTAGTTATATTTACAATCAATAAAAGAAGAAAAGAAAATGAAGAAAACCATTTTAACAGCTTTAGCCGCAGGACTGATGTTTATATCGGGACTGAAGGCGCAAACAATACAGGAAGGTATGAACCACCTGTATGCTGACCGGTTCAAAAGTGCAACCGCTGTATTTGAAAAATTACTTGCCACCAATCCAAATAACATCGAAGCAATATATTGGCTGGGGCAAACCTACTTCGACATGGATGATAATGCGAAAGCACGCCAGTTGTACGATAAGGCATTGGCCACAAATGGCAGTGCCCCGCTGATCCTTGTAGGTCTTGGTCATGCCGACCTGCTGGATAATAAAACGAATGATGCCCGTCAGAAATTTGAATCAGCTCTTACTGCTGCCACCACGAATGCTAAGAAGGGACCAGACCCTGTGGTGCTTACTGCAGTTGGCCGTGCCAATGTGGATGCCAAATCCGGTGATTTTAATTATGCCATTGAAAAACTGAAACTGGCAGCCGAGAAAGCTGACAGGAATACAGAAACTTTGCTGCAACTGGGTAATGCTTTCAGAAAGGCCAGGCCCGGTGAAGGTGGTGGCGAAGCGTTTCAAACGTATAAGAAAGCACTGGATATCGATCCTTCCTTTGCAGTAGCCAGTCTTCGTCTTGCTCTTTTATTTGAATCGCAAAAGAACTGGGACCTGGTGCTGGAGTACCTGAATGATGCTATAAAGCGGGATGCCAGATTTGCGCCTGCCTATTATGAACTGTTTTACTACTATTTCTTCAGGGCAAAGTTCAGTGATGCCGAACAGCAACTGAATAAATACATTGCCAATTCAGATGAAGATATTCAGCATGAGCACCTGTATGCACAATTGTGCTGGGCCAATAAGGATTTCAACTGTGCCACTACAAGAGCTGAAAAAGTGGTAGCTGCCATGGGTGAGAAGACCAAACCCAAGGTGCTCAAACTGCTTGCCGATGCCTATTTCCAGAAAAGTGATTATACGAATGCCAAAAAGTATATGGATTGGTTTTTGAGGAGAGAAAAGAAGGAAGAGCAAACTTCCGGTGATTATAAACTCCTTGCAGATATTCTTTCAAAGTCTGGCGGCACACCTGATGAAATATACAATGTGTATATCAAGGGTGCTGAACTGGATTCTGTTCTTACTTCCAAGATCGATTTTCTTAAGAAAGGCGCTGAAGCGTTCAAAGCTGCCGGTGACCGCATCCGTGAGGGAGACCTTCGCTCGGAGATCATAAAGCTGAAGGGTGACAAGTCTGGTCAGCGTGATTATTTTGATGCGGGTCTTGCCTATTACCAGGGTAATAACCTTGATAAATCGGACCTGATGTTTGACACTTATATCCAAAAGTGGCCTGAAGAAACCTATGGCTGGCAGATGAAATTCCAGATAGCCCGTTTGAAGGATACCACTATGGAAAAAGGTCTGGCAGTGCCTTTTGCAACCAGGTACCTGGAAGTACTGGAGAAAGATACAGCCAAGAACAAGAAGTCAATCCTGAGCACGGCCGGATATCTTGCACAGTATTATGCCAATATTGCAAAGGATAAGGTGAAGGCGGTAGAATACCTGAAGAAAATGCTGGTATTTGATCCCACCAATGAAGCAATTCTGAATAATATCAAACAATTGGAAAAGATGCCGGCTGCAAGACCTGCCACCGGCAGTACCGGCGGAGCCGCTCCCAAGAGTACTTCTCCAACCCCTGCCCCTAAGGCGGCAACCGGTAAGACCACTACCACAAAAGCCAAGGCAAAAACAACGGCAGCAAAAACTGCCGCTGTAAAGAAATAAGAACTCGGTTTTCTTCTTTTTACAATGAAAGTCCCCTGCTTTAACCGGCGGGGGATTTTTCTTTAATACGTATCCCTGCAGCGGTCTGAAAATGAAGCAGCGGCCTTATTTTTAGTTAAGGTATTTTCACAGTACCGCCTTATTTTTGCCCACGAATAAGGCCTATGATCTATTTTCTTCAAATTAATCCCGACAGTTCAGGCGCTGTATCTTACCTGCCTGTGGCCATCCAGGTGTTTTTGGCGGTGGGTTTGGTAGCATTCCTGATGGTTGTTACGCATTTACTGGGCCCAAAGAGGAGGACCTCCGATAAGCTCCAAAACTTTGCCAGCGGTATTGAAAGTCATGGGGATGCCCGCCAGCCTATGGCGATCAAGTATTTTCTTACAGCCATCCTCTTTGTATTGCTGGATGTGGAGGTAATCTTTTTTTACCCATACGCTGTAAACTTCAGCGGGCTTGGCTGGAACGGATTTTGGGCAGTATTGATGTTTGTGGGCTTTTTCCTGTGCGGATTTATATATATCCTGAAAAGAGGCGCCCTGAAATGGGAAGACTGAGGGTAATGAATAATGAAAAATTAATAATTAATAATTCCTGAACTCCGGGATGGCCTCAGCGGTTATCAGATAGTACGGCAATTTTTGATTCTTAATGATAAATTTTGACTAATGGCTCGTCCGGTTTCATATAATCTGATCAATAAACCCCTTGAGGCAGATATCAGTATCGCCGAAATGCCTGAAGGGCACCAGGGCGAGGGTTTTTTTGCCACAAAACTGAACTGGGCTATCGGCCTGGCCAGAAAGAATTCAATATGGCCGTTGCCTTTTGCCACTTCCTGTTGTGGTATTGAGTTCATGGCCACTATGGGCTCTCATTATGACCTGGCCCGTTTTGGTTCAGAAAGGGTGGGTTTTTCTCCAAGACAATGCGACCTGCTGATGGTAATGGGCACCATTGCCAAAAAGATGGGCCCTGTGCTGAAACAGGTGTACCTGCAAATGGCAGAACCCCGCTGGGTGATGGCCGTAGGTGCCTGTGCCAGCAGCGGCGGAATCTTTGATACCTACAGCGTGTTGCAGGGTATTGACCAGGTGATACCGGTTGATGTGTATGTGCCCGGTTGCCCGCCCCGGCCGGAAGCCATCATAGATGGGGTGTTGAAAATACAGAGCCTGGTGGAAAAAGAGAGTCTCAGGCGCAGAAACAGCCCGCAGTATAAAGCGCTGCTTGAAAGCTATGGGATACAGTAAGGCATTCAGGGTCTGATGGACCGGGAAGCTAAATTTCGAATAATTTGAAAATGGCCTTAACTAACGAAACGATAAAAGCAAGACTGACCGAAAAGTTTGGCGATCAGCTTACAGCATTTGATGAACCGTATGGTATGCTCACTTTTGAAGCGCCAAAGGAACTGAATCTGAAAGTGCTCAACTTCCTGTATGATGATGAAGAGCTGAGGTTCCGCTTTCTCACCGACCTCACCGGTGTACACTATCCCGATAAAAAAGGCCATGAACTGGCAGTGGTGTACCATCTGCACAACATGACTGACAATGTGCGCCTTCGTTTCAAAGTCTATACAGATATTAATAAGCCTGATATATACACCGCCACCGGGCTGTTTTCGGCGGCCAACTGGATGGAACGGGAAACCTATGATTTTCTTGGGGTGAACTTTGTTGGCCACCCTAACCTCAAGCGGATACTTAATGTGGAAGAGATGGATTATTTCCCGCTGCGCAAGGAATTTCCGCTGGAAGACCAGACGAGGATTGATAAAGATGATGAAATGTTTGGACGAGGGTGATACTGCAATCTCACAAATTGAATTGAATGACTGAACACGAACATATAAGATTACCGGAAGGCTCGATAGAGAAAACCACCACCACGCTGAACCTGGGTCCTACGCACCCGGCCACCCATGGTGTGATGCAAAACATCCTGGAACTGGATGGCGAAAGAGTGGTTTCGACAGAGCAAACGATTGGATACATTCACCGGGCCTTTGAGAAACTGGCAGAAAGAAGACCGCTTGCCCAGATCACCACGCTTACTGACAGGCTTAACTATTGCTCATCACCCATTAATAACATGGGATGGCATCTTACCTGCGAAAAACTGCTGGGAGTGAAAACGCCCAAGCGGGTGGATTACCTGCGGGTGATCATCATGGAGCTGGCAAGGATTTCTGACCACCTTATTTGTAATTCAATTGTAGGGGTGGATGCCGGGGCCTATACTGGTTTTCTGTATGTGATGCAGTACCGGGAACTTATTTATGAAATTTACGAAGAGGTGTGTGGCGCCCGTCTTACCACTAACATTGGCCGTATCGGCGGGTTTGAAAGAAACTTCAATGATATCGCATTCCAGAAACTCGAAAAGTTTTTGAAAGAATACCCCAGGGTGCTGAAAGAATTTGAGAACCTGTTTCAGCGCAACCGCATTTTTATGGAGCGTACCATGGGTACAGGCGCTATCAGTGCTGAAAGGGCGCTGAACTATGGGTTTACCGGGCCCAACCTTCGGGCAGCGGGAGTGGATTATGATGTAAGGGTGCATACGCCATACAGTTCTTATGAAGATTTTCAGTTCAATATACCGGTAGGAACGACCGGTGATAATTATGACCGCTGGCTGGTAAGGGAAAAAGAAATGTGGGAAAGCCTCAGCATACTGGAGCAGGCCTACCAGAAAGTACAGGAGTTCAAAGGAACTGAAGCAGATGTGTATCATGCTGACGTGCCTGAGTATTACCTGCCTGAAAAGGCTGATGTTTATACCAAAATGGAAGCGCTGATCTATCACTTCAAGATCATTATGGGTGAAACCGAAATACCTGCCGGTGAAGTGTATAACAGCGTGGAAGGCGGTAACGGAGAATTGGGCTTTTACCTGGTAAGCGATGGCGGACGTACACCGTACCGTTTGCATTTCCGCCGTCCCTGCTTTGTGTATTACCAGGCATTTGAAGAATTGATCAAAGGCAGTATGCTGAGTGATGCGATCATGACCATGAGTTCATTAAACCTGATAGCAGGAGAATTAGACGCTTAAAGAATAAACAATGAGTGTGCAGTTTTCAGATAAAGCCATGCAGGAGGTAAAAAGGATCGTCAATTTTTACCCGGAGGGAAAACAGAAAAGTGCTGTCATTCCTGTGCTGCACCTGGCACAACAGGAATTTGGCGGATGGCTGAGTACCGAAACAATGGACTATGTGGCTTCAGTATTGAACCTGAAGCCTATTGAGGTATATGAAGTGGCCACATTTTACAGTATGTATAACCTGAAGCCGGTTGGCAAGTATATGTTTGAAGTTTGCCAGACCGGGCCCTGCATGCTAAATGGCAGTGATGATATTGTAAAATACATTTATGAAAAGCTGGGCATTCGTCCGGGTGAAACTACGGCAGACGGAATGTTTACCCTGAAAACAGTGGAATGTCTTGGCGCCTGTGGTTATGCCCCGATGATGCAGATGGGAAAGCATTACAGGGAACACCTGACGAAGGAGAAAGTGGATGCAATCATAGCTGAGTGCAGAAATAATGTGGCGCTTAAAAACTAAGACTTGAAAAAGTTACTGGCCATAGTTCTTTTTTTCCAGGCTGTTGCAGTGGCAGGCCAGACTGACGAGCAAAAACTTACAGCCACGGTAAAAGAATTTCATCAGTCGCTGGTAAATGGTGCGATCGTTTCCATTAACCAGCAAACCGACAAAGCGCTGACCTACGGGCACAGCAATGGCTGGGTGGAAACGAAAACAGATATGATCAGGAACCTGGAAACCGGCTATCTTGATTATAACAGTTTTGAGGAAGACAGCATGAAGGTGACGGTAAATGGTACGTTGGCGCATGCCAGGTTTGTGGCGAATATCAATGTGACGATGAATGGCAATACGGCCACCTACCGGCTGAAGGTACTGGAGGTATGGGTGAGGAAGGGTAAGCGGTGGATATTGTTTGCGAGGCAGGCAGTGAGAGGGTAATGTGAGAATGTGGAAATGTGAGAATGTGAGAATGTGAGAATGTGCAAATGTGAGAATGTGCAAATGTGAGAATGTGAGAATGAATTGGTGCCCCGGAGGGGCAAAATGTTAATAGCATGAGAGAATCCAGAAGGGATTCAACACAGGTAATATATGGGAAGAAAATTATTATTAGACAAAGCACACATTGAAAACATCAGGCTCTACGATGTGTACCGTCAGCATGGCGGGTACCGCAGCGTAGAGAAGGCGTTGAAATCAATGAGCCCTGACCAGGTAACAGAGGAAGTAAAGAAAAGCGGCCTCCGTGGCCGTGGTGGCGCCGGCTTTCCCACCGGTATGAAGTGGAGCTTCCTGGCCAAACCCGAAGGCGTGCCCCGCTACCTGGTGGTGAATGCTGATGAATCTGAACCAGGAACTTTTAAAGACAGGTACCTGATGGAGTTCATTCCGCATTTACTGATTGAAGGAATGATCACATCCTCTTTTGCTTTGGGTTCAAACAGGTCGTACATCTATATCCGCGGCGAATATGCCTGGATCGTTGACATACTGGAACAGGCCATTGCGGAAGCAAAGAATAATGGCTGGCTGGGTAAAAACATTTTAGGCAGCGGCTTTGATTGTGAAATTTATGTACAGCGTGGTGCGGGTGCTTATATCTGTGGCGAGGAAACAGCTTTGCTGGAATCACTGGAAGGCAAAAGAGGCAACCCCCGTATCAAGCCACCCTTCCCGGCGGTAAAAGGATTATGGGATTGCCCGACCGTGGTGAACAATGTGGAAACCATTGCAGCTGTAGTGCCCATTGTGAATGAAGGCGGCGAAGAATATGCAAAGATTGGTATCGGTAAATCAACCGGTACTAAACTGATAAGCGCCTGTGGTAATATCAAAAAGCAGGGCGTATACGAAATAGACATGACCATTTCGGTGGAAGAGTTTATTTACAGCGATGAATACTGTGGTGGTATCGCCAACGGAAGAAAATTGAAAGCTTGTATACCGGGTGGTTCATCGGTTCCTATTTTACCAGCTAATCTGCTGCTCACCACGGCAAAAGGGGAGAAGCGGATGATGACTTATGAGAGTCTGGCGGATGGCGGTTTTGCCACCGGCTCGATGATGGGCTCTGGTGGTTTCATTGTGCTGGATGATACACAGTGTGTGGTAAAGCATACTTACACACTGGCAAGATTTTACCGTCATGAAAGCTGCGGACAATGTTCACCCTG
>JAEUVM010000076.1 GCA_016787125.1 Chitinophagaceae bacterium | reverse complement strand
GAAACAGGGAAGCTCAGTTACTACTTATATAATAATGGCGACAACAAGCCTTCATCACCCGCCACCACCATTGCCAGCTTTCCGGATTACGGGCTTAGTTATAAATACGGCGGCTGGCATCTTACCCGCAGTCTTGCTTTTTACAAAAACAAATTATATGTAAGTGTGGGCAGCAGTTGCGATGCCTGTATTGAAAAAGAAGAAATACGGGCCACCCTTGTGGAAATGGACCCTGATGGCCGCAACCTGAAATACTACGCCCGCGGACTTCGCAATGCAGTTGGCATAAAATGGATCAACAATGAACTATGGGCTACCAATATGGGCCGGGATAACCGCGGGCCCGACAAACCGGAAGAACAACTGATGAAAATAACCCGTGGTGCATTCTATGGCTGGCCTTATTATTACCAGTATAAAAAACAGATCATTGCTGACCCTGATTTTAAAGACTCCGTAAAACCGGCGTGGGTAAAGCGGCCACCCATCAGCAAGTGGGGCATCAAGGCACATTCGGCGCCGCTGGGTTTTGCCTACTTTACCGGTTTCAAAGACAGCCTGCTCAACAACTCCTTCATTACGGCCCTGCACGGCAGCACCAGCGTATGGAGGGAAAGAGGCAATGCCGTGGTACAGATGCTGCCCAACGGCACCTACCGTGAGATCGTTACCGGCTTCTTACAGGGCAAAACGGAAGACAAACGCTATGGCCGCCCCTGCGATGTGCTGCAATGGAGCGATCACTCCTTCTTCATCAGTGATGATAAGAATGGCGTGATCTACTATGTATGGAAAGAAAACTGACCTGTTCTTTTAGGGCTGTTTGCCATAATTTCCTTTCTTTTGCCAGACAATAAATTGCCAAACATGAAACTTCTTGAAGGTAAAGTTGCCATTGTAACCGGTGCTGCCCGCGGCATCGGCGAAGGAATTGCTGTAAAGTTTGCTGAGCAAGGCGCCAATGTTGCTTTCACTTATGTAAGCGACAGCAGTGCTGAAAAAGCGGCTGCATTGGAAAGCCGGCTGACCGGTCTTGGCGTTAAAGCAAAAGCGTATAAAAGCAATGCCGGCGACTTTGCCCAGTGCGAATCATTTGTCAATGATGTGCTGAAAGAGTTCGGCAACATTGATATCTGTGTGAATAATGCCGGTATTTCCAAAGACAATCTCCTTCTCCGGATGACACCCGAACAGTGGAATGATGTGATACAGGTAAACCTGAACAGTGTTTTTTATATGACCAAGCAGGTGATCCGCCCGATGATGAAAGCCAAAAGCGGGTCTATCATCAATATGAGTTCTATTATCGGCGAGATCGGCAATGCCGGTCAAAGCAGTTATGCCGCCAGCAAGGCCGGTATTATTGGTTTTACCAAAAGTGTGGCAAAAGAACTGGGCAGCCGCAATATCCGTTGTAATGCCATCGCACCCGGCTTTGTGGAAACCGATATGACAAGCTACCTGAAAGATGGCGAAGCCGCCGATAAATACAAGGCCGGTATTCCGTTGGGTAAATTTGCCTCACCGGAAGATATTGCCAATGCCACCCTGTTCCTCGCATCTGATCTTTCCTCTTACATTACCGGGCAGACGTTGAGTGTTTGCGGGGGGTTAAATATTTAACTAAGAGGTGAAAAGAGGGAAGGAGATAAAGAGTTAACCCAACACTTCCGGCTTATTTCGATTGTTGCTTAACTCTTACCCTATGAATATTAATGAACTGACTGCAATAGTAGTAGACTGCTGCATCAAAATACACACAAAAGTGGGTCCTGGTTGTTTTGAGAAAGTCTATGA
>JAEUVM010000073.1 GCA_016787125.1 Chitinophagaceae bacterium | reverse complement strand
ATAATAATGCGTTTCCTCCAATATTGCCCCTCTTGTATGCACCACCTGTAAGTTGTCAAAGAACACATTCACCGGGCTTTCATTGCTTACATAAATGTACACATAACCATTCTTCTGGGCTACTTTGTTCTGCAGTTCGCTGAAATGATCTTTAAGCTGGTTTTGCGTTCCTGCCTGGCTGAAAAATCCATCTACAAATTTAAACTGTTCATCGAAGAATATACAGTTGACATAGGCCCTCGGTGGCAGCGGGTCACCTGAACCGCCTGAAGCTTGTTGATAGATCATGTTAGATATACCACCCGTGGTCGCAGGCAGTCCGTTTAGCTGTGTGGCCGTCACCCCGCCATGTGCCGCACCTGCTGCGCCACCCGTGGGGCCACCCAGCAGGCCGTTCAGGATTTCCAGTACCATGGCCGCAGGTGTGGTGGTGCTTTGGCCTCCTCCTCCCGACTGGAAATAATAGCTCTTGCCGAATATATCTATCTTATCTCCGGCCATCACCTTAAGCGTAATGCCGAGTCCCGTTTTACTGGCATCATTGCCGTTTATCTTATACAACTTCTGGCTGTTGGCTGCTTCAAAGGGCGGGTCACTGGGGTTATTGCCGATACCATTATCATTTGTGTAGACGGGCAGGCCGCTTACGGTACTACCCGCCACTATACTACCCGTATTAATAGTATAATACTGCTGCTCTGTTGCCAGCTTCGCATCCTCCATACTTGCCACCGGGTATTTATCCTGTTTCTGTTCCTCCGTCAGCAACATCCTTACATTACCCAGGTGGTCTTTCAGCATGTAATCATAAACGATTGACAGCTGACCGTTGACGGTTGACGGTCTAAAGCGCCCTTCTTCATGTCCTATAAATTGTAGCACATCATTTTCGAATACGGCACTACCTATGTATAAGGTCGTCTTCACCGGTTGCCCCGTTTCAGCCACTTCTTTTTTCAGCTTATTACCCGCCGCATCATATGTATAGCTTATTGTCCCTTTTCCTGTCACCGTTATCACCGATGGCAGGTTCAGGTGATTATAGGTGATGCTGCTGATGGCTTTATTTTTATCTTCTGCAAGGTTGCCGTTCACATCATAGCTGTAATCATCGTTTGTAGTATTCTTATCAGTAAAGTCGCCCAGTTTATTATCCGTACCTCCAAGTGTTAATTCTGTTACAGACTTTAGTTTATTACTTCCGTTGATATACTGGTAGTTAAGATCATCTATCTGCATACTGCCCGTTATCTTCAGTCCCCACTGTTGCATGCGTTTGATGTTACCGTTGTCATCATAAGCAGTGGTTACATTTATTCCGTCCCCCATTTTCATAGTATAGTTCACCCCGGCCGTCTGGTTGAAGGTTCCGCTGGTATATTGGGTAAAGTCGCCACGCAATAGTCGATTGGCCGCATCATAGTAAAAGTCATACTTTCTCTTCTCGCCATCACCCTTGCTCTTCCACACCATTCCTTCTATGTTGCCGTTGTACTGTGGGTTGGCGTATGTTTGGCCGCCGATCAGGTTGTTGCTGGCTTTATCATACCCAAGATCAAAGCCAAAGTAGTTGCTGCTGCTGGCATCTCTTGTGTAGTCACGGTTCATGCCCAGTATCCAGCCACGGATATTATAATCATAGCTCAGCGTCTCCAATCCAGCCCCGCTGTTGTAGCCTGGTGCCAGTTTCTTTTTCTTTAGTTGCCCCAGTTTATCATATTCATTTTCTGCAAGGGTTTTATATACCGGCATGGCTCCACCATTCACATTGGTATTGCTTACTTTTTTCTCAGTCTTTGCCAGCCTTCCAAGGTCATCGTATGTCAGTTGTGTTACCGTTACGGTCGTTTGGGCGCTTGCTCCCGCTTTTTGCTGTTTCTGTATCAATACTAATGGCTGCCCCGCCCAGGTGTACTGCGTGGTTACGATATCTGTACCTCCGCTGATATTAGTGCTTTGAACCTGTATAGGCCTTCCCTTTTCATCATAAAAGCTTATGGCATATAAATACGTGGAAGTACCCAGCACCTTTACCCGGCTGCCGGTTGCCATTCCCTTCAGGTTCGTGGTTTGCGTGTTAGCCTGTGCATAAGGCCAGTTAGTATTACTGGATGGAAGAAAGTAACTGTTATAGCTGCTGTTGTACGCGGCAGGAAGCGGATTACCATAACTGCCCAGCCAACCATAGCTGTCATAGAATGTTTTACTCAGCTCTTCATAACCCGATGTGGTGGCAGGATAGGAAGATGAGTTATAAGCACTACTGAGATGAGTGGTAAAAGAGGTGCTGTTCGTCCATAGCCCAGTTTCCACCGGCCGGTTCCATTCATCATACTTCATCACCAGCCACTTTCCCTGCGCCCGCTGGTTGGCATCCTGTGTCATCACCAGCCTGTCACGCATATCATTCACCATGTACACTTCTCCCGCCCCGGGTACTTTTTTCATGATCATCCTGCCCCTTGCATCATACTCATACCGGAAACACTGTTCGCTAAGTAGTGTGGCCGTCAACACCCAACCGTCAACGGTCATCTTCTTTACCCCTTCAGGTTGTATCACACAGCGCAGACTGCCAAGGTCATCATATATATAATAGGTACTCATCCAGCCATCATAGTTTCTTCCGGTACCGTCATCTGCCGCAGCGGTCAGTTGCACTTTTTTTAGTATTAATTCCCCTTCCTTATCCTTAAATTCTATCACCTGCTTGCCGTGTTCATCCGCCGTAGCTGTCTTTACAAGTGCTCCTGGGGCATATGTCCCCCCGTTTACCCCAGTCTCAACACTGTAATTACCAAAACCACCAGCCACATTTTCACATTTCCAAATTTTCACATTATCCGCATTCGTATTGTTCCAGTACTTCATTTCCACGCCACGGTTACTACCCGTCCAACTGTTGCCCGGTGCCATCGCTTTTTCCACCCGGTTCAGCGGACTCGCTTCAAAGTTGGTCTGTCCATAAAAAACCGTTTCCCCCTGCGCTCCATACTGCGCTGTCATAAAGGCAGCCTGCTGCGGAAAAGGGTTAAATTTAAAAGCCCCGTCACTGATACTGCTGTTGCCTTCTGCATTATTGGCTGCAAATGGCAGGTATTGCTGTACTTCCCGCCCATACACATCGTACTTCACCGGGCTTACCACATCCACGGCTGTGCCGCCTGTTTCTAAGCTGCCCTGCTTCACCACTGTTTGCAGCGGCCGGCCCAGTCCGTCAAAATACTGAGTGGCCTGCTTTACATCCCGCAGCGGCCGGTTCATCAGTATATTGCCATCTTCTTCAGGTGCTGTCGCATCCCATGTACGTACAAAACTTACCTGGGTGGTGGGAGGATAATTCTGGGCGCTTATCAGTTGCAGTTGCCCCGCAAATAATAAAGACATTATTGCTTTTAGCAGGATGTGGTTGTTTGGTCTTGCTTTTCTCATACAATACTTTTCTGTTGTTGGATCAATATTTTTTATTGCCCGATGATGGCGTCTGTTATTTCCTGGTTCGTGGGATCAATCTTGGGTGAGAAAATACCCAGTATGCTGCCATCCTTCCCGATCAATACTTTCTGAAAATCGCCCCCGATGGTAAGGCTCATATCCCCGTTATCGGCACTGCGGGAAAGCCAGGTGTACAGCGCATTCATTCCTGTGCCTGTTACCGGCGATTTGGCGGCAATGATATACGTAGTGCCGTAATTACCCTGGCAGTATTGTTTTATCTCCGCATCGCTCCGGCTTTCATTACCAAAACTGTTGCTGGGAAAGGCGATTACCACCAGGCTGTCAGCATATTGCTGCTGCAGTTGCTGCAAGCCTGCCAGTTGGTTCACCCGCGGACTGTTGGTCGCTATATTTACCAGCAGTATCTTCTTGTTTGGAAAACTGTTCATGTTTATGGTATTGCCCTGGCTGTCCTGGAATTGCAGGGTAAAAATGTTTACCAGCCAGGCTATGCAGTAAGAAACTATATTCAGCATGATCATTTGTTTTTAAAGGTTAATAACAGGTAATGGCACACATGGTGGGGCTTGTAGTGGTTTCAGTATAGGTGCTGGTGCTGCCATCGCTGAAGCAATAAGCATACACACAGGTCCAGGGGCTTGACTTATTCGGCCTCGTGGATGATATCACTGACCATACGCCCGTTTCGCATACCCCGTTGATACATTTTTTATCATTGCCGGTACAGTTGCCACTGTTACAGGTCGGTGGCAACGGACATTGCGCCGGGTTATACACCGTCACTATCCAGCGAAGCTGGTTGTAGGTGGGGCTGCAGGGATTCAGGTCTTTTTGTTCCTGTTCCTGGTAGCCGGTGTTCTGGCCGCCATTCAACTGGCAGCGCAGGGCTGTGGAGGTGTTTTGCCAGGCCGCATTGGTGTTAGTGCAGGTACTAAGGCAGTTTTCCGCCTGACCGGCATAGTTGTAGCAGATCTTCTTCACCACTTTATTCTCATGATCCCTTACCAGCACCAGCCGGTTCATTTTATCGTACTC
>JAEUVM010000048.1 GCA_016787125.1 Chitinophagaceae bacterium | reverse complement strand
TTGCGTCTCTGCAATGTGTGGAGACGCAATGCATTGCGTCTGTGCAATGTGGAGACGCAACGCATTGCGTCTCTACTGCAGGTCTTTTTTTAATATATAACCGGTGGTGATCTCTCCTTCCTTATTGGCAAAATAACACTCCACAAAATTTTTGAAAGTGCGGATACCTTTTACCACATCACCTTTCAGCAGGTAGCCCTTGCGGGGTTTGGATTTCAGTTCAGGACTGTCATAGAAAAATGTTTTGACCGCCTTCACCTGCCACTGGCTGGTATCGCCATTGTAGCCCTGTGTGTAACTCTCAAGACTGATATCCCCGGTTTCAGCCCGTTTTATCCGGGCGATGGTTTCCACCATTTCTGTTTCGGCAGGGTGTATGCTGGTTTCTATATCCTCTTGTATAAACCAGTTTCTCTTCAATTTATCATAGCGGAAGGTGATGGTTTGTCCCCACTTCCAACTGCTGCCGCCGTAAAAGTCAAGGGTAAACTCGCCGGTTTTCGCTGTAAGTCCCATGTACGGATCACCCATGGCCCCGCCGCATTGGCGGCAAAGTACCACTTCATCATTCGTGACGGTTGTCTTCAGTTTATTATTAGCCTGCCGGATGATCAGCAGCAGCGGGCGGACAGCATCCCATTTTTCATTGTCAAAGGTCATCGTGTCTTCACCAGCGGGTTTAAGAATGAGCACATAATCCTGCCGGCCATCGGCATTCAGGTCGGCTTTTGCAAAATCGAGCATTTCATGCCCGGCAGCAACGAAAGGTTTCAGTTCGGCAGGTAATTGTTTTTCCTGTGCGGAAACAGATATATTCAGGAACAGCAGTAGAGACGCGATGCATGGTACAGACGCAATGCATTGCGTCTGTACCATGCGCATCAGTATTTTTATCGCCATTTTCAAAATTTAAGTTTTAATTGTACCACATTTTCTATATGATGGGTATGGGGAAACATATCCACCGGCTGCACCATGGTTACGGCATATTTCTCATCCAGCAAATTAAGGTCGCGGGCCTGTGTGGCCGGGTTGCAGCTTACATATACCACCGTGGGCGCCGCCATATCCAGTATCTGCCTCACCAGTTTTTCATGCATACCGGCCCGGGGCGGGTCGGTGATGATCACATCGGGGCGGCCATGGGTGGCAAAAAAACCAGGTGTGCATATATCCGCCACATCACCGGCAAAGAAGTCCGCTGAGGTGATGCCGTTCAGCGCCGCATTTTCCTTCGCATCTTCAATAGCGGCGGGTATCATTTCCACGCCGATGATCTTTTTGGCGCCACCGCTTACAAAAATACCGATGCTGCCCGTGCCACAGTACAGGTCGTACACGGTTTCATTACCGGTCAGCCCGGCAAACTCATTGGTTATCTGGTACAGCCGCTCGGCCTGCTTTGTATTGGTCTGGAAAAATGATTTAGGACCTATTTTGAAGCGGTAGCTTTTTCCATCGGTTGCTGTCCGCAGTTCTTCCACCACATATCCTTTCCCACTGTACACCACCGGCTCCAGGTCGTGCAGGCTGTCGTTCCATTTGGTGTTGATGGTGTACAACAGTGTGGTGATTGATGGAAAGCGGGCAGCCACTTCTTCCATCAGGCGGTTTATTTTTTCAGCATCATTTTCTCCGACCATGATATTCACCATCAGCTCGCCGGTGGTGCAAAGCCGCACCTGCATGGTACGCAGAAAGCCATGGTGGTTTTTAATATCATAAAAAGGCCAGCCATTGGCAATGGCCAGTTCTTTTACAGCCAGGCGTATTTCATTGGTGGGGGCCTCCTGCAGGTGACATTCCTGTATGTCCACCACTTTATCAAACAGGCCCTTGGCATGAAAGCCGGCTACATCGGCCTCACTGCTCTGCGATTCATCGCCCAACTCTTCACGGGTGAGGTAGCGTTTGTTACCAAATGTATATTCGATCTTATTGCGGTAATGGGTGGTACCGGCCGCCCCGATAATGGGCAACGAAGGCGGCAGCGCCACCTTGCCGATGCGCTTCAGGGTTTCTTCCACCTGCCGGAATTTATATTCCAGTTGTTTGGCATAAGGCAGCATTTGCCACTGGCAGCCGCCGCATATACCAAAATGCCGGCAAAAAGGCTGTACCCTGTCTGCCGAGTAGCTATGGGTGAACACTGGCACCCCTTCGGCCCAGTCTTTCTTATTTTTCAGCAGGCGCACATCCACCACATCGCCGGGCACCACATTTTCAATAAAGATCACTTTGCCTTCCACACGGGCCAGGCTTTTGCCTTCGGCGGCATAGTCGCTCACCAGCAGCTTTTCCAGTACAATGTTCTTTTTCTTTCGTCTCACGGCGCAAAAATAGTCGTATGCATTGACCTTTACCACTTTGAACTTCAGCACCCCTGCCCAGACAGGACAACCATTCGGTCTTGGGATAAGTCTTAAACAATATATTTTTTTGACACTTCAACCTATCTTTACCGGATTCATTTCTGACTTATGAAAAGGATTTTACCTCTGTTCGCATTATTCGTGTCTTCGTCTGTTTTTGGCCAGCATGGCTACGAGATTAAGGTTACGTTCAAGCCATTTAAAAACCAGCACATCTACCTGGGTCATTATTTTGGCAAAACCTATCCCATTATTGACTCCGCTTTGCTGAATGAAAAAAGCGAGGCCGTATTCAGAGGCGATAAGCCTCTGCCCGGCGGTATTTACCTGGTGGGTTATCCCAATAAGAGCGGCTTTTTTGAGATACTGGTTGACAGGCAGCAGCAATTTTCAGTAATAGCCGATACAGCCACGCTGGCCAAAGGGGCCAGGTTTGTCAATTCCACCGATAATGACCTGTTCACCCAGTACCAGCAATACATGGGCAACAAAGGGAAAACCATTAATGCCCTTCAAAAACAACTGAAAGAAGGAACTAACAAAGCTGACTCTGCCAGGCTTACCGCTAACCTTGTCAAGATTGATGCAGAAGTAAAAGCATACCGGGAAAACCTGATGACCAAACACCCCGGCACCATCCTTACTGCCCTGCTGATGAGCATGCGGGAACCGGAGCTTACCGGCAGCATGAAGAACCCGAAAAACAAAGCCGATTCCGTGGCAGCCTATGAGTACTTCAAGGCGCATTACTGGGATGGCGTAAGCTTCTGGGACGGGCGCCTGGCTTATACCCCTTTCTTTGAAGATAAGCTGGACAAATACTTTACCCAGCTTGTGGTGGGGCATCCGGATTCTGTGATCAAGGAAATTGACTATATGCTGAGCTATGCCAGTATTAATGCGGAAATGAACCGCTTCCTGCTGATAAAATTTGTCAACCGGTATATCAACCAGAAGTTCATGTGGGAGGATGCTGTTTTTGTACACCTGTTTGAAAAATATTTTTCCAATAAAGAATATGACTGGCTGAACGAGAAAAGCCGCAAACTGATCACCGACAGGGCTTACAGCCTGATGGCAAACATCATGGGTACGCCCGCCGCGGATATTGAATTGCCCGACAGTTCCGGCACCACCAGGTCGCTGTACAGCCTCCCGGCCAACTATACCATTGTTGCCTTCTGGGACCCCACCTGCGGGCATTGCAAGGAAGTATTACCCAAGCTGGATTCGTTCTACCTTGCCAAATGGAAAGCAGCAGGCATGCAACTGTATGCCGTGGCAAAAGAAACCGACGGCACCCAAAAAGACTGGCTGAACTTTATTCATGAAAAACACCTGGAAAGCTGGACGCATGTTTATTACTCCAAAGCAGCGGATAAAGCCCGTACCGATTCAGGCATACCCGGCTATTCGCAGCTGTATGATGTGCAGTCTTTCCCGACCTTATATTTGCTCGATAAGGATAAACGCATTGTGGCCAAGAAGCTGACGTATGAACAACTTGATGAAATACTGCAACTGAAACTGAAAGGACAATAAATAATATCCGTATAAAAAAACCTCTGACCTGTTTTTATGAAAAAGAATTTTCTTGTACTGGCGTTCTCATTCGCCTTTGCAGCTACTGCGTCTGCCCAAACACTTTTTACCTATGGCAGCTACGCTGTAGATGCTAAGGAGTTTTTGAGGGCATACAGCAAAAACAACACACAGCCGGTAACCGACAAGGCTAAATCCATCAGCGAATATCTTGACCTGTATATCAAATCACGGCTGAAGATCCGTGAAGCATACGACCGCCGCTATGACACACTGCCGCAACTGCTGGCCGAAGTAGCCAACCTGCGCACCCAGGTGGCAGAGAACTATATGACGGACCCCGCCATCATGAACAGGCTGGTGCAGGAGGCATTTACCCGCAGCCAGAAAGACATCAACGTGGCCCATATCTTTATTTCATTCAGGAAGACGGATGGTTTTTTCGACACAGCCGCCGCACAAAAGAAAAGGGATGAAATAATCAGCCGCCTGCAAAAAGGAGAGGATTTTCTGAAAGTGGCCGAAACCTCGTCAGATGATCTTACTGCCAAAACCAACAAAGGGATGATCGGGTATATTACCGTGTTTACCCTGCCTTATGAATTTGAAACTGCTATTTATTCCACCCCGGTAAATAAATATTCTGCCGCAGTGGCATCAAAAGCAGGCTATCATATCTTCAAAAACCTGGGGGAAAGAAAAGCCGTGGGTAAAATAAAAGCCCAGCAGATACTGCTGGCCATACCACCCAATGCTGATGAAGCAACCAGAAAAGAAATAGCCGCAAGGGCAGATTCATTGTATAAAAGAATACTTGCCGGCGACAATTTCAACCGGCTGGCCAATACCTTCAGCAATGACTATGTAACTGCTGTAAACAATGGTATTATGCCGGATATAGGCGTGGGCCAATACGACCCAGCCTTTGAAACCGCCCTCTGGGCGCTGGCAAAAGATAATGCGGTAAGCAAACCCTTTCTTACCCCTCATGGCTGGCATATCGTAAAACGCATTTCCCGTAAACCCGTGGTGACAGATGCCAACGATAAAGAAAACATGCAGGATCTGCAACAGCGTATTATGACCGATGGCCGCTGGAAAATATCCCGTGATTTTATTTATAAAAAAGTAAAGGATAAAGCCGGTTTTACCCAATATCCATATGATAAGGCAGCCATGTGGGCCATGAGTGATAGTGTGCTTGACCTGAAGCCGATGACGGATATCGGCCGTACCATCATAGCCACCACGCCCATTTATAAGATCGGCGATTCCGTTTACAATGCCACAGCCTGGGTAAACTACGCCAATATTTACCGCTATAAGCAGGATGGCACCGGCGCCAAACCGCATGACCAGGTAATGGACGAATGGATAAAATTCTCTCTACTCAGTTACTACAAAGACCACCTGGAAGATTTCAACGAAGACTTTAAAAACCAGATGGCTGAATTTACAGATGGTAATCTCTTCTTTGAGATCATGCAGCAGGAAGTATGGAACAAAGCACAAACCGATACAGCTGCATTAAAAGCACTGTACCAGCAAAACCAGAAGAGTTATACCTGGAAACAAAGCGCCGATGCCGTGTTGTTCTTCTGTTCGGATATGAATGCGGCCCAGGCTTTTTATGACAAACTGAAAGCCGGCCCGGCCGCATGGAAAACCGAAATCACCGCTTTCGAGGAAAAGATAATTGCAGATTCGTCCCGCTATGAATGGGGACAGATACCCAACCTGAACAAAATGGCGCCCCGCCCCGGTATGCTTACCACTCCCGTGGTGAATACGAATGACAATACAGCATCTTTTGCCTGGATTGTAAATGTGTACCCGGAGCCTACCCAGCGCAGTTTTACAGAAGCTAAGGGTTTGGTGATCAACGATTATCAGCTTGTGCTGGAAAAAAAGTGGGATGAGGCGCTCCGCAAAAAGTACCCGGTGACGATAAACCAGAAGGTGCTGGAAGCTATTTCCAGGTAACACTTCTTACTGCGCAGTTATTAAAAAAACCTAAATGTTTGGGTTTTTTGACTTCTTTTCATTGTAAGGGAAAGGTATTTAGCCTACCTTACAATACAGAAAAGCTATAACTGCTTCCCCAACGCCATGAGAAGAATGCCACCCATATTTTTTTCCCGCTTTGCCGTTCTCATTACTTTCCTTCTAAGTTTTCATTTTGCAAAAAGCCAGGCGCTTGAAGGATGCATTTTTCTCCAGGGAAATTATGTGGAAGTAGGCATTGCACCGAATGGTGCTTTCGGCACACCGGCCTCGGCACCTGCCGGTTACCACAGCCGCCCCACCCCCTTATTCAATGCCTTGTACAACCCGGTGACCGGAATATCACAGCCACGATCTGGCGCATTAGGATTTGTGGCAGATTATGGCAAGGATGGATGGTCAACCGGCAACCCTGCTTATTTCGGCGATTACTTTATGCCCGGTACTGTGCAGGAGGGATTCAGTATACAGGTAAACGGTGTAAAGAGTAATGCCTGGTCAAACAACTACCAGACTTTTGGCAGCTCAGGGTTTACCGGACCGCTGACAGGCACCAACCAGCTATATGATGCCACTGCTACAGAAAAGAAAGGTGTGTGGGAAGGTATGATGGGTGACCTGCTGGTTCGTCAAACGATCAACCTGAAAAACACAAAGGCATATTTTACGGCTAATGTGGTGCTGAAAAATACCGGACCGGTTGCGCTTACCAATATCTACTACATGCGTACCGTGGACCCCGACAATGAAGTATCGGTTACCAGCAGCTTTGTTACCAAGAATAAGATCGCTTACCAGCTTCCCAACACATTTAATAAAACACTCGTAACAGCCACAGGCCTCACGCATGGCTCCTACCTTGGCCTGGGTACCAAAGACTGCCAGGCAAAGTGTTTCTATATGCGCTCCGGCCTGATGGCCGAAGGCGACCTTGCAGGAATTTATAATGGGTTTAATCCGGCTTACTCGTATGCCGACTCCTTAACCTCTGATGTGGCTATTGGCCTCATTTTCGATATCGGCACGCTGAATCCGGGTGACAGTACTTCGTTTTCCTATGCCTACATACTCAGTGAAGCAGACCTGGATGATGCTTTTGCCGAAACAGATCCCGGCTTTATGTACAATGGTACTTTCTATCCCTCCGGCAGTGTAATTGTGCAGCCCACCGGTACTGTTTTGCCCATCAGCATTGTAAATGGCAGTTATTACAACTGGACATGGTCGCCGGCTACTTTTTTAAATACCACCATCGGCCCGCTTGTGGATGCCACGGTAAGTACAGGGCCCATTACATATACGGTATCGGGAGTTGGAACAGGTACCATTGCCAGCCGCTGTTCCAACAGAACACTGAATATTACCGTATCGCCTGTACCGGTGAGTCCGCCACCATCATTGGCCAGTTCTGTGATCTACTATTGTATGAATCAGCCCCCGGGGCCGCTTAGTGCATCCGGGCCGGGTATCATCCGATGGTATACCACCGCAACCGGGGGCACCGGCTCACTTACTCCACCCACTCCATCCACGGCTGTACCAGGCACCTTTACCTGGTATGTAACACAGGAAACCGGCGGAGTGGAAAGTATACGCATTCCGGTAACAGTGATTGTAAAACCACCGCCGACCGTTGCTATTACACCGGCAGCACCGGCTGTATGCTATGGTGATACCGTAAGACTGATCGCATCAGGCGCACTGGCCACCTATGCCTGGTCGCCGGCAACAACCTTATCTGCCAGCAGTGGTGATACCGTACACGCATTCCCCCTGGTTAATACAACTTATACTATTGTAGCTACCGACACCACCAATTGCACCAATAACGTATCGGTTACAGTTACCATAAAGCAATTACCCACCGTCAGCATCACTCCGCCCTCGGGCATTGTATGTAAAGGCGACTCGATACTGTTGACCGCCGGTGGTTCCGGGGTCTCTTACACCTGGGATGCAGCCGCAGGATTAAGCACCACCACCGGAACTGCTGTTTGGGTTAAACCGCCGGTTACCACCACTTATAACGTAACGGGTACCAGCTCAAACGGATGTTCTGCCAAAGGAAGCAGTACTATTTCAGTAACCCCGCCGCCTATACCATCATTGGGCCCTGATAAGAGTATTTGTATCGGCTCCACATTGGTGCTCAACCCGGGAAGTTTCGCCTCTTACCAATGGCACGACGGTGCAGCATCTTCCACCTATCCTGTCAGCAATGTAGGCCTGTATTGGGTGAATGTAACAGATGGCTTTGGCTGCAAGGCAACAGATAGTATACGGATACTCTCCCTGCTGCAACTGCCCAAAGACTTTTTGCCAAACGATATGGCTTTCTGCCGCGGCAATCAAGTGGCATTGAAAGTATCCGGCTACAGCCAGTACCTGTGGAGTACCGGTGCCACCACCCCCAAAGTAACGGTTGATAAATTCGGGCAGTATAAATTAACCGTAACCGACAATAACGGCTGTGCCGGAACGGACAGTATCACTCTTTTTGATGCCAAATGTATTCCCTATATAGTTCCCAATGGCTTTACACCAAATGGCGACGGACTGAATGATTATTTCCGGCCGCTTATCACTCAATTGGTGAAAGGATACAAAATGAGTATTTACAACCGCTGGGGACAGGTGATTTATGAAACCACCAATTCAAATACCGGGTGGGATGGTACATTCGGCGGTGTGAAGCAGGCAGCAGGAGTGTACGTGTATCATATCCGGTTTACAGATGCAGATGGTCAACCGGTACTATTAAAAGGAACGGTGACACTGATACGATAGTTTTATAAAACAAAGAAGCTGTTTCAAAAACTATTCAACACGGAGATACAGGGTAACAGAGATACACAGGGTATTGATTTGCAAGATGTCTTTCTCTGTGCAACTCAAATCCTCTGTTGCTCTGTGTTGAAATTCTTGTTTTTCAGACAGCCTTTTTTGATCAGTTCAATGGAAGGTTACAACAGGTTTTTTACCACATTGGCCACCACATGTGGTTTACCCAACGTGTAATAATGAAGTACCGGCACGCCATTTTTCTTCAGGTCTTGTGATTGTGCCAGCAGCCATTCCTCACCGATCTTTTCCACCTCTTCATCTGTTTTACATTTCAGGATGGCATTGGAAAGATCAGAAGGCAGATCGATATGAAATGTTTTGGGTAAAACGGTAAGTTGCTTTTTACTGTACACCGGCTTCAGTCCCGGTATAATGGGAACATTAATACCTATGGAACGGCAGGCTTCCACAAAGGCATAATACTTGGCGTTGTCGAAAAACATTTGGGTAATGATATAGTCGGCGCCTGCATCCACTTTTGCTTTCAGGTATTGCAGATCGGTATCCATATTCGGCGCTTCGAAATGTTTTTCAGGGTAGCCGGCCACGCCGATACAGAACTCTGTTTTGTGTGTGCTTTTCAGGTCTTCTTCGAGGTAGATACCGGCATTCAGGTTGGCCACCTGTTTCAGCAGGTCGCTGGCATATTTGTGACCACCGGGCTCCGGTTCAAAAGCCGTTTCGTTTTTGGCAGCATCACCACGAAGCACCAGCACGTTATCAATACCAAGGTAACGCAGGTTGATCAGGGCATCTTCGGTTTCGTTGATGCTGAAGCCACCGCAGATCAGGTGTGGCACTGTATCCACATTGTATTTGTTCATGATCGCTGCGCAAATACTTTCAGTGCCGGGGCGCTTTCGTACCACCACTTTCTCAAAAGTGCCATCGGCCCGCTTCTTGAACACATGTTCACTGCGGTGATAGGTGACGTTAATAAAGGATGGTTTGAACTCCATCAGCGGGTCCAGGTGCTTGTATAAAGCTTCAATACCTTTTCCTTTCAGTGGTGGAAGCACCTCGAAGGAGATCAATGTGTCTTTTGCCTGTGCGATATGATCAGTTACTTTCATCGGGATGCAAAACTAATGCACAAAGGGGTTATAGTAACGAAATCATAAAAATCATTTCCGGGCCGGTTATCCGTTGGGCAAGCCTTATTTTTGCCCCGCATGGCGATAATGATTCAAACCAAAGACCTGGTAAAAAAATATGGCAGCCGCACCGTGGTGAACCATGTTTCCTTTAATGTAAAACAGGGCGAGATTGTCGGACTGCTCGGACCAAACGGGGCCGGAAAAACCACTTCCTTTTACCAGGTAGTGGGACTGGTAAAGCCGGATGAAGGCAAAGTGTTTCTGAACGATGAGGATATAACCAGCCTTCCCATGTACAAGCGGGCCAAAATGGGCATCGGCTACCTGCCGCAGGAAGCATCCGTATTCCGCAAATTGAGTGTGGAAGACAATATTGCCGCCGTGCTGGAAATGACCAAACTATCCCGTAAACAGCAAAAGGAAAAACTGGAATCCCTGTTGAATGAATTCCGCCTGCAGCATGTACGCAAGAGCAACGGCGATGTACTGAGCGGCGGGGAAAGAAGACGTACCGAGATTGCCCGTGCATTGTCTGTTGATCCCAAATTCATTTTATTAGATGAGCCTTTTGCCGGTATTGACCCGATAGCGGTGGAGGATATACAGGCCATTGTTGCCAAACTGAAGTATAAGAATATCGGCATCTTGATTACCGATCACAACGTAACGGAAACATTGTCCATCTGCGACAGGGCCTACCTGCT
>JAEUVM010000046.1 GCA_016787125.1 Chitinophagaceae bacterium | reverse complement strand
GCCATAGCAATGCGAAGGCGGCTTGCCCGCCATAGCAAAGCGAAGGCGGGGGTGAGGCCGAGGTTTGTGCTCGCCCGCCATAGCAAAGCGAAAGCCAGGGTGAGGCCCCTACGCAAATCGTTACAGTCCGCCTTTTCATTCTCTCGGAGTCTAAGCCCCCTCTCCTTTGGAGAGGGGGTTGGGGGTGAGGTCTGATTGGCACACAAAGCTTGGTCTCCTGCCCGCAAATCGTGGGGGAGCGACCGCAAAGTTTGGTCTCCTGCCCGCAATTCGTGGGCGAGCGACCGCAAAGTTTGGTCTCCTGCCCGCAAATCGTGGGCGAGCGACCGCCAAACACCCACATCCCTCTGATAATCATCCAGATGAACCCAAAACAGCCCCTGTCCGGGTAATTGGTATAATAAAAACCGCCACCAGGTAGCCTGGTGGCGTTGCACTTACTAATTTTCCGCCCTGCCCTGTATTTTCCGCTCTTGCCTAAAGGTAAATCGCCTGCTTTACCCCGCTTTGCCGAACAGTTCCGGCGTCAGCACCGGGTACCTGAAAGCAAATCCCGTTGCCACCGTCTTCGCCGCACTTACCGTGGCGCTTTTCAACACCTCCGTGCTCAGCTCCCCCGCAATAAGCCTTACCATAAATCCCGGCACAGGCACAGGAATAAAAAACCTTTGCCGGCTTCTTGCCAGCATCAGCACCAGGCTGCGGTGATCCACCGGGTTTGGCGCCACCGCATTATAAGCTCCTTGCATGTTTTCATCAGTTGTTGCCTTAATGAAAAGCTGCACCAGGTCATGTACATGTATCCAGCTTATCATTTGCCGCCCTCCCCCCAGTATCGCCGCAATGCCCCACTTCATTGGTTGGGTAAATGCCTTTTGCAATCCACCTGCGGGCGAAAGCACCACACCAATACGAAGTTTCACCGTACGTAGGCCGGCAGCAGCGATAGCGTCTGAAGCAGCTTCCCACTCACGACAGGTATTGCCCAAAAAAGAATTTTCAGCAGGCGCATCTTCGGTAAACGGGTTCGGGTTGGGTACAGTAGGGTCTGCACCATACCAGCCGGTGGCAGATGCACTTACAAAACTTTTTACCTTATTCGGTATACGCCGGAGTATATCAGCCAGCAGTTGTGTGCTCCGGGTCCTGCTTTGTACGATCTCCGCTTTTCGTGTTGCAGTCCATCGTTTATCAGCCACACCCGCACCCGCCAGGTGTATAATATGATCAGCAGCCGCAATGGCCTGCTCATCCGCTTCCTGTTTTTCCACATCCCAACGGGCATAGGTCACCCCTTCCTCCTGTTTCCCGGCAGCCGGGTTGCGGGTAAGGATGATCACCCTGTAACCTTGCAGCACTAACGCCTGTCTCATAGCCGTGCCGATCATGCCCGTGCCGCCCGTTATTAAAATTGTCTGCATCGCCAGTATTCAATTAAAAAGTAAAACTATACCAATCATAACAACCAACAGGCAAATCAGTTCATCAGCCATATCATGCCCTTTGTCCGGTGATAATGGTCAAAACACCATATTCAGTTATCTTCGAAACTCATAACTCATAACTCGTAATTCAAAACTCGTAACCAACAAACTACAACCCGTCTCAATATGAGTACAGTGCTCTCCGTCTCCAACCTCCACAAAAACTACAGCACCATAAAAGCCCTCCGTGGTGTGTCTTTCGATGTACCCGAAGGCAGTGTATTTGGAATACTGGGGCCAAACGGCAGCGGAAAAACCACCCTCCTCGGTATCATCATGGATGTACTGCGGGCCAATGGTGGTGATTATCGCTGGTTTGGTCAACCAGGTTCTGCTGCCCAGCGGCAAAAGATCGGCTCCCTGCTCGAGACACCCAATTTCTACAGCTATCTCTCCGGTACAGACAACCTGAAGATCACCCAGGCCATCAGCGGCCGCGGCACACTAAAAGATATTGATGAGGTGTTGAAAAAAGTAAACCTGTACGACCGCCGCTGGACCTCTTTCAAATCCTTCAGTCTCGGCATGAAACAACGCCTGGCTATCGGCGCTGCATTACTGGGCAACCCCAGGGTGCTGGTACTGGATGAACCCA
Organism: Chitinophagaceae bacterium; assembly: GCA_016787125.1. GTDB lineage: Bacteria > Bacteroidota > Bacteroidia > Chitinophagales > Chitinophagaceae > JJ008. Next base: position 13,420 of record JAEUVM010000046.1, on the reverse strand, counting down.
CCAACGGTCTCGACCCCGTGGGTATAGCCGAGATACGAACCCTGATCGGTGAACTGCAGCAAAAAGGACATACCATTATAATGGCAAGCCACCTGCTGGATGAAGTGGAGAAAGTATGCACCCATGCCGCTATTTTAAAAACAGGCACACTCATCACCACCGGCACCGTGGAAGAGATCATGAAGGATGAAGATATAGTGGAGTTAAGCGCCACCAACCTTAGCGCCCTGGTGGCCACATTGACCACACTGGGCAAACAACTGCAGGTGGATGAAAAAGCAGGAACGGTACAACTGGTTTTTCCCAAAGGTGAAGCCCGCATGGATGAACTGAACCGGCATTGTTTTAATAATGGAGTGGTGCTCACACAACTGGTGCTGCGCAAAAAGAAACTGGAAGCAAGATTTTTTGAACTGACAAACAACTGAAACCAATGATGACCTTAATACGGACCGAATGGCTCAAAATGCGGAAGTATAATGCTTTCTGGTGGATCATGGGGCTTACCCTGCTCTCCTATCCCGGCATTAACTATATCCTTTATATTGGCTACAATGAAATGACATCACAGCCCGACCAGGTTGGTCAATACCTGAAAATGGGCCTGGGCAATCCTTTTGCATTCCCCGAAGTATGGCACTCCGTGGCCTATTTCTCCTCCTGGTTTGTATTCATACCAGCCGTGGTGATCATCATGTTCATCACCAATGAATATACTTTCCGTACCCACCGGCAAAACATTATTGATGGCTGGAGCCGCCGCCAGTTCATCACCAGCAAGCTGATCGATGTATTGATCGTATCCCTTATCATCACCCTGCTGTACTTCTTTGTAGCACTCATATCAGGCACTCTCAACAAACCAACCAAACCGGGTATGTGGACACAATCCTATTATACCGGTCTTTTCTTTTTGCAAACCTTTTCACAGCTATCACTGGCCTTCTTTACAGGTTTCCTGGTACGAAAAGCTTTTTTAGCACTGGGAATCTTTCTTTTTTATTTCCTGATACTGGAAAACTTCATCGTAGGATTTCTGAACTGGAAAAAAGTTCCGATAGCTTCCTATTTTCCGCTTGAAGTTTCAGACAAACTGATACCCAGGCCGGGTTTTACCAGCATCATGGATCCCGTAGCTTATCAGAAATCGTTGGATGATATCCCGCTTCATGTAGGGCTTACCATTGTACTGCTCATCATCACCTGGGCCGTATGCTATCGTTTACATAACAAAAGAGACCTGAAATAATCCAGGTCTCTTCTAACTTAAAACTTATAACTTAAAACTTACATCTCCCCATTCCCAATTCCCCATTCCCCATTGCCCATTGCCCACATTACTGCTGCGCCAACGACACCCGTATCTGCAATCCCGCCCTTGTATTAGTGATCGGGAAAGCATTACTGATCTTCGGAATATTGCGGTTCTGCTCAAAGTATAGTTTCACACTCACCCGGTTGTTCAGTACATAATCAATAGATGGTGCAATACGTATCACTTTCTGGCCGGCTGTTCCGAAGGAAGTGCCCTGGTCCAGCTTGCTGTTGGCGGTGGCATCATCACGCAGGCTGAAGTCCATCCGGATAGTTACATCATTATCCAGTTGCATTTGCTTTTTGCCAAACTTGATATTCTTGATCAGCGGCACACCTTTCTGTCTCCAGTTCAGGCCAAAGGTCATTTCTGTTGACCGGTTCTCGGCAAGCTGGTAATCGATCAGGCTGAGACTGAGCGTACGTGTTTTCTTATACTCAAATCTTGTCTGCAGCTGGTTGGTGAAGGTCATATCCACTTCTATCAGCGGGTCGAATGATTCCTGTATGGTGATGTTGGGCACCAGGAAGTAAGGAACATAGTTGCCGGTAAGCGGATCCACAAAGCTCGGGTAGCCAATACGCAGCGGATCGAAGAACAGCAGCGCCGTATTGAAACTGTTCATGCTGAATGTGCTGTGGTATCCATGCCGCACACTGAAGTTGGTGAATATTTTTTCAAACAGCGGAAGCCTTGACAGGCCATTGTAGGTAACGGTCCAGTTGGGCTTTGGTGCAATGCCCGAGAATGGATTGGCCCGCAGGTTCGGATTGCTGTTCTTGGCAAATTTCACACTCAGCGGATCTTTATTGGTATAGGCGGCAATGAATGATGGTATCACCACATCCTGTGCATAGCGACCATATCCTTTATAGAACTGCGGGTCTGTCGGGTCGGTTATCAGGCCCTGGTAATTATTAAGTTCAGCCAGTCTGCGGGAAACGATAGCCCTGTTGTTCTCAAACGTCTTGAATGTTTCAGATATCTGGTTGGGGTCAAACTTGGTAAATAATGTCTGGAATGAAATATAACTGATGCTGAAGCTTCCGAGTGCATAGGGATTAAGGCGCTGCAGTTTGGCCGGACCGGTAAGGCCATCCACATCTTTGAACAGTTCTGAATAATCCTTTGAAAAATTCTTATCCAGGTTTACATCAATATTAAAGTCGCGGAACGGACTCAGTTGCGCAGTCAGGTTCATCCGCTGGCTGTAGCGCTGACGGATCATATCGTTGAGCAGCGAGTCATTTGACAACAATCCCCTTGCACCAAAGTTGTTTATCCAGTTTGTATCCGGCTGGTAACCGAAAATGAAACCAAAGCCCGGCTCCCTGCTCTTCGGGTTGTAGCCAAGTACTTTTGTACTGTCCATATAGCCCGGCAGTGTAGTGCCCATATCTTCGGTGTATTGAATACCCACCCGCTTCAGAGAAGTAATGAGTCTTACAATGAATTTGGTGGCCCCTCCCACTTCCGGCAATTCGTTGGGATTCTTTTTCGGTTTCTTTACTTTTTTGGTTTTAGGCTTCTTGATGCGGATGATCTTTCCTTTCTTATTACGGATAGTATCTGCCTTAGCCGTGCTGGTATTGTTTTGTATGTTAAGCTGTCCGGGCAGTTGCTGATCCTGTCCTCCTTTGTTGGCTCCATCATCTTTATTGTTCTTTCCTTTTCCGCCTTTGTTACCGCCTTCATTCTTTCCTCCCTGTTTGGGTTGAGAAGGGCTGCTCATGTTCACGGCACGCAGGAAGCGCCATTTGTTATACAGTTCTTCAAACTTCAGCTCTCCGTTAATGGTACGGGTTTGTGTGTTGCCCAGTGTATTACCCAGGTTGGTACTGTCAGTACGTGCCAGCAAGGAGCCGGCCAGCCAATTGTACTTGGTGTTATAACTGGCCCTGATCGTTGTCCAGTCAAGGAACGGTATTTTATTGGTGGGCACATTATAATTTACTGTCACATCCTGGCTGTAATCAGTGTTACGGCCGCCTTTTAAGATATTATCCTTAATAACCTGTTTCTTATCCCTTGTATCGATCCGGCCCGCCGGTTCATCTATCCTTGCCCTGTTAGTGGCGCTGAAATCAATGGAGATGGAACGGGTAAGATTCCATTGCATGATATAAAACCGGTCGAACGTGAAGTACTTATTATATGTCTCAGGTATTTTATACGGACCACCGCCAACGTTTCTTGGCCGCGTGGCGCCAAACTGGCGGAAGAGGTCGGCCTTGAAAGAAAGCTGCGAAGGTGCGTAACTTAAGTTGATGTCTTTGATCAATGCCAGCCACTTCGAATTAGATTTGATCAGTTTCTTGAAAGGCTCAAACGGTTTTGTTTGCGGGGCATAAGTGTAGCCGATGGCTCCGCGGGTGCGGCGCAGTTCGTCATTTTCAATAAGCGGGTTGTGGCTTACGGTCTGTATATATGAATAATTGAAATCAAAGTTGGAGAGGCTCCATATTTTGGGCCGCTTGCCATCTGTCTTCAGTTTCTTCACATTGGTGAAGTTCACCGTTTTGATAGTAGTGATATCCTGTGCATCGTTGCGGATAGAGTCACGGTTTGCCTTATCAGATTCCTTAAGTTTATCCTTTAGTTTAATATCAAGATCATAGGGATCATATTCAGGTGTACTGCTGATGCGGCTGTAACCAACATAGAGCGGTATCTGCAATCCGAGTTTCTTTGGCAGCAGTTTGCCGGCTTCGATAGTGGCGTTGGCATCAAAGGAGTAAAAGTCTTCCCGGCTTCTCTCATTCACCCGTTGTTCCAGGGTACCAAACCCGCGGCTTTTAGCAGTAGCTGAAAGTGATAAGGTACCGAGATCTGCCAGGCGTATATCTGCCCTGGCCAATGCGGCCCAGCCCATCTGTTCATCCAGTTGGGAAAGGCGCAGTTCGTTGAACCAAAGTTCGGTACAGGCATTTTCCAATGCCACATTTTCCACGCCGAGGAGCATGCCGCGTACTTCGCCCAGGTTGGGGTTTCCGATGATCGCATACGATTTTCCGTTTGGTAATGTTTCGGAATAGTAAGTACCTGTGGGTATTCCCAGTTTATTTCGCCTTACTTTCAGGTTGGTGAGGTCTTCCAGCTGGAAGTCGAGATAGTTTTCCCTGGGCCAGATGAGTGCAGAGTCGGTCGTATTCGGCTGAGTTATTTTCAGCGGGATCTTTACCTCATAATAGTTGCCGGAAAAGTCATTTCCGATACGGATCACCGCTTTCAATTCACCATCCTGTACAGTAATGCCGCCCGCCGATTCGGCATGGATAAACATAGACAGTTTGCCATATTGGCGCATATCCATATTCAGTGTTTTGAATACGCCGCGGGCCTCATCCTTAGGCAGTCCGCACACCTGCATACTGAGTGACTGTTCATTCAGAAACAGCGATACGTTATTATTGCTCAGTTGCTGCTGCCTTTCTATTCCCGGAGGTATACGGTAAGGAACAGGCTGGCGCTGGTCGTTCTCTTCAATATTTACTGCCAGTACGTTTACGCTGGTGGGGTCGGGAGAAGGCAGGCTTACAAACTGCCCGGTCTGGTCAATTTGATTGCGGAATTTCCTCCATTGATTACGCACCAGTTCCAGTTTGCCAAACCGCATTACAATTGAATCCTGGAAGCCGGTGGCAAACATCCGGAGGAAACGGATAGATTTGAAATCGGGTATATTACCCACTTTGGTCTGAAACTGATCGATTGGAATGCGGAACAGGTACCATTTTTCGGTACGGGTCTGACCGTTGGCCAGTTTGATCTCAGGCGTTCTTACGTCCGTGATGAAGTTGCTTCCGGCAAACATGTTGGGCTGAATATTCACCACATACTGGAAGTACTCTTCCACCTCGTTCATGGTGTTGTCGCGGTTCAGTTCCTCTGCATCCGGGTATTGGGTGAATGCATTTACAAACTGTGTATTATTATCAGCGATGGGCGAGTTGCCATGCGGGTTGTTGATGTTTTTATAACGGGCCAGGATACCGGTGGGGTTGGAGCCATCAAAAGCCGGATCACGGTAAGGGCGGAAATTATCTGCCGAGGGATCGACATTGGCTGACTGGTAAATCGCAGAACCTGCACCAAAGTTGGCCAGCAGACTGTTCAGGTATGCCTGGAATTTTGCTTTCTCCTCTTCATCCTGCAGGCCATCATAACCTACGTCCTGGAACACCCTGTCATCGGGTTCATTGCTGAAGGCGTTGGTTACCTGCAGCGGGTTGGCTGGTGTTTTACCCCAAACGGTGGTGTTATCAACCGGAGAGGCGATCGTAGGTGTAGGCAAACCATTCTCATACTGGCGTTTGCCATCACGAAGTATATCTTCAGAAATATTACCCAGGTTAAAATATAATTTTCCCTGGTTGCCGGCGGCAGTATAGCGGTTAGAGATGAAGGGATCCTGCAGCCAGAATTCGATATACTCGATATTGCCGGTTTCAAAATCTGTCTGGTCAATATTCCGCATCAGGCCACCCCATGATCTTTTCGGATCGCTGTAGTTCAATACGCCGTTCGCATTGATGCGGGTGGGGTCTGACTGGTAGTTGTACGGGCCACGTTCTTTTGGATAAAAGGCGAGGTCGAAAGTGGTAAGCAATCCTTCTCCAAGCTGTGTGCTGCGCCTGGGGAAGATCTCCCTTTGCAACACCTGTCTTGTTTCAGGCTTGGAAAATTCTTCCACATCCTTGATGGGGTTGTTGGCATTCCTTTCCTGTAAAACAGATTCAATATTGTACCAGGCAATTTTACCACGGTTGTAGCCGCTAGCCAGGTTGTTGGATAAAGAAGATTCTGTAAACATACCATTACCCTGTGGTATGGAGGCCAGCGTCCAGCCGATCAGCGGGAAACGAAGGTCAATACCGGCACGGGTGCCTTCAAAGTCATCTATATATACCTGGCCGCCTCGTTCGGTGCCGCCTTCACTGTTGGTACCATTGATCTGTCTGGCATGGCCGGGATCAAGTATCGCCGCTTCACCATACGCCGTGATGGACGACATGGTGCGGGTGGAATAGAAAGGCAGTTTATCCAGCCACTTGGTCAGCCGCGGCAGGTTATTGCGGTAGTCCACATCAAACCCGTACATCGTATTCTTGATAGGATCTTCACCGTATGATTGTTTGATGAAGAAAGGTCTTTCACCCAGGCGCACAATGGTACCACCGAGTGATAGTTTTTTATTGGCAATATAATCCAGCCGCAGCCCCATAAAGTTCTTTTGCTGAAAGCCAAAGGCCTGGTTATTCTCATAGTTGATACTTACCGGCACCCCTGAATTCAGGATGGCCTGGTTGGTTACCCGTAAGGTGCCCAGGTCGTAGTTTATCTCATAGTCCACATTTTCCTGCAGCACCTGCCCGTTGGCTGTTACCGTTACCGATCCTCTCGGAATATTATATCCCAGCTGGTATTCACCGGTGCCGCCACCGCCTGCCGGGCCTGATGATTTTGATTTACCCACTATCTTAAATCGGTTCAGGTTGGCATAGGTTTGTGCAATGGCTTTGATGGTATCGTACAGCGGGTAATAAAGATATTTATCCCTCAATGGCTGCGTGGCATACACATAGTCAAGGTCGTGACCAAATGGTTCCAGCACGGGGAAGATGATACGGCTTTGGTTGGAGATAACGGTATAGCCTTCCACAAAGTCGAACACACCATCCGGTTGCGGGTCGTTCTGGTTATTCAACCGGTCGAGGTTGGTCAGCGAAATGATGGGCTGACCAGCATAAGTATTGATCACATCTGCGGGCGGCAGGTATCTTTTTTCACCAAGGCTGGGCTCTTCATACGTAAGGTCGAGTTTGAAATCCTGTCTTTCCAGTTGTCCGTAGCCTACTGAGTACACGTTCTTCATCATCAGGTCCCAGATAGGCAGGTTGGTACGCTGTGAGGTGGCCTTTAATAATTTCAGGAATAATACACGCTGCGAGTTGCCGGTGGTATCGGGTGGCACATCCTGCGAAAATTCACCCACCTGGTAAGGCTTACCGTTGTAGGTAAACTGGTAGGCCACACCGAGCACTTCATCAGGCTGCAGGGGCTGGTTGAGTGAAAGGAAGCCGATCTGTGGGTTGAAGTAATAATCTGTGGGGGCCAGCTTGCGGGCAAATGTTTTTTCAAAATCCTGTACGGGCAACAAACCAAAGCCGGTCAATGCGCTTTGTGTAAGTGATGAATTACGGAAACTGGGATTGGATACCAGTTGTCCGTACAAACTGTTTGCATCATTATTTGGAATATCCGGACCAGAGCCGGTAAGCAGGCCGCTACGGAACGGATTTCTTTCTCCAAGGTCCATAAAGGCCACCACATCACGGGTGTCGGTAGTGGCGCCGTTACGGTTGGTAACCCATACTTCCACTTTAAGCACCTGCACTTTTGAGTTCACCACCGGCAGTTGCTTCATGGCTTTATTGTAATTGCTGCGGAAGTACTGCGCCATCAGGAAGTGGCGGTTTTCATCATATTCGTCTGACTTCAGTGAAAAACGCTGTGCTGCCGTACCTCCCTGCAGGTTCTGGCTCTGGCGTTGCGATTGCATGTTGGCCATTACCATGGTGGCATATAATTTACCAAACTGCAATTGGGTTTTGATACCAAACAGGCTTTGTGCGCCGGGTATCAGTGTACCCTTGGAAGAAAAACTGGTGTTACCGAGCTGAAACTGTTTGAGGATATCATCATCTTTTCCGCGGAAGTCCAGCTTCAGCTGATTTTCAAAGTTGAAATTGGCGAGGGTGTTGTAGTTGATCGGCAGCTTCAGTTTCTCACCGATGCTGGCATCCACCTGGAACTGGGAGTTCATATTAAAATCCAGTCCGCCGTTTCGTCTTGCCCTTTCCGGCAGGGTGGGATTTTTGATGTTCTGGCCCTGGTAGCCCATGAAGAGGTCTACGTTTCCGGTGGGGTTGATATTTACTTTTACTTTCCCGTCGGGGCCCACGCCCATGATGCGGTTGAACCAGTCGTTTGATACTTTGAATTTGGGCTTGAACATCCGCCGGTTCATATTGGCCAGCAGGGAAGCCCTTTTGCGGAAATAATCTTCCTCATCCTTTTGTCCCTGGAGTTTCAGAAACTCTTCCATGGTAAAGGCGGTGGGGGTACGGTAGTAGCGGTTGCCTATTTTTTCAACGATGTAATATTGCTTTGTCTTGGGGTCGTATTCAATGGTCCTTTTGATGAAGGAGGTGTCTTTCAGGTCAAAAGTGTTGCGGCCGGGGCTGGAGTAGGGATCGCCGTAGCGGTCGTACAGGGGATAGCGGTTGGTATCAGCAATGGCGGTAAAGTTGCCGGTGGGTGCGGATGCGTAGTGACTGTTGCGGGGCTCGGTAAAGGATACGATCAGAATTACTGAGGTGGCAGCAACCAGTGTTCGCAGGATATGAGCAGTTCTAAGGTTCAAGGTTCTCAACAATTAGTTCCGAAAATAGGGATTCAGAGGGTACGAAGTGCCTTCTTGATCAGTTCCTCAACAGATAAAATTGGATTGGCCGCCAGTATCTTTTCGATGGCCTGCCCGGCAGCCTGCCGGTTGATGCCCAGTGCGGTCAGTGCATTTAACGCATCTTGCTGCAAAGTATTGTTTTTCATAGGCAGAATATTTGATTCCTGCGGTTGTTTGGCCAGTTTGTCACGCAGCTCCACCACCAGCCTTTCGGCCGTTTTTTTGCCAATTCCTTTTATTCCTTCCAATGTGCGGGTATCGCCCTGGATGATGGCCCGGGAGAGTTCGTCGGGTTTCATGTAGGACAACATAACCCGTGCGGTCGATGCACCGATACCGGAAACACTTAACAGGTGCTGAAACATCTCTTTTTCCGCCAGGTCAAAAAATCCGTAGATCGTATGGGCATCTTCGCGGATGAGCAGGGTGGTATGAAGCATTCCTTCGGCCTGGTCCTGTATACGGGAGTAGGTATTGAGGCTTATCTGTACTTCGTACCCCACCCCGTTTACCTCTACCAGCACCACCGCCGGACTTTTGTGTATATAACTCCCTTTCAGATAAGCGATCATAGGTTGCGAAAATAGGGTTAAATACAATTAGCTGATGTGATGATGTGATGATGTGATAATATGCTGATTTGCTGATGGGCTGATCAGACCTTATGTGTTCTGAAAGTCACTTTACCAGGGTGGTGCAATACCTGTTTACGGGTGTGCCGGGGAGCTGCTTGCCAGATTTGCCGCCTATTTTTTATCTTCACCGCCGCATGAATAAGAAGAATATCACCGCCGCCATTACTGCTGTAGGCGGCTATGTGCCTGAAGACAGGCTTACCAATTTCGACCTGGAAAAAATGGTGGATACCAATGATGAATGGATCAGGACCCGTACCGGCATCAGTGAGCGCCGCATTTTGCGGGGTGATGGCCTGGCCACTTCTGATATGGTGGTGCCCTGCATCAGGCAGATCTGCGAAAAAAGAGGTATCAGCCCGGAAGAGATCGATTGTGTGATCGTCGGAACCGTTACCCCCGATCATGTATTTCCTGCCACCGCCAATATTGCCTGTGATAAGGTGGGTGCCAAAAATGCCTGGGGCTTTGATGTGTCGGCTGCCTGTTCGGGTTTCCTGTATTCCCTTACAGTTGGATCCTCGCTTATTGAAAGCGGACGCTATAAAAAAGTGGTGGTTTGCGGAGCAGATAAAATGAGTGCCATTGTTGATTACCAGGACAGGGCCACCTGTATCATCTTCGGCGATGGGGCCGGCGCTGTATTGCTTGAGCCTTCTGCCGACGAAAACGGTATCCAGGATTCCATACTGCGCAGTGATGGCAGCGGCTGTCAGTTCCTTCATATGAAAGCCGGTGGTTCAAAAAAACCGGCCAGCATTGAAACCGTGATGGCCCGTGAACATTTTGCTTACCAGGAAGGACAGGCTGTATTCAAATTTGCGGTGAAAGGCATGGCCGATATCAGCGCCGAACTGCTTGAAAAAAATAACCTGACCGGTGATGATATTGCCTGGCTGGTGCCGCACCAGGCCAACCTGCGTATCATTGATGCCACTGCCAACCGGATGGGATTGCCGCGGGAAAAAGTAATGATCAATATTGAAAAGTATGGCAATACCACAGCAGGCACTATTCCTCTTTGCCTGTGGGAGTGGGAAAGCCGTTTGAAGAAAGGTGACAATGTAGTGCTTGCTGCTTTTGGCGGCGGCTTTACCTGGGGCGCCACCCTGGTGAAGTGGGCATACGATAGTAAATAAGCATGACTGGCAGCATTACGTAGTAAGTTTACCAGCTTCCTGTATTTTTCTCCCCTTTTTAGTTGACATCGCTCAAGATTTTGATGGTGTTATGGTGCAGGTAACCGCCAGCGCAATAAATTGCAGCAACCACCAACTATAAATCCAAACTGATGTCGAACCGTATTAGGGCCAGAAGAAGATTCTGGCGTTCCACCGGCCTGATGTTCCTCATTTATGCTGTTGTTATTCCGGCGATCTTTTTTATCCTCGACAGGGAAACCTTCCTGCGTTTGTTTCGCAAGGAGCCTTTGTTGTTTCCGCTGGAACTGGCCGGCGCTGCTTTCGGGATCTCGCTGATCATTACAGCCTGGACACACCGCGACCCAGAATTGCAAAAGTGGTGATACGCAAAGAAAGGATACCTACTTCTTCTCTCCCCTCGCCCATTTGATAAAATCAGTAGAGGGCAGTTTTTCCATACCCAACTGGCGCAGCATATTAATAAGCTGCCCCCGGTGATAGGTGGCATGGTTAAACACATGCAGCAACATCTGCCAGGTGGGCTGTTTGAATTGCTCGCCGGTAAGGGTTTTATACTGAAACACATGATCTACCGAAAGCGGCGTAGCCTGCTGCACCCATTCTTCCCAGCGCTTCGACTGCTGGTGGAGCTCAGCCACCAGCTCTTTTATATTGCCTGCAAATTCCTGGCTGGGAATAATAAGCCGCTCCTGCAGTTTCAGCCGTTGCCACCAGATGCTCTCTGCATCCAGCATATGGAGCAGCGTTTTAAACAGGCTGGAGTAACTGCTGGGAATTTCCGCTTTTTGTTTTTCTTCCGGCAATGCCAGGATGATATCTGTGATACGCTGGGTGGCCCACACATTGAATGAAGCATATTGCATCAGTACTTCCTTCATGGCTTGTTGAAGTTTTTCTGTTTATAAAAGATTATGGAGATAATTTTACAACGACGCTCTAAAATAAAAATCTTTCATCCAAATGGCAGACAATACTTTTCCCCGTATCGGGGATATACCCGGCCCGCAACTTACCGGCTGGAGTTCGGTGGCCGTGCATGCCGGTCATACCAAGGACCCGATGTATGCACACCAGGTGCCCATCTATGCCAGCAGTACGTATGTATTTGATGAAGCCGAACAGGGCATGCGCCGTTTCAGTGGTGAGGAAAAAGGCTACATCTACAGCCGCTGGGGCAACCCCACCATCACCGAAGCGGAAGAGAAGATCGCTGCGCTGGAGACATTTGGCCTCGGGATGAACGTAAAAGGCATCCTGCATGCATCGGGCATGGCGGCCATCTCCACCCTGCTGCTGGCCACCCTGAAGCCGGGCGACAAAGTGCTTACACATTATTCCCTGTATGGCGGCACCAACGAACTGCTGACCAAAGTGCTGCCCGGCCTCCACATCATACCCGTGATAGCTGACCTGCGCAATATTGATACAGCGGAACAGTTGTTGAAAAATGATCCTGCTATCCGGATGCTGTACCTGGAAACACCCGCCAACCCCACCATTCAATGTGTGGATATAGACGTCCTCTCTTCGCTGGCAAGGCAATACAACTGCCTGGTAAGCTGTGATAATACATTTGCCACTCCTTACCTGCAACAGCCATTCCGCTTGGGTGCCGACTTTGTAGTTCATTCCACCACCAAGTTTCTCAACGGGCATGGTACGGCCATCGGCGGCATCTGGCTGGGCCGGGACATTGATTTTATGCAAACGCATGCCACTAAAGTTCACCGGTTGCTCGGCGGCAATGCCAATCCTTTTGATACGTTCATGCTGATACAGGGAATGAAAACACTAGAGCTGCGGATGGAGCGCCATTGTCATAATGCAATGGAAGTGGCCCATTACCTAGCTGCACATCCGGCAGTGGCCAAAGTGAATTATACAGGGCTCGATGAACACCCGGACTATTACACTGCGGCAAAACAAATGCGGCATCCCGGCGCTATGCTCAGCTTTGAACTGAAAGGTGGTTTGCAGGCCGGTATTGATTTTATGAATAAACTCCAGATGTGTGTCCGAACTGTATCGCTTGGCACCTGTGACACCCTGCTGTCACATCCTGCCTCGATGACACATTACAGCGTACCTAAGGAGGAGAAAGAGCAGTATGGCATCACCGACGGACTGATCCGCATGAATGTGGGTATTGAAAATGTACAGGATATTATTGCAGACCTTGACCAGGCTCTCCACTAAACATACAGCCATGAAAAGACAGCTCCTTCTCTTTTACCTGCTGGTGCCGTTATTGGCAGCAGCGCAAGACAGCACAGCCACCTGTTTTATTAATTACCTGAATGAATATAATGCCGACAGCCTGTCATTGTTGCTGACAGATGACTTCAGGATGAAAAGAACTTTTACCGAATTTGAAAACGACAAGTCATCGTTGCTGGGCACTTATCTGCGTGCATCGAAGGCATCGAATTCAAAGTTTATCATTCAAAAGACCATCCGTTCAACTGAACCGGTTCAATATCTCGTGGAGGACCGGAGTGATTACCTCACCTATCTCAACATTAAAAACCCTTACTGGAAGATAACCATCAGCAGCCGCAACGGGAAGGTCAGTTCGGCGCTGATAGACACCATTGGTAATGCAGGTCTTTATTTCCAGGAAATAAGACGGAAGATGGAGCTATTTACCAAATGGATGAGCAAAGAATACCCGGGCGAAATGGACGAGAAGGTATATACTGTACGCGGACTGCTGGTGATGAGGCTGCGGGAGTTTGCAGGACTGGAAGATTCACATTAAAAAATAAATAACATGCCCATTACTGTACGAAGAGCTGTAAAAGAAGATTGTGCCCGCCTGCTGGAGCTCATCCGGGAACTT
>JAEUVM010000035.1 GCA_016787125.1 Chitinophagaceae bacterium | reverse complement strand
TTCTCACTTATGAGCGACTCAAGGTTGTGTTCATTACAATATTCAGTGATGATATCCAGGAATGCCTGCCCGTATTGTTTTAGCCTGGCTTCGCCAAAACCGCTGATCTTCATCAGTTCGTCTTTGGTTTGCGGAAGGTAGCGAGCCATTTCTGCTAATGTGTGGCTGGTGGCGACCAGGTAAATGGGCTGGTCCTTTGCTTCGCAAAACCGGTCTCTTTGTTCCTTTAATCTTCTGTGCAGCAGCGGATGCTGGTGCGTTGTTTCGACAGACGATACGCCGGCATATATATTAAGGGAAAAAGCGGGCACCACCAGCCTGTTCATATGTTCGTGCCAGGCAGCGGCACTGAATGATCCGGCAAACAATGCAAAGCCATGCCTGCGGGTAATGAGGCCGGTAAAGATCTCTTTCAGGAAGTCGTTCGCTTCTTTTGCATGCAGCTTACTGTCGGTAACGATCGCCGGTTTTTCCAGGTATTGAATAATGCTGTTGACAGCGCCGGTAAAATGTGTGGCTGCTTTGGCGGACCTTTCTGCAATTGCTATTTCCACACCATCCTGTAAAAACTGTTCGTTCAGCCAAACATGAAATTTATCAGCCACCTGTTGCTGTTCATTGAGTTTTTCCAGTAAAACACCTGTCCATGCCAGGGCTTCTTCATTAAAAGAGGATGTATGCTCAACAATGTAGCCCAGCAGCGCATCGCCACTATTAATAATGCTGTTAAAGCTGAATGCCTGCAGAAGCAACTCCCGGGCATACCTGCTCTTTGCCTGTTCCAGTTCCTGTTGCAGCCGTCCGGAGGAAGCAATACTTTGTGAAAAGGCAACGATGCGTTTGTCGGTAAACAACCGCCCTGTTTGCAGCCTGCTTTTTAATACCAGGCCCTCCATGCTGGTGCAGCGGCTTAGCGCCACATATACCTGGCCCGGGGCAAATGCTTCGCCCGCATCAATGATCACCTTATCGAAGGTGAGCCCCTGGCTTTTGTGAATGGTGATGGCCCAGGCCAGGCGCAATGGAAACTGTTCAAAAGAACCAAGCACTTCTTCTTTCAGGCCATTGGTTGTTTTGTCGATTGTATAGCGGATGTTGTCCCATTTTTCCAGGGTCACTTCTATTTCGGAGGTTTCATCCTTACACTGCACAAAGATCTTTTTCTCTTCCAGCCGCTGTACCACACCGATCTTGCCATTGAAATACCGTTTGCCACGGTCGGCGGTATCGTTCTTTATAAACATTACCTGTGCGCCATCCTTAAGGTAGAGGGCTTCTTCGGCCGGATACGCATTTGCCGGAAAATCATCTTTGATGTTTGCCTTATAATGCATGGCCTTGCCGGGCAGCTCCTGCAGGGCGTTGTTGTTGATGGTGCGAGCCTGCTCGTTGTGGGTGGTGAGTATAATGTAGCCCTCATCTTTCTTCTGAATAGCAGAAGGCTTGAAGAGACGGTCGAGCAGTGCGGCCCCTTCTGCATCCAGTTCATTATTCCGTACCTGGTTCAGCAGGCGGATAAATGTTTCATCGCTTTGCCTGTATATTTTGTCAAACTCAATATAAACCGGCGGCTCATCTTTTAATACCTGGCTGCTGAAAAAGTAAGGGCTTTCGTAAAAACCTGACAGTAGTTGCCAATCGGCATCCCTTACCACCGGTGGCAATTGAAACATGTCGCCGATAAAGAGCACCTGAACACCACCAAACCGGTCGTGCGGCCTTTTTCTTATATGACGCAGCGCCGTATCTACTGCATCGAGCAGGTCGCAGCGTACCATGCTTATTTCATCAATGATCAGCAGTTCCAGTTGCTGCAGCAGTTTGCGTTTATCATTATTAAAACGCAGGCGGCTGATGAGGCTGTGCTGGTTGACCACTTCCTCCTGTTGCTGACGGAAACCCATTCCTTTTCCCGAAGGAATAAAGGGAGCGAAGGGCAGTTGTAAAAAAGAATGAATGGTAACGCCGCCTGCATTGATCGCCGCCACACCGGTTGGTGCCAGCACGGCTTTTTGTTTGGGACATTGTTCCCGGATAAATTTCAGAAAGGTGGTTTTACCTGTTCCGGCCTTACCGGTAAGAAAGATGTTGCGGCTTGTTTGGTTTACCAGTTCTGCGGCCAGCTGAAATTTTATATTGCCCGTATCCGGCGTAAAAGTTGAAGACATACATTAACCCTGCGCTGCTAAAGCTTTGTTTTCATAAAAATACAATAACTCCGGCCGGTAGCATGAATGAAGAAACAACCCGGCCGCTAAAACCATTGAAAGCACAGGCTGAAGAAAAGTGTGAACACCATTGGATTGTCTTCTTCAGCCTGTGCGGGAGGATTGATCAGGCTTCGGCCTGCTTTGCGCCGAGCATCAGCAGTTCGTTTACCTGTACTTCGGTAATGTATTTCTTGTTGCCTTCTTTATCATTATAGCTGCGGTTGATCAGTTTGCCTTCGATGGCTATTTCTTTTCCTTTGGCCAGGAATTTCTCCGCTATCTCGGCCAGTTTGCCCCAGGCCACCAGGTTGTGCCATTGTGTTTCGGTTACTTTCTCTCCACGGGCATTGCGATAGCTTTCGTGGGTGGCCAGGCTGAAGCGGGCCACTTTTTTACCGCTTTCAAAAGTTTTCACTTCGGGGGCGTTGCCCAGGTTGCCGATCAGTTGTACTTTGTTTTTTAAGGCGTACATCGTTTTTCAATTTGTGCTCCGCTGGTGCGGAACGGTTTATTAATTTGTTATCTCAATCTTCCGGCGACGTCTTTTCCGGTTGACAACACAAAGATGTACCTGCCATGAAGCGGTAGCCGGTTTTTACCCGTTTACTCCCGATGCTAAGCGTTTATAAACGTTTCTACACGGATAGATTGTTGTAAATTAACGCTCTAAAGATTTTACAATGACCGCCCCGAAAACTGAAACCCGAACCTGCCTGGCTTGCGGCGCCGTCCTCCGTGGCCGCATAGACAAGAAGTATTGCAATGATTATTGCCGTAACAATTACAACAACCTGCAAAAACAACAGGCCGTACCGCCCTCACTTATCAAAGACATCAACAACAGCCTGCTGAAAAACCGGAAGGTGCTTGCCTCCCTGCTGCCTGAAGGGGAAGACACGGCCAAAGCGACGAAGGACAAGCTGCTGCGACTTGGCTTTCACTTTAAATACCTCACCCATATCTACACCACCCAAACGGGTAAAAAATATTACTACTGCTATGATTATGGATACCTGCCGCTGGATAATGACTGGTTCCTGATCGTAAGGAAGAGGAGTGACTAGGGAGGGAAGTGTTTTTCCTCGCCCGGAGGGCAAAGAGAAAAAGAGGGGTGCCTGTTTGATCCTTTGTGTCCTTCATGGCTTTGTGGGAAACCCCCTTTCTTTTTACTATCTTTCTTTATGACTTTGCTGATCGTAGCTGCCTGCCTCTTGCTGTTGATACTGCTGATAGCGGTGGCGAAGTTTCACCCTTTTCTTTCTTTCATTATCGTTTCCCTGCTTGCGGGCTGGTGGCTGGGCATCCCGGTTGATCAACTCACCAGCTCTGTAAAAACAGGTGTGGGCAGTATGCTGGGCGACCTGGTGATCATTGTTTGTGCCGGGGCCATGCTGGGCAAGCTGGTGGCGGAAACAGGTGCCGCACAAAAGATCGCTAACACGCTGCTGTCTGTATTTGGCGAAAAACATTTGCAATGGACGATGATGGTAACTGGCTTTGTGGTGGGCATCCCCCTGTTTTACAATGTGGGATTTGTATTGCTGGTACCATTGGCTTTTTCCATTATTTACAGTACCGGCAAACCGGCTGTTTATATCGCCCTTCCGATGCTGGCAGCCTTGTCGGTTACGCATGGCTTTTTACCGCCGCATCCTTCCCCGCTGGCATTAACGGCACAACTGAAAGCAGAAACGGGTAAGGTGTTGCTATACGGAATAATAGTAGCCATCCCGGCTATCCTGATCGCC
Source organism: Chitinophagaceae bacterium (assembly GCA_016787125.1). GTDB lineage: Bacteria > Bacteroidota > Bacteroidia > Chitinophagales > Chitinophagaceae > JJ008. The sequence continues at coordinate 6,130 of JAEUVM010000035.1, read as the reverse complement.
GGGCCTTTGTTTTCCCAAACATTGAAAAAACTAAAGACCCCCGCACTGCAGTTGTTCAAACCAAAACTGCTGGCTGAAAATGAACTGCCCGGTGCATTCAATAGTTTCTTTACGGCGCTGCTGCCGGCCTTACTGCTGATGGTGTTATCGGCTGTTCTTTACCTGCCCGGAAGTGATACTGAAACGAAGAAGTGGCTGAGCTTCCTGGCCGACCCGGTGATCGTGTTGCTGATCTCGCTATTATATGCCACGGTGTCGCTTGGCATTTTACAAAAGCATACACTGAAAAAGATCATGGACTATTATGGTGATGCAGTAAAAGATATTTCGGTGATCCTGCTGATCATTGCGGGGGCCGGGGCACTGAAACAGGTGCTTACAGACAGCGGCGTAAGCAAGGATATCGGAAACTATTTGCAGGGACTGTCGGTTCACCCGCTGATACTGGGCTGGATGATCGCCGCACTGGTTCGTGTTTGTGTGGGTTCGGCTACGGTGGCGGGTCTTACTGCTGCCGGTATCATTGCCCCGCTGGTGGCACAGTTATCTTTCAACCCGCACCTGATGGTATTGTCCATTGGAGCCGGCAGCCTGATGTTCTCCCATGTAAATGATTCCGGCTTCTGGATGTTCAAAGAATATTTCAACCTGTCGGTAAAAGACACGCTGCGTACATGGTCGGTCATGGAAACGATCGTTTCTGTAATGGGTTTGCTCGGTGTGCTGGCGCTGAACTTAGTTGTGTGACCTGAACTTTTTCCAATCCGTATGGATAGGGCTTCCTTCCGGATCACTCTTCAGCCGGTAGGTGTGGGCGCCGAAATAATCCCGTTGTGCCTGGATCAAATTCATTGGCGGATCCGCTTCTGTCAACGCCAGAATATAGTTAAGCGCTTCTGATAAAGCAGGCACTGCCAAACCACCAGTCAATGCTGCAGCTACGGTATTACGCAGGCCCGGCTGGTTGGCATTAACCAGTGAAATGATCTCTTCGTTAAAAAGCATGGTATCTGTCTCCTGTAATATTTCCATCAGCCGGTTCATCAGTGCTGAGCGGATGATGCAGCCGTTTGTCCATGTGGCAGCGAGTGCTGAAAGGTTTATCTCCCAGTTGTACTCCTGCGCAGCAGCTTTTATTACTTCAAATCCCTGGTGATGGTTGATGATGCGGGCCAGCTCATACGATTGCCGGATATCTTCAACAGAAACAGAAAGAGGACTACTATATGCCGGATGAATGGCTGCTGCCTGTTGTCGTAATCCCGTTTGTGCTGAAAGGAATCGGGCAAATAAGGCGGACGTCATCATTCCGGCTGGTGAGCCGAGTTCGGCAGCGGTTTGTGTGGCGAGGCTGCCGGTGCCTTTGCTTTCAGCTTTGGCATCAATCGTGTCGAGCAGCCACTGATCGTTTTCCTTTGCCTGCAGGATATCTATGGTGATGCTGAGTAAATAGCTGCTGAGTGTGCCGCTGTTCCATTCAGCAAAGATGGCGGCGATCTCGCCGGGATCTTTTTGTAATCCTTTACGCAGTATATAATATACTTCGGCGATCAGCTGCATCCCGGCATACTCGATGCCGTTGTGTATCATTTTTACAAAATGCCCCGATCCGCCGCTGCCGGTATAGTTGCAGCAGGGGCGGCCATTCTCATCTTTTGCAGCGATCATTTCCAGGAAAGGTTGTACGCGGCTGTATGCTTCAGTTTCACCGCCGGGCATGATGGAGGGCCCGTTCAGCGCCCCCTCTTCGCCGCCAGAAATGCCGGCGCCTATCCAGTTTATATTGTTTTGTTTGGCCAGTTGTATCCTGCGTTCTGTGTCTTTGAAGTAAGCGTTGCCGCCATCTATGATCACCGAGCCGGTTGAGAGCAACGGCAGCAGTCCGTTCATTACTTCATCGGTGGCTGTACCTGCATTTACCATTATTAATATACAGGATGGTTGTGTAAGTGACTGAACAAAGGCGGGCAGGTCTTCAAAACCTTTTGCTGTGGCCAGCTCCGGGTGGGCAGTGATGAATTGCTGCGCAATGTGTTCTTCCTTTCCTTTTACAAAGCGGTTAAACAGGGATAGCCTGATGCCTTTGGATGCGAAGTTGCGGGCCAGGCTTTTACCCATCACTCCCAGTCCGATAATTCCAAATGAAGATGGCTGATAAATTGAATTCAGTATAGCGGTACAAATTTCATCCGGGCTGCCTGCAATATTCAGCTCAAGTGCATTTGCCGGTATCTCCAGTGTATCAAACTGCGATTGCAGCAATGCCGGTGGCATGTAATGATCCGGTCTTTGCTCCATCCTGTTGCGGATCACTTCATACGATCCGTTCAGGAAAAACCATTTTACATCCTGCAGTCCTTGTGATAATTGCCGGCGGTAATTTTCTTTTAATGCCGAGCAGGCGATAATGGCCCCGTTTGTTGCTGCTTGTGCGAGTGCCGTTTGATGTATGGCAGCCAGCCAGTCTTTGCGGTCGTTATCGGTTAGCGGTATGCCCGCTTTCATCTTGTCGATGTTTTGGGTTGGATGAAAGTCGTCGGCATCGAAAAAGGGCAGGCCGGTCTTTTGAGACAATAAGCGGCCGATGGTTGTTTTGCCCGAACCGGATACGCCTATGATGTACAGGATCTGTTTCATTTTTTTGGCTTATGGCAATATAGGGTATTTTGCTGCGCAAAGGGATATAATGGGAACGCGGATGACACGGATTGGGCGGATTATCACGGATCTTTTGCGGCTCTGCGCCGCTGCGAGAAATAAATGGGGAGGGAGATGCCGCAGATTCGCAGATTTTGGTTGCTGCGCAAGGCAATACAATAGGAACACGGACGCCGTCGGCCAGAGCCTATGGCGGCGGACGATAACACAGAGTTAACGGATGAACACGGATTTGTTTGCTGCGCAAATGGATTGGAACGCGGACGCCGTCGGCCAGAGCCTATGGCGGCAGACGATTATGACGGATTTTTTGCTGCGCAAATACACAGATTCTTTAATTCTCTTATTTGCGCCTTTGCGACACTGCGAGAGATTAATGGGAAATGAAAATGCCTTTACATTTGCAGCATGTCAAAACCCGTCATCTGTATCGGTGCTGCGCTGGTTGATGAACTCTTTCATGCCACCGATACCATGCTGCTGGCCACCACCAACGAAGCCACTGTAACCAAGACCGCCGGAGGCGTAAGCCGAAACATTGCCCACCAGCTTGCCCTACTGGGTGTGCCCGTTCAGCTGATCAGTGTGTTTGGCAACGACAGTGATGGCGACTGGATGAAACAGCAATGCACAGCTGCCGGTGTACAACTGGATGCCTGCATCACCCGTGAAGGCCTTTCGGGAAAATATACCGGTATTCTGAATGTGGATGGCTCGCTGTTCTCTGCCTTTCTGACCAATGCTGCCAACCACCTCATTACCCCGGCACACCTGGAAAAACATAAGGACCTGCTGCGTACCGCATCCTACCTGCTGGCCGATGCCAACATCAATCTTGATACGGCAGACTGGCTGCTGGCCTTCAGCCGGGAAACAGGTATTCCTTTTATCATTGAACCAGTATCGGTGCCGCCCGCGAGAAAGTTTAACGGGGCCGATCTGGGCGGACTGTATATGGTAACGCCGAATGAAGATGAACTGCCGGTGCTTTGCTCAGAAAAATCATTCCTTACCCAATTGCAGGTGGAAGAGCTGCTGAATAAAGGCGTGCAGCATATCTGGCTGCATAATGGCAAGCATGGTTCGGCACTGTACAATCGTGAGAAGACCATTACCCTGCATGCGCCGGAAATAGAAGTGGTGGACTGTACCGGTGCCGGCGATGGCTCGCTGTCGGGCTTGATACTCGGCAAACATTTGGGTAAAAGCGATCTCGATTGCCTGAAGCTGGCCCATACCTTATCGGCAGAAATATTACAGGTAAATGGCGCCATTGCCACACATTTAACCCAGGAGAAGCTGTTACAGCTGGTGAATAAGTATTATCCAGATTAAATTATTTTACCAGCTGCAGTTTTTTATGGCATCGCCTGTTGTGTCACTCACTTGTGCGTCCCGTTTTCATGGCATCATTTAAGAACCACTCATGAACTCCTTTGTACAAATACATACCGAAGTAAAAGAAGCCCTGGCCGGTGGCAAAGCCGTGGTAGCGCTGGAATCCACCATCATCTCGCATGGTATGCCCTACCCGAAAAATGTGGAAACAGCATTGGCGGTAGAGCGGGTGGTAAGAGAAAACGGTGCGGTGCCTGCCACCATTGCCATCATGCATGGTAAGTGCCATGTGGGACTATCAGCAGAACAGGTGGAATACTTTGGCAAGGCCACCGGGGTATGGAAAGTAAGTCTGCGTGATATGCCGTATGTGATCAGCCAGCAGTTGTATGGCGCCACCACCGTTGCTGCCACCATGCGCATCGCGGATATGGCCGGCATAAAACTGTTTGTAACCGGTGGTATTGGCGGTGTGCATCGCGGCGCTGAAGCCAGTATGGACATCTCAGCCGACCTTACAGAAATGGAGCAGACTTCGGTGGCGGTGGTATCGGCCGGTGTGAAATCCATTCTTGATATCGGCCTTACGCTGGAATACCTGGAAACGATGGGTATACCGGTGGTGACCATCGGGCAGGATGAGTTTCCCAGTTTTTATTCCAGAAAAAGCGGTTTCATTTCACCGCTGCGGCTTGACACGCCGGAAGCGATAGCCTCTATGTTACACACGAAGTGGCAGCTTGGATTGAACGGCTCGGTGCTTATTGCCAACCCGGTACCTGCTGCAGAGGAAATAGCGGCCGCTGAAATGGAAGAACATATTCAACTGGCGTTGGCTGCTGCCGCAGAGCGAAATGTAAGGGGTAAAGAGGTGACGCCATTTTTACTGCAATACATTGCGCAGCATACCAAAGGTGAAAGCCTGGATGCCAATATTGCGCTGATAAAACACAATGCGGCTACCGGCGCCGCTATTGCGGTTGCTTTTGCAAAACTTATCTAAACAAATCTGTCAGAAAGAACGGACGGCCCTTACCCTGTTGGCGGCTCCTTTGGGAGCGTAAAAGATATCGCCCAGGTTGAACCATATAGATTGTGCCGTATTGATGGTGGCTTCGGTGGAGCTCCAGTATTCGCCGGCCGGAATTCCCCCAACTGTATAAAAACCCCCGATGGCATCCCTGTGAAGAAGCAGCGCCTGCAACTCATAAAGACTGGGCAGGTACCAATCGCTATATCCATTCAGCACAAGATCTGAGCAGAGCTTTGCCGCATAACTGCCGGCACCCTGATTAGATACGATCAGGTTGGTATTAGCATTGCCGGCACCCAATGCGACCGCCGTGGCATTGGTGATGGTATTGGTACCATTGTACCATTGAATACCATCGCTCTGGTCGGTGGGTGCGGCGATGAGTCCGTGGGGTATATTGAGATTGTAGCCCGGATCGCCGGGTTGCAGCACATAGGCCAGTATGCCACCCTGGTAAGGCTGGCCGATAGCAGGCAGGGATGCCGGTGCGCCGATCATGTTTCGCCAGGAAGAACCATTGAATACCTGTACTTCACCGCCATTGGTGCCGCAGTTGGTACAGTACACGATGAGACCGGCCACTGGTGACACAATTGAGTCTCTTTGCACGGCCGTCATCCGGGGCGGTAAAAAACCTTTGCTGGTGCTTTTTACTTCCAGTTGTGCAGATGCTGCCGGCGTATCGGTACCAACGCCGACGCTTTGTGCCAAAAGGGTGTGAGCCAAAAGCAAGACAACCGGAAGTATGAAAAGCTTTTTCATGGCGGTATGATTAGTGGTTATAAAGAGTTAACAGATGAAGGTACAAAACCGGCGAGGTAAACCGGTTGACAAGAAGCGCCCTGTGATCTGATCATTTGTCAAAGCAAATATACTGTTCTTCAAAAGCGGCACTTTTCAGTTTCTTTTCGTTCTTTTTCGTTTCTTCTCGTTTTTTTCAGTTTCTTCTCGTTTCTTTTCGTTCTTTCTCGATTCTTTGCGTTTCTTCTCGTTCTTTCTCGTTTCTTTTCGTTTCTTCTCGATTCTTTGCGTTTGGAGTATACGGGCTATACGAGTCTGGTACGGGGTCAGTACGGGGTTAGTACGGGGTCAGTACGGGGT
>JAEUVM010000032.1 GCA_016787125.1 Chitinophagaceae bacterium | reverse complement strand
TAGGGCCTTCGGGGTACCAAATTGATCCCCCCGGGTATCAAGCCTGACCCTCCGAGGACCAAATCGCAACCTCAGAGGATAAACGTTGATACCCCGGAGGTCAGCGTTGATACTCCGGGGACCAAGGCTGACCCTCCCGGGACCAAAACGGACGCTCCGAAGACCAAACCGCAGCATCGGAAGACAAAAGTTGGCGCCCGGAAGTTGAGGGTTGAAGCTCCGGGGTCGCGGCGGCACCATCTGCGGCACAGGGGCGAGGGGGATGGGTGCTGCCGGGAAGGAAATAAGACGGAAACTTATAAACGCATGTCTATCAAATCTTCCCGCCTTTCCGCCTTCCCGGCAATAAATACGACAAGAATGTTTCGCTGGGAATGAAATAAGACGGAAAATAATAAAGGCCTGGCTGGCTGAGTGGGATATCAATCAGCAAGTCAGGGGTTTATGTCTCATTGCAGATCAGGGCATCGAGGCTGCGGATGCCGATCTTTTTTTCGCTGATAAAGCCTTCTGCATATTTCACCCCGATCTTTTTTCCAAACATCCGGGCCCTGGCGATGATGCTTTCAAGAAAGTCAGGCGTGGAAATATAGGTCTGCGGCCCTTCTGTGGAAGCCGGGGAAGTATGAAACTGGGTGGCATAAGCCTGGATGGCTTTCATCCGCTGTTCAAAAACGCCGGTGATGTCTATCAGCAGGTCGGGTTCGTGATACCAGTCTTGTACATAATGAAACACATACGAAGGTCTCCACCGCTCCTGCGGCTGCCCGTTTTCATCATTGGTTTCGATCTTGGCGAGTCCTGACAGAAAGCAACTGTCTGCGATCAGGTGTCCGGCCCGGCCATGGTCGGGGTGACGGTCATTCAGCACATTACCAAATACGATCTCCGGCCGGTATTTACGGATGGCGCTGATCAGCAGGCGCTGGTGTTCTTCATCATTTTTAAAAAAGCCATCCCGCATTTTCAGGTTCTCTCTCACCTGCACACCCATGATCATGGCTGCGTTGGCCGCTTCATTGTAGCGGGTTTCGATGGTGCCGCGGGTGCCCAGTTCTCCTTGAGTAAGATCGATAATGCCGGCTTTTTTCCCGGCCTTTATTTCATTGATAAGGGTACCGGAACAACTCAGTTCCACATCATCAGGGTGAACGCCAATAGCGAGTATGTCAAGTTTC
>JAEUVM010000025.1 GCA_016787125.1 Chitinophagaceae bacterium | reverse complement strand
GATGAACATGTCAATTACTTCAAGGATCTCTTCTTCGTCCGATTCTTCATTATAAAACCACTTTGATGCCTTGTAATATTTTTTTGTGAGTTTATCTTCGAAATTTTCCACGCAATACCTGATCTTATCTTCATCGAACTGGTAGAGAAACGGCCTCCCTTCTTTATCGATAACTGGTTTTCCCGGGTTATCCAGTACATCATTGATTGCATCTATGGCCTTTTCCCGCTCCGGGCTTAAACCAAGCCCCAGCCGCATATATTCATTTTCTTTTGTTCCCCGGATGTTTGGCAATGACATATACACTCCTGTACCGCGGCGGCTATTGTAAAATTCGTACCATTCGGGAAAGTTAGCCCTTCCGTGGCCGGTATTATAGGCTGCTTTCAATTCATCATACGATTGCCAGCTTACCAACGAGTAGTACAGATTGTTTTCAATATCGGCATTTGCATTGGTACGAAGATATTCCTGGTACAGTTCCACATCTTCGGCAGTGATCGGCTCTATGAACGGACAGTTAAGAATATTGTGCTCCCAAATCAGAAAGTCGAAACAGATTTCGACACCGGGCAGTGTTTCCTGTTCTGCCCGCCAGAGGCATTGTTTGTCGAACAGTTTTTTTTGCAGGATATTTCCGAGGTGTTCGTTGGCAGCCTCAATCCATTCCATCTCATGATTTTCCTTCTGCTTAAGAAAAAACGCACCGTACTGGTGCCAAAGCGTTTTGGAAGTAAGATAATTATCTGCAAATTGTTCGGCTGAACCCGGGTTGAAGGTTGCCAGGTATTCCTGCATGGGTATGTTGGCTTTCAGCTCAGCTTCGACTCTGCTTCTTATTTCCGCGGCTTCATTGATCTTATCGATCTCCTTTAATTGTGCCTTGGTGAGTTTTCTTCCATTGTCATCCATATACAAATGTTTAATCAGTTAATTAAAATACTATTTGGGGGAAGTGTAAATGAATATCCGGAGTGTGGACTATAAAAATACCGAAAATCCGATACCGGGCGGTGTATTGACTGATAAAAAAGAGTTATAGTTGTATTGAATCAGCAGGATATGGGCCGCAATGTGTTTGATTTTTTGAAACCCACTGAGATTGAGCTGATTTCTGGTCTTGTTGAATAGCTTTGATACAGCCCTTTACAGTAACCTGCGCCAACTGGCATAAAACCCCTCTTGGTATACCCGGAAGGCAAAACATTTAGTAAGCTATCCGCCGGTTTGCCAACGTAAGAAGCGGGATTTAAACGCAATATTTGAGGAATAACAGTAGTGTCTGAAGGGAATAGGTTTTTAATTATTACCGGGTTGCCAGTTTGTGCAACAGCAGTAAAACTGATACAAATAAATGTTATCAGTAATCCCCTTTTCATAAATTAGTATAAGAGTAATGAAACCTTCCGGGGTTTTTACTCCCCGGAAGGCGGTTTGTATCAATACACATCACAATTCCGATAACAATTAACATGCTTGTAAATAACTGTTTTATACAGCTTTTCCTTTCGCATTAAAGTTATATTCCAAACCTGGCTGGTATCAACAGGGTTCATGAAATTGAATTCCCGAACATGCAATTCTATCCAAACACTGTCCGGGTATTGAAAACTTAAAAGCCTTGCAGTATACCTATGACCTCCGAAGTAAATTTTAACCCGAGTGTAGCCAACTGGAAGATTAGCAATAATAGAATCTAATGGTTTGCCGATGTATTGAGTTTCATCAATCGCTAATAATGCGTTCAATGTACTATCCGTAGTTTGCGAAAATGACTGCTGATTCGTTGTGAACCATAAAAACAGTATTATCAATAAATGCTTTCTCATAAAAAAATAACCTTCCGGGGTTTTTACTCCCCGGAAGGTGGTTTGAATTAATACACATCACAATTCCGATAACAATTAACATGCTTGTAAATAACTGTTTTATACAGCTTTTCCTTTCGCATTAAAGTTATATTCCAAACCTGGCTGGTATCAAGAGGGTTCATGAAATTGAATTCACGAACATGCAAATCTATCCACACCCTGTTTGGATATAAAAACTTCAACTTTCTTGCTGTATATCTGTGCCCACCATGTATAATTCGTATGTCAATATATCCAGGGGGCAACAGTGCTATGATTGAGTCCAATGGTTTATTAATAAATTGACCCTCATCAATTGCAAGTAATGCATTTACTGTGCTATCACTTGTTTGTGAGAAAGCTCGCTCCGATAGCAGAGAAAAAATCAGGGCAAAGAATAAAACATATTTTCTCATAATCTGTATTTTAATAACACCACGGCATTATTCCAAACAATCCCCTTTCCAGCAGGTATAACCATTCTTCCAAATCTCAATCTTGTATATCTTTTCCTTTCGGAATAATAATACATCCCATGTACCGGTGGGGCTATACCTGTTCATGTGACTGTATTCCCTTACATAAATTCTTATTATAGCACCATTACTATATTGGTACCACAAATAGGAGGCTCGTAACATCGTTCTTTTATTAATGCCGCTCCCATGAACTTCCATGTCGTAAGGAATTGCATTTATTGCCAGAATAAAAGAATCTACAGGCATACCATAATAACTTTCAACATTCAGGTTCTGAATAAAACTGTTTAATTCAGAATTTGACAGTGTGTCAGTTATGAGCTAATAGACCGGGCAACCAGAATAACATGCTGACCCTTTGTGTATGGAAACTGAATGCAATTTTTCGGTTCGCATCTGATTCACATTCCAAACCTTGTTTGTATCATCAGGATTCATTGTCAAAAATTCTCTTACATTAAGATTGATCCAGATTTTATTCGGATACTTGATACCCAGAAACCGGGCAGTAGTCCTGATGCCGAATACCCGCATTTCAACATAGCCAGCAGGTAATACTGCAATAATAGAATCCAACGGCTTATTTATGTATTGAGTTTCATCAATCGCAAGTAATGCGCTCAATGTGCTATCCGTGGTTTGCGAAAATGACTGCTGATTCGTTGTGAACCATAAAAACAGTATTATCAATAAATGCTTTCTCATAAAAAAATAAAATAACCTTCCGGCGGAATTAAATTCCCCGGAAGGTTCTGTTGTTTTAAAGCCTATTCCCAATATTTACATTCAGGGGTAAGTCTGTTCCACCTATGCCTTACTTCTATGCAGGCCACAGCTTCCTTCCTAAAAAGATTGATATCCCAATCAAGATTATGATTTCGTGGGGTCAAATAATGAAACTCTTTTACAAAAATCAATACCTGTACAGTATCAGCATAGTTTACAAATAAATAAGTCGCATACCTGGAATTATCCATGGAATGTATTCTCATTGAAAGATAATTTACCGGCAGCTTTACAAGAAAAGAATCCACCGGCTTTCCCTTATAATAATTGATATCAAGTGAGGTAAGATATGGAATGAGGGTGTCAGTGCAATTTTGATTGGTTGTACCGATTTCTCTTTTTTCGCTTTTGATTTTTCCTTCCGCATGGCTGTTCTGATGATAACACAGCATCAGCACTGTAGCAATCGATAAGGTTATTGTTTTCATATCTAAAAGGTTTAATTAAGTTTTATAAAATTAAGTTTTGATGCGTCCGATTTATAGAAGCCAATCCCGCAACTGCTGCTGGGGCCTAACAATTGGATAAGAGCTATCTCAGTAGCATGTTGCCAGTTAGCCTGCCATCCGGCTTGTTGCATTGCCAAACCCTCTTGTGCTATGCCAAGTTGAAAAGAAGGGTGCAGGCTCAAAAATGCCCTGCATAAATTTACATCTTCAATAACGAGTGCATAACGAATATTTCCGCATTCTACAAATAAAGTATACCTAAGCCTTGAGTTGGTATTAAAGGTTTCCAGATCATATCCACTTGGGGCAGACCTGGCAAGGGGATTTGATGAAGTATCAGGATGAGTATGACATTCCCCCATAATCCTTTCTCCTGTTTCTATGTACCGATCAAGAATTACCTGAGTAGTCAGGTGTGTGGTTGTACACCTCTTTGCATATACATTCCCATTCTTCTGCACTACCGGAAAGCCCCATTCTTCTTTAATAGTACTGTTCATACTTAACTGGAAAATTGAATCAGCCGTTTTGTCAATCCCTCTTGCATACCTCGCAAGCATAGAGTCAACAGGCTCCGGCGGGGTTGTACCAACCGGATCTTCAAACGGCACCCACCCAATCCCCCCGCTGCCACCACCACCAATAGGGCCGGGGTTCCAGGTACCGCCACCAGAGCCTCCCATCGGGTTGGTCGGCACTGGGGTAACGCCAAGCCCTCCGCAGCCACCCTCATTTATGGTATATACAGTTACTGTCACGGTATTTGAGCAGGCCTCGCAGCCGGTTTGCCAATCCGCACAAATACCACCAGATGCCGCACCATTGGGGCAGGTGCAATGCTCAGGGTCCTGCACCAGGTAGTGCAACACTTCCACATTGGTGGTACAAATGGCAGGCACGGGTATCGTATCAATATCAATGATCTTAGCCAGCCTT
>JAEUVM010000016.1 GCA_016787125.1 Chitinophagaceae bacterium | reverse complement strand
CACCAGAAAACCTTTACCAAAGACCAGCGTGATAAACGCCAGCACCAGATACTGCTGGCTAAAAATGAAAAGGGATACAAGAACCTGATAAAACTTACCTCACTCGGTTTTACCGAAGGGATGTATGGCAAATATCCCCGGATAGATAAGGAACTCATCCTGAAATACCACGAAGGACTGATCGCCACCACCTGCTGCCTGGGCGCCTCCGTACCACAGGCCATCCTGCGCAAAGGAGAAGAGGAAGGCGAGAATGAATTCAAATGGTGGCTGAATGTATTCCAGGAAGATTATTATGTGGAACTGCAGCGGCATGGTATGCCCGAACAGGATAAGGTAAATGAAGTACTGGTAAAACTGGCCCGCAAGTACAACGTAAAGATCATCGCCAGCAACGATTCACACTACGTGGAGCAGGATGATTTTAATGCACACGACATCCTGCTTTGTATCAATACGGGTGAAAAAATATCCACCCCTGCCCTGCGTGACTTTGCCGATGATGATGTACATGTAAAAGACAAACGCTTTGCCTTCCCTAACGACCAGTTTTTCTTCAAAACAACCGAACAGATGAGCCAGGTCTTTCACGACCTGCCGGAAGCGATTGACAACACCAATGAAATTGTTGACAAAGTAGAACTGCTGAACCTGACAAGGGATATCCTGCTCCCCAACTTCCCTATTGATAAAAAGTTTCAGCTGCATACCAAGGATGAAACGATTGGTAAATACCTTATCTCGGCAGAAGCGCACAACCAATGGGAATACCTGAAACACCTGACCTGGGAAGGGGCCGCCCGGCGTTACACCGAAATAACTAATGAAATCAGAGAGCGGATAGAGTTTGAATTGTCCACCATCAAGATGATGGGCTTTGCCGGGTATTTCCTTATCGTAAGTGATTTTATAAAAGCCGGTCGTGACAGGGGCGTATTCATCGGCCCTGGTCGCGGCTCCGCAGCCGGCAGCGTGGTGGCCTATTGTATTGAGATCACCAATATTGATCCGATCAAATATAACCTGCTGTTTGAACGATTTCTGAATCCCGACCGGAAGTCAATGCCCGATATAGATACCGACTTTGATGATGAAGGAAGACAAAAGGTGATTGATTACGTAGTAGATAAATATGGTAAGAACCAGGTGGCACAGATCATCACGTATGGCACCATGGCCGCTAAGATGAGCATTAAGGATGTGGCGAGGGTGATGGATCTTCCGCTGCCTGAATCAAATGCATTGGCCAAACTGGTGCCTGAACGTCCCGGCATCGAACTGAAACGGGTGCTGCACGCCCCGATGAAAGCAAAGGAAGGCGAAAAATCATTGGAAGAAAAAGAAGGCCTTGGCAACGACGACCTGGAAAATGTAAAGAAGCTTCGTGAAATTTATAAGCAAACAGATACACCTGCCGGTAAGGTACTGCACGAAGCAGAAAGGCTGGAAGGTTCTGTACGTAATACCGGTATCCATGCTGCAGGTATTATCATTGCACCCAAAGACCTGATGGAATTAATACCCGTAGCCGTAGCCAAAGATTCGCCGCTATGGGTAACGCAGATCGAAGGAAATGATATCGAAAGCGCCGGTGTGATCAAGATGGACTTTCTCGGGCTGAAAACGCTGACCATTATCAAGAATGCCCTGGCATTGATCAAACTGAATCATGGTGTTGAAATTGATATAGACACCATACCACTCGATGATAAAAAAACATTTGAACTGTACCAGCATGGCGCCACCATCGGTACGTTCCAGTTTGAAAGTCCGGGTATGCAGAAATACCTCCGCGACCTGAAGCCGGATATGTTTGGCGACCTCATTGCTATGAACGCTTTGTATCGCCCCGGCCCGCTGGCCTATATTCCCAACTTCATTGACCGTAAACACGGCCGGGAAAATATCAGCTATGACCTTCCTGAAATGGAGGAGTACCTGAAAGAAACATACGGTATCACCGTGTACCAGGAACAGGTGATGCTGCTGGCGCAAAAACTGGCCGGGTTCAGCAAGGGTGATGCGGATGTGCTGCGAAAGGCAATGGGTAAAAAGCAGAAATCGGTACTGGATAAAATGAAAGCGCAGTTTATCGAAGGCGCAAAGGCTAAACTGCTGCCCGAAGAGAAACTGGAAAAGATCTGGACCGACTGGGAAGCATTTGCGCAGTATGCCTTTAATAAATCACACTCCACCTGCTATGCATACGTAGCCTACCAGACTGCTTACCTGAAAGCCCACTACCCTTCTGAGTACATGGCGGCTGTGCTGAACAACGCCGGCAGTATAGATAAGATCACCTTCTTCATGGAAGAATGTAAACGAATGGGATTAAAAGTGCTTGGGCCGGATATCAACGAATCGCTGAAAGGATTTGCAGTAAATGATAAAGGCGAGATCAGGTTTGGCCTCGGCGGGTTAAAAGGTGTAGGTGAAGCGGCGGTCGAAAGTATCATTGAGGAAAGAAAAAAGAATGGCGCCTTTAATAACATCTTTGACTTTATCAAACGCATCAACCAGCGAACCGTAAATAAGAAAACCCTGGAAAGCCTGGCCTACGCCGGCGGGTTTGATTGCTTTACCGGCTATCACCGGGCTCAATACTTTCATTTGCCGGACGGTGAAACCATGAACGGGCTGGAACGGGTGATCAAATACGGGCAGGTGATGTCGGCGCAAAGTATGAGCACCACCAACACCTTGTTTGGTGACCTGCCCGTGAGTATGGAGATACCACCACCGCGGATACCGGATTGCACGCCATGGCCTCTTATCGTACAACTGGACAAAGAAAAAGAAGTGACGGGCATCTTCCTGAGTGGTCACCCGCTGGATAATTACCGGTTTGAGATGCGGCATTATGGTGTAACGCCGATAGCAGATTTCAATGAATTCAAGGAGTCGATCAAGATGCAGCCCAATCCCGGTCGGTCCTTCAGGCTGGTGGCGCTGGTGTCTGATGCACAACATCGTATAGCCCGCAGCGGAAATAAATACGGAAACTTTGTAATAGAAGATTATTCGGGCAAAACGGAGTTTCCCCTGTTCAGTGAAGACTATATGCGGCTCACGCCGATCCTGCAGCAGGGAAGCACAGTTTTGATAACGGGGTATTTCAAGCCACGGTTCAACCAGGATGCTTTTGAATTTAAAGTAACCGGGGTTACGCTGGCAGAAACCATGAAACGGGCTATGACCAAAGCGGTAACGATCGAAGCTCATCCGCAGGCCATCAGCAAAGACCTGGTGAACTTTGTGGAAAAGAATGTTAAGGGTTTTCGAGGAAGCGCATCCTTACGTTTTGTTTTAACAGAACCAAAGAACAAAATGAAGATCAGTCTCGTTAATACCAATACCGGCTTTGAACTGAATGATGAAATGATCCAATTCCTGGAAAAAAATCCAGAACTGGAGGTGCAGGTGCAAACGATGTAGATTTGGCGGAATGGTGTTGCCAATTTACGAATAAGGGAAAACCTGCCCGGTTTGTCTGGCAAAAATGGCTGCTCCGGGGAATTATGTGACAAGTTTTACACAAATCCACGTCACCTTTACAGCTAATATCAAACGGTCTTAAATTTGTCCTCCCATAAATAATTAAAACAAAAACAAATGGCAAAAGAGTATACAGATGCTAATTTCCAGTCGGATGTACTGGCTTCTGATAAACTGACAGTAGTTGATTTCTGGGCAGAGTGGTGCGGCCCCTGCCGTGCTATCGGACCCGTGATCGAAGAACTGAGCAAGGAGTATGATGGCAAAGTAAACGTAGGTAAGGTGAATGTGGATGTAAATCCCCAGGTATCTATGAACTATGGTATCACTTCTATCCCTGCAATTCTCTTCATCAAAAACGGCCAGGTGGTGGACAAATTAGTGGGCGCCCAGCCGAAAGGTAATTTTGTAAAGAAGATCGAAGCACACATATGATAAATACAAAATTCCTAATAGCAAATCACAAATAACAATACAAAATACAAATCCCAAATTCCAGGCCGGAGTTTGGGATTTTTGTTTAGTAAAATATGACTTGCTGTTAAGGTCCTTCTTCCAGGCTTTCTTTCAGGAAGATACTGTAGTGAAACAATTTGAGGTAATTACGGCGCAGATCCGTTTTCAGACGGCCGCTGGAAGGCATTTCGTCACCCTTTCTGAGTCGCAGGTACATACTTTCGCTGGAGCCCGTGGCCAGGTAAAATTCGTCGGCTAATTTACCTGTGGTAAGATCATAAATACGGATAACTTTTACAATATACCCTGAATTGTATCTCTCTTGCGAAATCAGTTCTGCCGGCACATGACAGATGCAATCGGAAACGACCAGGTATTTCCTTTTCAGGAAGTCGGCCACCATATTTTTATACGACACCAGCGGGTATTCATATACCGAATCGGTTGACTGCAGCAGGATATTGACGTGATTATGACGGTAGCTGGTTTCCCGCAGTTTACCGATAAATATTTCGCGGAAGTCAATTTCGTAATTACCGATCTCATCATCCTTTTCCAGGTATATCAGGAACATATCATTAAGAGGCATCGGTGCAAGACCGGACCGGTACCTGCTACTATCGGATAATATATCCCTGATTCTGCTTTGGAGCCCTGCGGTAATGACATTGTCGATACCTTTTTTCTCATCTGTGTCCTGCAATGACTGGAGGATGGAATCAATACGGTCCTTTTTAGCAGCCAATACCGGCCGCTGGCTGGTAAGATAGGCACCGATCTCTTTATCCTCGGCCGCATCCTTTTCCTTCCAGCCTGGTTCGGAAGAGCCACAGCCTGCGGCGAGAAGAAAGACGGTGACCAATAAAAAACAACTGGCACTTCTGTAATAACAATTGC
>JAEUVM010000742.1 GCA_016787125.1 Chitinophagaceae bacterium | reverse complement strand
TTATTACCAGACAATTGAAAAACCTTGCATAGCTGAATTCAAAGATCGTGGCAGCCGCTTCCTGGCATATGTGTTTCCTGTTAAGGATACAGCGGACTTCAAAGAAAGGCTGGCAGAAATTAAGAAGGAACATCCAAAAGCCACCCATCATTGTTTTGCCTACCGGCTGGGGCTTGATGGTACCAATTACCGGGTAAGCGATGATGGTGAACCCTCCGGCACTGCAGGCCGGCCGATCCTTGGACAGATAGACAGTAAACAACTGACCAATGTACTCATCATTGTGGTGCGGTATTTTGGAGGTACATTACTTGGGGTGCCGGGATTGATCAATGCCTATAAAACGGCAGCAGCATTTGCCCTGCAAACCACACCGGTGGTGCAGAAACCGGTGTTGGAAAATTACCGTCTGCAATATGACTACACCCAGATGAACGAAGTGATGAAAGTGATAAAGCAGTTTGATTGTGCTGTATTGAAACAGGAAACACAATTGTTCTGCTCGCTGGAGATAGGGGTACCTAAGAACAGGCTGGATGAAGTATTGTTCCGGCTGAATGACCTGCGGGCAATAGAGATCGAAAAGGTGTAAGGCAACTTTATTTTTCCATCCCGCTAAGCATCAGCACAAACGGAAGCATCACGGTATCTAAGATCGCTGCAAATGGCAGCTTCAAATAATTCAGTTTATTGATCTTGGGGCCGTGCTCAATATTGAGCAGCAGGTAGTCAATTTCCTTTCCATTTACCTGTAGCGGTTGTGGCGGATAATACAGCAGTACAATATGTCGTCCTTTCAGGTACGTTCTTGTTTTATGTGATAATTCAAAATAATATTCACGCCGGGTTTCAAGTATCGATATCTTTTCTGACAGGGAATTGGCACTTGCCGAAGGATAAAACCCCGGGGTTATCATTTCTTTCAGGCACATTATCTCAATGCCGGCACTCCTGTTAGCACCATACCGGAAAATTTACCGGTATGAGCGGTCCATGCTGAGCACATTGTACCTCCTGGCTGTTGCAGAATCAAACTCGTGAGGGTAATGTTGCTCGTAGTGGAAATTAGCAAGTACTGAATCCACCTTTAGCACAATATGATAAGGCTGCTCTTTTGTTTTCTTATCAATCGTAGCAATGAAGTTGATGACCAGGCTGCCATTTTCCCGGTAGGCTGATTGTATTGAATGAACGGTTTGCTTCTTCCGGATGTATTTGGTGTTTTGCATTATATCTGTCGTCATAAAATAAACCTGCGCCCCGCTTTCCTGTTGCAATAATGCCAGGAACATAACGAGCAAGACAGCAAGTTTACTTTTTCTCATGTTACATTTATTGTTGTTTAAACCGGTCGCTTACTACCAGTTCTTTACTACCCGGTGTGTATGCATAAAAACCTTCGCCTACTTTGATGCCGAGTTTGCCTGCAGCCACCATCTCTTCGAGCAGGGGGCAAGGGGTATATTTATCATTGGCAAAGCCTTCGTGGAGTACTTTCATGATCGAAAGACAAACATCAAGTCCGATAAGATCAGCCAGTTGAAGCGGTCCCATCGGGTGAGCCATACCGAGTTTCATGATGGTGTCTATCTCTTCCACACCT
>JAEUVM010000733.1 GCA_016787125.1 Chitinophagaceae bacterium | reverse complement strand
CCAGCGGGGTGTGGGCCGCGGACTGATGACGGAGCAAGACCTCCGCACCATCCACCAGCACATGCAATCGGAAGCCGAAGCAGCCGGCGGCCGTATTGACGGAATCTATTACTGCACGTCCGTGGATAATAAACATCCGCTACGCAAACCCAACCCCGGCATGGCTATCCAAGCCGCCCGTCATTTTCCGGGGCTCGACCTCAGCCGGGCTATCATGGTGGGCAACAACCCCTCTGATATGCTCTTTGGCCGCAACAGCGGAGTGTACACGGTATTTGTCCGGTCCACCCGGCCGCAGCAGCCCTTCCCCCATCCGGATATAGATCTCATCTTCGATACACTCGATGAATTTGCCAAAGCTTTATAGCCGGCCGCAAAATTTTGCCCCTGTTTTAGCGTTTAAAGCCCCGGCAGCCACCCCGGGTGCAACCGGTCCGGTTTACCAGCCATCTGAACAAAGCAGTAACTTAGCATGAGCCTGATAAAACCCATTCATTTGTCAAGAAACCTTTTACAAACACTCGCCCTCCTCCTCGTGCTGCTGACAGCCACCCCTGCCGCCTTTGCACAAAAGATCAGTTCAGCCGACCTGAAGAAACTACGGGCCAAAGAAGATACCCTCGCCGAATATGCCCGCTACCTCGTTACAGACACCTTGCCCGAAGACCGCATGATATCCGACAGCATCTTTACCAAAACACTGGTAAGGGCCTTACAGATAAAAAACTCCTTTTACTATCCATTCGATTCCGTGCTCGGTGTATCCAAACTCTACGCTCCCGACACCAGCTTCCGCATCATCACCTGGTCCCTCAGCTATGATGATTATTATTCCCGCCAACGCGGCGCCATCCAGTACCGCACTACCGACGGCTCCCTCAAGCTGGTACCGCTGCGGGATGTATCGGAGTTTACCGACAACGCAGAAGATTCCATCCGCACCCGGGCCAACTGGATCGGGGCCGTTTATTACAACATCATCAAAACGCAGCACAAAGGAAAGAACTACTACACCCTCTTCGGTTTTGATAACAACAGCGTGATGAGCAGTATGAAGTGGATGGAAGTGCTCACCTTCAATGAGCGCAACGAGCCGGTCTTCGGCGGTCCC
The DNA here is from genome assembly GCA_016787125.1 of Chitinophagaceae bacterium. Lineage (GTDB taxonomy): Bacteria > Bacteroidota > Bacteroidia > Chitinophagales > Chitinophagaceae > JJ008. The sequence continues at coordinate 3,335 of JAEUVM010000733.1, read as the reverse complement.
TACTTCTCGTATGAAAAAGACTCCATCCCCAAACCCACCAAATACCGCTTCAACATCGAATTCAAGAAAAATGCACGGGTGCTGGTAAATTATATCCCTGACCTGAACATGATACTTGTTGACCATCTCATATCAGAAAACGACGATCCCGAACACCGCTGGACATACGTACCCGACGGCGACCAGGAAGGCTTCAAATGGGAAAACGGCAAATGGGTGCATATAGACAAGGTCTTCACCTACAAACTCATGGACGGCCAGGCCCCCGTTGGTGAACCCCTCATGGACTACAAAGGCAACAAGAACGAAGAAAAGCTCAAAGAAAAAACAGACAAGAACAAAAGCAAGGAAGGCGGGAGAACGCCGGTGAATTATGATAATTGAATCGGGTGTGGGGTGTGGGGGGATTTACTATTGACTATTGACTATCGACTATCGACTATTAACTATTGCCTATTGCCTATTTCCCATTCAACAGTTTTTCAGTAAAGGATATTCTCCAGATTGAGGCGGATAACTTTTGAGGGACGCTTACATTATAGTTAAAAGTCAGCTATTTTAAACTGTTATAGTTCATTTCTCAGTCTTAATAGTTGACAGCAAAGTCTCGGCATTTTTAACAAAGTCTACATACACTGAATCATTAACAGCACCCTTTGCCACCTCATAGCAGAATTTGATTTCATTCCCTAAAATATCCAGACTTGCATAAACGATTTTTCTTTTTGTATTTTTTTCCTCTTCTAAAACCACAAATGAATAGTACTTATTGTTAATCAGCCTAATAGTATCAGACTTGAGAGTAAACTCGGGATAATCGGACTTCAATTGAATTACATTTGTGGAGTGGCCAAATTCAATTTGACCCAGTTCTGGTGCTTTTGTCCTAATACGGACTTCTTCAGGATAGCTAATTGTTAACCTATCAATGGAATCTGTAAAATCTGTCCATATAAATCCTGACTCCTTATGTATTGGCAAACTTGTTGACTGAAATCGAATTTTTCGAGTATTACAAGGTGCTCCGCAATCACTTCGATGAACCCACGAAAACATAGTATCATATCTGTCAGGAATGAATAATGTAAATCCTCCCAAGCTATCATCAAGCAGCACTTTCCTCTCTGTAGAGTTACTAACACTTTCCGTAGTATTCGCTTCTTTATCTTTGGAATTACAACTCAAAATCCAAAAAAGTACCCATAAATATTTAAATTTTCTCATTCTACATCGATTTTAGGTGCCGGCGTTGAGCTGCCAAACCTATTGATATACATTTCGTGAATTGAAATATTATACTTGGTAGCAGGTAAATAATTCATGGGTGAATAAATGTTCATCAATAGCTCCTGCTTACTTCGTGGAAATTTCTCATTCATGATATTAGGTCCGGGTGGTACCACTATTTTCGTTTCTGAAGAGTTGCTTTCTGTATCATAGCCGTTATCTTTCCCAGCATGATTCATATTAGCATTGTGCCCAGCCCCATGAACGAGAGCATATGCAGCAACTTCAGTACGGCTCATATCAGTTTCTTTGTCTACCCTATCAATCGCCCATATATCAAGCCCAATAATATTTCCGTCTTCTTTAAAATCTTTACCTCTTGGATTTTGAGAAAGCTCCGGCATGACTTCATCCGACTTACCAAGTCCACCTATTTCATGATTTTTCTTATACTTCGCAACAGAATTAATCACATTACTTGGTGCCCCAATTACTGCGATAGCATCCTTTGAATCAATCTTATCATATGCCTTAGAGTCGATTTTACCTTTTACTATTTTAACTTGCGTTTTTAAACCCAACCCCGATAGATATTCATTTGCTTGCTTAGCTATTTGTCTGAGTTCCTTCCTCTTGACCGATGCATCTGCAGCATATAAATAGATAACATTTTCCTTGCCAGTTGGGTCAACAAATAACAAAGGGTTATTAAATGCATATGCGTAAGGTGATGTCGGATTATACTTATCTGTCTTCGGGTCAATTGCCATAAACCTCCCCACCTGCACATCATACATCCTCGCCCCATAATCCAGCCACTCCAAACCACTGCCATCACTAAATTCCTTTCTTTGTTCTTCCTTCCCATTATACTTATACTTATTCTCCGCCACTCCGTTCAGCGCTTTTGAGCTTATCCCCGCCATCGTCAACCCAAACGGATAATAATGCATCTCCTCCAGTATCGCTCCTCTTGTATGCGTTACCTGGAGGTTATCAAAGAACACATCTACGTTCGGCGTTTCATTGCTTACGTAGATATAAAGATACCCATTCTTCCCTACCGGTATATCGGTAAACAGGTGCGTCTTAAACTCCTGGTCCGTACCCGCCTGTTCTGCATACCCGCTGTAATACTTCAACTGCTCATCCACCAGTATCCAGTTTACAAACGCCTTTGGCTTATTGCTATTGTACGACTGACTGTTTAAGAAACTGGTTGCCCCCGGTGTCAGCACTCCACTGCTGGTAATCTCTGCTACCGTTGCCCCGCCATGTGTACTGCTGATGCCTCCTATACCTCCCGCCATTGCGGCTATCAGCTCATTCAGCGGACTTACCGGAGTACCGGGTGTGGCCCCGTTCAATTTATACCAACTCGTTGTTCGCAGGTTAAATTTATCCCCCGCCATCACTTTCAGCGTTATCGCCGGACCTATCTTCTGACTTCCTGCAGCCGCTTTTACTTTGGCCACCCAGGCATTCGGACTGGTATAATTATCCGCCGGATAGCCTGCAATTGTATTGATAGCTGTTCGTGTGCCGGGCAGGTTGGCATACAGCGCCTCTTCAGTGCCGGCCTGTGCCGTTTCCATACTGGCCGCCGGATAGGCATCTGTCTTTTGCTCTTCGGTCAGCACCATCCGCACATTCCCCAGATGATCTTTCAGCATGTAGTCGTACACGATTGACGGCTGACCGTTGACCGTTGACGGCCTCATCCTGCCTTCTTCATGCCCTATGAATTGCAGCGCATCATTTTCATATACAGCACTACCCATGTACAGCGTTGTCTTTAGCGGTTGCCCCGTTTCGGCTACTTCTTTCTTCAGCTTATTACCTGCTGCGTCATAAGTATAAGTAATCGTTCCCTTTCCGGTTACCGTTATCACCGATGGCAGGTTCAGGTGGTTGTAAGTAATGCTGCTGATATTCTTATTATTATCTAGTACCAGGTTGCCATTCAGATCATAGCTGTAATCATCCGTGCCGGTATTGGCGCCGTCTTTAAAGTCACCCAGGCCCCCTCCGGCTCCCCCTGTGGGGGGAGTGCCTCCAATGGCGCTTTCGGTTACTCTTTTCAACTTATTACTTAGCAACTCATAACT
>JAEUVM010000366.1 GCA_016787125.1 Chitinophagaceae bacterium | reverse complement strand
ATTCCGCCGTATGGGTTTATGTTGCTTGAGCCGGTACTATAATTAAATCAGCTGCCACCATATTTATGCAGCAGCGCCAGCAGTACGCCATTGGTCCATCCAAAACCATCCTGGCCTTCATATTCGCCGCCGCCTGCTTCGAGATGTGTATCCACCACGTTGTACTTTTCCATCATTTTACCAGTGCGGCTGAATACGTCTGTATTCAACCTGATCCATCGTTCAGCAATCTTACCTGCAAGTTCGGTGAGACCATAATTCTCCAGCCCGGTGATCGTCATCCAGTGCAGCGGCGCCCAACCATTGGGTGCATCCCATTGCTGGCCGGTGGTGATAAGGGTGGATATCAATCCTCCTTCTTTCAAAAATTTATCCTCAATTGTTTTACTGATAAGGTCGGCCTGTATTGCCGTTGCCACAGATAAGAAAAGGGGAACCGTACCGGCAAGCGTCAGATTCTTTTTCCGGCGTTGCTGCTTCCAGTCATAGTCTGTGAAGAAACCCTGTTCCTCATCCCAGCAATACCGGTCGATAGCCAGCTTTCTGTTTTCAGCCAACAACTTATACTGATTGGCGCTCTCTGTATCGTTTGCCAGTTCATACGCATGTACCAGTGTCATTTCCAGGTGAAGAAGAAGACAATTCAGGTCAACAGGAATAATATCAGTAGTATGAATGGTGTCAAAACGATCTGCTTCCCTGAACCAGCGGCTGCTGAAATCCCAGCCGGATTCAGCACCCGCCCGCAAATGCCGGAACAATTCTTCGGCGGGTTGATCACTATGCTCTGCCAGTTCCACATCTTCCCGGTAAGACTCAGGCCTTGGTGTGTCATGTTCATCCCAATAGCGGTTGAGAATTTCTCCGTTGGGCATTTTTATCACTCTTGAATGAACGGAATTGCTTTCAAGCGTTTCTTTTCCATTCATCCAGAAATCATATTCCTTTTGCAAGGATGCGAGGTATTGAATGGTTATATCATCACCTTTTACTTCACTTAGCAGTTTTACCATTAATGAAAAGAAAGGTGGTTGTGAGCGACCGATAAAATAGCGGCGGTTGCCATTGGGTATGTAGCCGAATGTTTCGATGAGGCGGGAAAAATTCTTCACCATGTTTTCCAGCATATCCGTTTTACCAGAGGCTTTCAATCCCAGCATGGTAAAATAGCTGTCCCAGTAATATATCTCACCAAAGCGACCACCCGGAACAATGTAGGGATAGGGCAGCGGGATAAGAGAGCCGCTTTCTTTGTCAGGCTGGCGGGTTAACACAGCCCATAACGACTCAATATTTTCCGACACCGTTTTATTCGTATCACTGGTGAAGCCGGAGGAATGAGGAACTGGTTTTTCAAAATTGTCCAGCACAAATTGGGTTAAAGAAAACCCGGGGTCATTTTTTATCTGCTCATATTTTTCAATAATAACAGATTCCGGAAAAAGCGGCGTGCAGTCAACAAAGGTCTTGCCGTCGGGGAAAACCCGGTTCATTTGTACATCTTTAAACAGCTTTGTACAGGTGATATCTGGTTTCACGAAACTGCATTTTTATTTTTCAACGATAAGCGGCTGAAGACGAATAGGCATATCACCAGGACAGCCATTGGGATCAGCGAGAAATAGAAGGCTTTTTGCCCGCCGATATTTTTAAACAGGTAACCTACCAGCCTTGATCCGAATGTGCCACCTATGGCAGAAAAGAAAACAAGCAATGAAGCCATCGGGCTATGCAGGGATTTTTCAGTATGGCTTAGTACAAATGAATTAATCAAAGGATAGATAGGGGCAAAGAACAAACCAATTAAAGGAAATACGTATGCAATGGCAGGTACATCACCTAATGAGTTTATCTCACGGGGTTTGATATTCTGTATCTGGGGCAAAATAAACAGCACCATGCAGGCGGCACCAACCAGGCAAACAAGAAGAATAATAAACCAGGAGACTTTTTTAACCAGCCTTGCTGAAAGGTACCTTCCAAGCGCTACAGAGAGAAACATGATGATGGTCATATAGATGCTGACCTTCTCAGGCAACAGCAATATCTTTTCATTGAAGGTCGGTAGCCAGCTCATGATGCCCTGCTCTGTCATTACATACATAAAAGCTGAAACAGCAAACACAATTACCAGCGGTCTTCGAAGCAGTTTAAGCATTTCAATAAAATCACCACCGGCACTTTTTCCCGGGTTGTCATACTTTATTTTGAAATCGGAAAAAAGCAATACAAAAAATGAGACAGCCACCAGGCCTGCCAGCACAAGATATATCCGAAGCCAGGCATCGGGGTCAGTATCACTGTAAAACTGTGGAAAAGCCACAAAGCCGGCTGCTATACCAATCATAAAGAGGCTTTCAATTGAACTTAACAGGCTTTCATGTTCCTTCTCGCTGCTGGTAACGAGGCCAACCAGTGAGTAAACAGATACTTTTACAATGGCAAATGAGAATCCCACACAGGCAAAAAGAATTTTTACAGAGGTAAAGGAGTTTCCGTAATACATGCCGATACACCCGGCAAACACAATGATCAGCGATATCAGCATCCCTTTCTTGTATCCCAGCCTTGGCAAAAAGGATCCTACAAAGAATGACACCAGCGCTATCGATATATCCTTAAACCCTTCCAGCGAACTTGCCGCTATTTCATCCACCCCATACCTGTTTTGAGATTTTTGTATCAATATGCCCACGCTATTCAGCAGAATGGCAAATACAAAATAGTTCAGAAACAGGGATAGCTTTATCCTGAAGTTTGACATAAACAATCGTTTGAAGTAAGTTAAACCGTTATCAGGTTTCTTCCAGCGATGCCCGGTAAACTATAACGTTTGCGGTGTAAAAAAGCAGTTCTTTGTGTATTATAAGGAGCCGCCTTCCACCAGGATGGATTCCAGCATCACTTCGTTTTCTGCAGGCTCGTTACGGAGGCAATAGAGCATTTGTGAGAAAGCCAGTTTCCCCAGCTTGTATCCGCTTGTTTCCACATAGGTTACTTTCGGATCGTAAAGAGTAGGCATCAATCCGTTGCTGATGCTGATGATGCCGGTGTCCTCCGGTACTTTCAATTTTAACTGATGCACGGCATACATTACACCAATCAGGATGAGGTCGCCCATGCAAAAGATAGCATCCGGTCTTTCACCGCTATTAAATATTTCCAGCACTGTCTTTTTTGATTCTTTGATGCTTTCAGGATAAAGAACCGTCAGTTTGGTGCCAGGAGATTTGCGGGCAAATGTTTCTTTGAATGAATCACAGCGCTTGCGTGATATGCTCAGGTGCGGGTGTCCAAAAAGGGCAAGTACATTTTTTTTCTTTTTGGCAATGATCGCTTCTGCGGCCATCTGGGCGGCTTCTTCATCAGAAAGACAAACTTTTTTATAGTCGCCGGTTTCAGGAACCCTGTCGAAGAAGACCACCGGGGTTTTCATTTCTTCCATTTTACGAAAAGGGGTCATGTCATCTGTTTCGATGGACACAGATGCAAAAAGCCCCATGATCATATTTTTCCGGAATACCTGCAGGTTGGACGTTTCCAGTTGCACCTTATCTCTCGATTGCATGATCATTACGGAATAACCGTGCAGCCGGGCTTCTTCTTCCACGGCTGAAATAAAGGAGTCATAAAAAAAGTTATCAATAGTGGGAACCATAATGCCCAGCACGTTGCTTTGGCGGGTACGCAGTTGTACCGCGTAAGTGTTGGGCTCATACTCCATTGCCTCTGCCAGTTCTTTTACCTTTTTCTTTGTGCTTTCAGAAATATCAGGGTGATTTTTCAATGCACGGGAAACGGTGGAAATGCTTATACCAAGCACTTCAGAAAGTTTTTTCAGTGTACTTTGCTGCATGAGTTAGTGTTTAGCAATCTGGCCAGAACAATTAAAGATAATTTTTTTGCCGGTTAAGTAAAATAAAAAGGCGCCGCAAAGAATTGCAGCGCCGTATTTGCTTATGCTGTCGAAAAACTTATTCCGCTCCGTCCGTCAGGGCACGGGCGATGGCATAGCCACCCACTTTGTTCCCGGTTTCCAGTCCTTTTACACAATCGCTCCGGTAATGGATAGCCCCGTAAATACGGGATTCCGAAGCCTCTTTGGCAAGTGCTGTATAGTGAGCCGCATTGGGTTTAATAATATGACCAAGTATCGTAGCCGCCGCCGCACTGAAAGTGGAATGCCCGGATATATAAGAAGGGAAATTGGGCAGCCCGGTGGTGGTTTTTATCCGCGGATCCATTTGCGAGGGCCTGGGATTAAAATAAAAATACTTCGCATCCCAGCAGGCAATAGCTGCATCCATCATCGCCATGTTCAGCAATGCCATATTACGGGCCCATCTTACTTCACTGAAATTTTGTTTTACAAAATCATCTGATGCAATGGCATTCCAATGGCCGGGTGGTGTGTAAGTGCCCACCCCGTCAGACCAGAAATGAGCGATGCGGATCTGTTCACGGGTAGGGTTTGCACTGTAACTGTACACTTCAGCCAATTCATCTTTGAATTGTTGTGAGCTGGTGGAAGGCGGCGCTGCCGGTCGTATGGTGGTAACCATGGTCAGCGAATCGAAGAGGAAAGGTCTTACTCTTCCAAACAGCGGCAGCATCGGCGGACGCTTCGGCGACTCCTGGCTGATCCAGGGTACTTCATTCCTGGCTATGGCATCATTTTCCATTTGTGTCCATATCGTTTGATTGCCTGCTGCGGCACCGGCCCTGTCATTGCGGGCACGGGTCACAAACTTTTGTGCTACCGACTTACCCAGTGCTTCACCGGCATCAAGATCGCTGCGAACATTGGCACCTGCTATGATCCTGCTGCGTTTATGTTCTTCTGCTTTCATCTGTATATATTCCTGGTCGCCGGGAAACAACAGCTTCAATAGTTCGGTAGTCACACCCATCACCACCGCATCTTCAGATGGATAGGAAGGAAGCGACGACCTTGGTATCAGCACATTTAGTGAAGCATCAACATTATAAGGGGCGGCCCTGTTGTAAACTGTTTTGTAATGCCATGCAGCCACCAGTGCATCATATTGAGCTGCGGCTACATAGGCATAGGCTCTTGCCGCATATGGAGGATTGGCAAAAGGAAACTGCGGATAGGCAAGGGGATTATTGGCATTGGGAAATGGATAAGTGCCATCTCCATTGGCCACAGGAGGCAGATTGTGCAATGCCACCAGGTGGCGAAGAATTTCGCTCCAGCGCAATACTGCACCTGCGCTCCAGTATTTCACACTGTTTCTTTCGGCATCTGTAATATTGGCCTGGAAACTTTTTATCTCGTTTAGCTGGGCAATATAATCAGGCGTGTTGGTGGCTATCGGTGCAGGTACCGGAAATTCTGTAGGCCCGGTCAGCAATACCGGCTTCCAGGTGCCGGCATTCAGATCTTGTGAGGCAGGTTGCAAGGCAGGATAGTCCATCGAGCGGTCGCTTATTTCCTTTGAGCAGGAATGAAGCAGGATTACCGCTGCGGTTATAATAAGAAGGTGTATTTTTTTCATGACACTCATTTTTTAGATTTATTGGTTTCTTTCTTTTGTTTACCGGAAAAATCAAATACATAGAAGAAGCCTCCGGCAAAGCTGGTGGCCTGTCCCATATTTCGTCCGGCAACGGTAACGAAACCATTTCCAACTACTGAGAGTGCCGGATGGAAAGGCATAGGATATTTAAAGCTCAACCCGATACGGGTGGCATTCATTTTATTGGAAGGGAAAGGCATATTGTTTCGGGTAATATCAAAACCGTCAAGGGTGGTCCAGTTGTCGGCCACCACTTCAGCAAAGGCGCCTTTATCCCTGTAACCGGCCCGGAAATTAAATGAAAGGGCGTCCGGCATTTTCACTTCATTGGTATAATGCATCTCCGTGGTGTAATAAGCATCACGATCCAGTTTGATATTACTTCTTCTCACATAGGCACCTGAAAAAGTGGCAAACCACCTATCCAGTTGAAAATCTGCCATGCCACGGATGAACAGGTTTTTGCTTTCCAATCCGATAGACATAGGCAGAAAGTCGGCTGTATAAGACGAGGCAGGCATAGAATAACCGCCGATGGCAAAAAGAGACAGACGACCATTACCAAATTTTTTACTGTATGCTTTCCATTTGATCCAGAATGAAAAATCCTGGATACCTTTTAATCCTTTCAGCTGACCGGCCGATGCCTTTGTTTTAACATACGGAAGGCCAAAAAGCAGGTTCAGGTTTCTTGTAACGCCATAGTTGCCCATTACGCTGAACATACTGGTGGAAACAGTACCCAGGTTCTCGTTATCTCTTTTCAGGGTTCCTTCCCAATAATTTTTCCAGCTGCTGTAGCCGTACATCGGGCCCACACAAAAGACATTTTTTTCCATCATAATGCCATCGATCTCGGTTTGTGCAGAGGCATTCAATGCACAAACGACTGCGATAAGCAATAATATTTTTCTCATAAATAATTGTGTAAAAGATAAATACCGGCAAACCGGCTAAAAAGGAGCCGCTTTGCCAGTTAATGTTGGTTTTAAAATCAGAACCGGAATGATATACCTGCCGTAATTGAATAGTCGGCAAAAGCTGCATCTCCCTGTACCTTGGTGCCGGTGTCTGCTGTTCTGAGTTTGTCAGAATAGCTTTGTGTTCTGTTTCTTTTTACTGCTACCGGTACAGACAGGTATAAGTTCATTTTTTTAGCCTGGTAAGCAATGACCGGCTCCGCAGAGGTTACAATCCCCGGTCTGCGAAAACCTTTATCGCCACCTATAAGGTCGCTGGAAGGAATAGCTTCTATCCGTATACCGCCGGTGAAATGAAATTTACCTGTCATATAGCTGGCACCACCACGAAGCATGTACTGATCAGGCACACTCATGGTACTGGTGAAATACTTGAGTGCAGTGGCATTGGGAGTACCGCCACGTGCTGTGGAAACACCGTTCTGTTCTCTCGGGTTGGAGAGATAATAGAAATTTCCGTACACGCCGAACTTATGAGTGAACTGGTAAAGTGCATTCATTTCAAGAGTGATACCTGTGCCGCCATCACCCAGTTGAATAGACTGATCAACGGGCCCCAGTACAGTTGAACCATCAGCTTTGTAAAAATAATCCTGGTACTGGTAGTCGCCGGTTGGCAGTTTGATGCCAAGTCCAAGCTGTATATTTCCTTTCGTGTGTTTTGCCGGATCGATCATCCAGCGATAAAGCGAAACCCTGGCGTCGCCAATACCAAACGATTGGGTGGAGTGCCGCCCTGAAGGCCCGGCGCTGTTGCCCGCATGCTCGTACAATGACGAGCGGGTATTGGAAATAACCGGTATGGTAATGCCCAGTGACCAGCGGCTGTTAAAGTACCGGGTGGCAGTAATATCAAGCGAATAGTTATGGTTGATAACTTCTGTGCCGTTCTCCACCCTTTCTTTTTGTTCTTCTGTACCTACAAAGTGTTTATATGATTTAAAATAGCGGTTGTTCAGATTCATCTGCCAGCCTTTTACAGCTGCAGGGTTACCCATCGTGCAACTGTTTCCATTGCTGCGGATGGCCACACAGCCCTGGGCCTGTGTTTTGCCGGCAGCAGCGCTGAGCAACAGCAGTGTTGCCACAGCAGTATATATATGTTTCATTTTTCAGGATCGTTTGTTTTTGTTTCAGTAAAATCATTTTTTCATTTTCAGCCGCTCGTTTACCAGTGTACCTACTTTTTTGCCGTATTCAGTACTTACCAGACAAGAGTTGTGAAAATGGATACCGCCATAAAAGCGGGCCCAGTTATTTTCCTCGGCTGCCTGTCGGAATGAAGTAAAAGAACGGTTCTTAATACCAAACTCCAGTTCTGAAGTATCTGTATAAGCAAAGTTGTCTCCGAACACACTGGTCAGCGCTTCAGCCGAAGCAGATGAAACAGTGCTGTGCCCGCAGGTGTACTCCGGAAAAGGAGGTGTTTGCAGGTATGGCGTCCAGTTCTGATCGATGTATTTATTGATCACCGTTTCAGGACGGGCATAATTGCTCCTGAATTTCTCATCCCAGCATTGAATGAATGCATCAAACATAGCGATGGCTGTTTTGGCATAGGCATAAACTGTAGTGGCAAAATCTGCTTTTGATTTCTGCGCAGCAATGCCCACAATATTCATCCAGTGACCGGGAGGCGAGAATTTTTTGGTCATAAACATGATATGACCGGATACATTCAGGCGGTTGCCAAGATCATCCCAAAATTCAGCGATGTGTTTCTGTTCATCAGTCAGGCTGTCGCCTGCATTTTTCACAGCCATCACTTCCTGGTAGTATTTACTTTGCTTATTGGTGATGTCAAATTTCGGAGGCAGAGGTGGTACAAACTGGTTTGCGCTATCCATTACCATTGTTCTTATTTCCCTCCAATGCGGTTCCAGTGCCTGTGAGTACATAGGTGGGGTGGGTATCCATCTGCCGGGAGTGTCAATTACTGCATATTTAGAGGCCGTTCTTGTTTGCGCATAATTATCTTTCTTACTCCAGGCAAGGATCGTTTTTCCCACTTCTGCCGCATAGGCAACTGAGTTGTTGAATACCTTTTTGGGCATGCCATGATCTTTAACCAGCTTTTTCAGACTGTCCACATATTCTTTCATGCTTCCTTCGGGAAAGGTGACCGCTTCACCCAACTGGCAAAAGGCCAGCAGTGAAGCAAAATGAAAGTCAATTTCCTGTCCGGCAGGAGCTGCAGGCACGGACTCAAGACCATTCAGTTGTCCGGCCAATGATTGATAATGCTGCGGATCGCCAGCCGCTATTACTTCATAAGCGGCAATATTGGCGTACACATAGTTTCGTGAAGCAATGATGGGAGGAAAATTATTCTGCATCACCACATTGTTCAGCTCTTTTACGGTTTTGCTGTATAAAAAAGGATCGCTGGTTATTTGTTTATAATCACTTTTCTTTTCCTTACAGGCACTGATAAACAGCAACGCTGCAACAGGAATAATTGCGAATCGCATATTCTTTTGTTTATTAAAAAGGTAATAGGAGAAATGGCAAGGATAAGCGTTTCCTTTATCAGCATTTTGGTGGCTGATGTGGTGTTTTGATCAGCGCATCGGGTAAAGAGGATGCATACCTTACCGAAAGGCCGGTAAGCGTTTGCGCAAAAATTGTAAGTTGGCAAAACTGGTCTTTATCATCATAATCACCACTGAATCCTTTCAGTGCGGTGTTTTGCTTTTTACCGTTGTTGTTTTCCTGTTCCTGTCCGCTGTTTGATTTTACAATGCCATCGGCTGTTTTGCGGAGTGCCTGTTTGGATTCGTTGGCAATACATTTCAGGATGAGCACATCACCGGCAATTTTTCTTTTTACATAAGTATATTCCTTGCCGTCAATGGTTATTTCTCCGTAATGTCTTTCAAATTCTGTATAGCGGGTTTGATAGGCCATATTCAGCGGCACCCGCATTTCTATCAGTTGGGATTCATCGTAGTCGCTGTTATCAATCCGGGATTCCAGTTGTGCGTCGGCTTTTGTTTGCAGGGCAGATAAAACCAGCCGGTACCCGCTCAGGTTAAAAGCGAGGATAAGCATGAATAGTATGGCTGCAATCTTTCTCAAAAGAGGTCAGGGCGTAAGGTAAAAACTTTTTGGCATACAATACATAACGTTTTCAGTAATGGCGAATTCAGACGCTTTATTTACTCACTGCAAACGTTTTCTTTCCCGGTCCAACGCCTTTGATGGTCAGACTTTTCCAGTGTGGCGGCAGTACAGATTTTACCTGGATGATTCCCTGTGGCGTTATTTCCAGTCCGCCAAAACCCATCAGCACACTTTGTACAATACCACCGGCACCTGTTGCAAAATAAGGATTGGTTCCGCCCTTGGTTTCGGCAATTACCCTGAACGGTGGATTCAGGTTGGGTATGTAGGCATCCCGGAACCAGTGATAGGCCTTTTCGCCTTCACCCAGCCGGGCATATAATGTGGTGAAAACGGCCTGTGTCATGGCAGGAGTACCCTCGTTGGGTACCCGTGTTTCATAGTATTGCAGGTCTTTCAATATGGCTTTAGGATCAGTCACCTCTTTCAGCGGGTAAGACAGCAGGTTTACATCCGCCTGTTTGATGCCTTCTCCGTTATAGGCAGCATGTTCTTTCGTTACACCATCCGGAAATTTCAGGATGGGAATATTTGCAGCCACATTCATCCAGTCGCTGTTGGCGGTAATACCAAGGATCTTTGCCGCTTCGGTGGCAAACCTTAGATTGGCCCTGGCAGCAGCATTGGTAAAAGCGTTGTTATCTACATTCTCGGCCCATTCATCAGCAGCCACAACATTCTTAATATCAAATTTTCCAGGGCCATTTCTTTCCACCCGGCTGGCCCAGAAATCGGCAGTGGCTGAAAGTATCGGCCAACCTTTTTCCCGCAGCCAGTCTTTATCCTGTGTTACACAATAATAATTCCAAGCGGCTATGCCCACACAGGCGGTGATGTGGTGTTCAAAAGGACCGCTTAATGCCCACACCGGTGTTTCTTCCACCCCGGTTTCAGCGCTTTCCCAGGGATACATGGCACCTTTATATCCTTTGCTGAACGCATTTCGTTTGGCCGCTTCCAGCCGCTGGTAGCGGTATTCGATCATGCTTTTGGCCAGCTCAGGATGAAGCACCAGAATGGCCGGGTACATCCAGAGTTCAGTATCCCAGAACACATGCCCGTTGTATCCAAGGCCACTCAGCCCCATCGGTGAAGGAGATAGTGCCGTGCCTTCACGGGTAAATGAATACAGGTGATACAGCATACTATGCACATCCTGCTGTGCCTGCGGATCACCTTCGATGGTAATATCGCTGCTCCAGAGATATTCCCATGCTTTGGTGTGAAATTGTATAAGACGGTCTCTTCCTTCCAGTTTGGCAAAGATGGTGGCCCGTTCTGCTTCATTCAACGGATCATCGTGATGTGCAGAGGTGATAGAGGAACCTGCAATGGAAAACTGGTAAGTGTTACCGGCCTTTAGTTTTTTTGCAAATTTCATCAGGTGCATGTTGTTATCCCACATCTCATGTATCACCCGTGGTTCTTCGCCATGTTTTTCACTGAATAAAAAAGTATTGGAGGCACACATGAGCAGTTTGCCCGTCGGACTTTTGGCAGAAGAAGTGAGCAGGCTGATAACCACATGGGGGCGGTCAATTTCATTATAATAATTCTGTACCTCCTTCAATGCATCCGGAGCTTCCATCACACTGGCACAGCCAAGACTGATATCCTTTTTCGCGGTGATGCTTACATCCATCAACACGGTATAAGGCAAGTGGCGTAATGAATAATACGTATAGGTGATGGTGGCTTTATCACCATAGTCAAAACTGGTGGTGAAAGCTGCTTTTTTCATATCCAGTTCCTGCTTCATGCCTGTGGCATCAGCAGCACCCAGTGAGCGGCCATCAATTTCCAGCCGCATATTGAGCAGGTTGAAACTCCGGATAAAATTGCTTACCCGGCCGCGGCCATACAGGTCATAAGCTCCTGCCAGCACCACATCTTTTACTTTAAAAGGCTCCGGCGCTGATACGATACCGATCATTCCATTGGCTACGGTGATACCATAATAATTACGGGGGTCAGGATTTACGGCTGTTATTTTCCAGGCATCCTGTGAGATACAATCAATACTTACACTAAGTAATGCCAGAAGAAGTATTCTATTCAAAAGCATAGCAGTTTGTTTAAAGAGAACGAAGAAACCTGTTTCAACATATTCCAAAGCAGATTCATAATAAAGGTGGTATAAAATTGATGGAAATAAAAAACCCAAACGATTGCGGTTGAAATTTTTTCTGGCCTGGTGGGCAAAGTGTTAAACCAATAGCATAACCGATTGATTGTAAATGTTTCCCGCTCCACACAGCAGCTTTGGTCCTTTGAGGAGTATTTCATTTTAAAGTCAGACCAGCCGGCCCGGGCGGGAAAACTTAAACAGATTTTGTTAATGTGTTAAAATTACACTAATGTTGTGTTGCGAATACACAATGTGTGTTCAGAATCGAATTGCTAAACACTTAATGATTGCTTATGTCATTACAACAACCCGCCAGAATGGCGTGCCTGTTTGCACTGCTGTTATTGGCCAATGTGTCCTTCTCCCAAAACAGAAATATCACCGGAAAAGTTACTGACTCCAGAGATGGCTCAAATCTCATCGGTGTTACTGTTTCTGTAAAGGGAAGCCGGAGCGCTGTACAAACCCAGGCCGACGGAACGTTCAGTATTTCCGTACCGGCAGATGCGACAGTCCTCGTATTTAGTTCTGCTGGTTTTGCTCAGCAGGAAGTGCCTGTTGAAGGCAAAACGACCATCAATGTATCACTCGTGATCAACAATGCCTCACTTGGTGAAGTGGTGGTGGTGGCTTATGGTACCAGGAGAAGGGGAGACCTTACGGGCTCTGTTACTTCTGTTTCCTCCAAAGATTTCCAGAAAGGCAATATTGCCTCACCCGAACAGTTGCTGCAGGGTAAAGTTGCCGGTTTACAGATCACTACTGGTGGTGGTTCTGCCGGTGGGGGAAGCCGTATCCGTATCCGCGGAGGCGCTTCGCTTAATTCCAGCAACGATCCGCTGATCGTTATTGATGGTGTGCCGGTGGAAGGCAACGGAGTTTCCGGATCTGCCAACCTGCTGAACACGATCAACCCCAATGACATTGAATCAATGTCGGTGCTGAAAGATGCCTCTGCCACAGCCCTGTATGGTTCACGGGCATCAAACGGTGTGATCATTATTACCACCAAGAAAGGAACCAAGGGCAAACTGCGGTTCAATTTCAATACCCAGCTTTCTGCTGCCGTGGTGGGAGATAAGGTGGACGTGCTTTCCGGAGAAGAAGTACGCAGCATCATTAATGCTGATGCAGCGGCCACCGGCAACAATACTTACAAAAACCTGCTTGGCACTGCCAATACCAACTGGCAGGATGAAATCTATCAGACAGCCATAGCCTTTGATAATACCATCAGCGCCAGCGGCAGCCTGGGCAAACTGCCCTTCCGTGCTTCTGTCGGTTACCTGAACCAGGATGGTATTCTGAAAACAAATAATTTCAAACGGATATCTTCCTCTCTCAACCTTTCGCCCAAATTTCTCAAAGATCACCTGGCGGTGAACCTGGCAGTAAAAGCTAGCCAGACCAAGAACCGCTTTGCTGATGAAGGAGCGATCGGTTCTGCCATTTCATTTGACCCCACCAAACCGGTGATGTCGGGTAATAAAAACTGGGGCGGTTATTACGAGTGGCTGCAGGCCAACCTCGCACCGATTGACCTGGCCACCCGCAACCCGGTGGCACTGCTGGAACTGCGTAACAATAATTCTACGGTGAGCAGGGTGATCGGTAACGTACAACTTGATTACAAACTTCATTTCTTCCCCGACCTGCATGTGCTTATCAATGTGGGCCTCGACAGGATCAGCGGAAGCGGTGACGATAATATTGATTCTGTTTCTGCTACTAATTATAAAAGCAGGGGCCGCTTTGTGAATTATGCACAATCCAAAACCAACACCCTGGCCGATGTGCAATTGTTTTATACCAAAGAGATCAAAAGTATCAAGAGCAAGGTGGATGTGCTTCTTGGCCACAGCTACCAGGCATTCCGCACCAATACAGATTTCTTTGCTGCATACGGACAGGATGGTGTTGTTATTCCCGGCTCACAGCCAAACTTTCCTGATGATGAGTCAGAATTTCGCCTGGAATCTTATATCGGCCGTGTAAACTTTACTTTCAATAATAAATACCTGCTTACTGCTTCTATCAGAAGCGACGCGAGTTCTAAACTGAACCCGCTTGACAGGGTGGGTTATTTCCCTGCCGTAGCTGCGGCGTGGAAACTGAAAGATGAATTCTTCAAATCAGTTAACGTACTTACTGACCTTAAACTCCGTCTCGGATGGGGTATTACCGGTCAGCAGGATGGCCTTGGCTATTATACTTACCTGCCCCGCTACAGCCAGGGTACGGCCACTGCACAGTACCAGTTTGGCAATACGTTCGTTACTTACCTGCGTCCGGAAGGATATGATCCTTTCCTGAAATGGGAAACAACCACCACTTCCAACATTGGTCTTGATTTCAGTTTCCTGAACAACAGGATATCCGGTTCTGCTGATTATTATTTCAGAAAAACAAAAGACCTGCTGGCGAATGTAACTGTAGCAGCCGGTGCCAACTTTGTAAACCGCATCACTACCAACGTAGGTAATGTGGAAAGCCAGGGCGTGGAGTTTACTTTGAACACTGTGCCGGTGAAAACAGACAATCTTACCTGGGAATTTGGTATGAACTATACCTATAACAAAGCAGAGATCACCAACCTGCTGAAAAATCCTGATCCTAATTTCCGTGGTGAACCTACCAGCGGAATCGGTGGCGGTACGGGTAATACAATCGGTATCCATTCTGTCGGGTTTGCGCCAGCCACCTTCCTTGTGTACAAGCAGGTGTATGATAAAGCAGGCAAACCGATTGAAGGCTTGTATGAAGACATCAACAGGGATGGTATCATCAATGATGATGACCGCTACATGTATAAAAAACCCGCCGCTGATGTGCTCCTTGGCGTCAACACACAGGTAACGTACAAGCAGTTCACCTTCGGGCTGACCGCTCATGCCGCCTTCGGCAATTATCTCTACAATAACTATTTCTCCGGAAGCGCTGTACTGAGAAGCATTAAGAACCCCATCAACTTCATTGGAAATGCTTCTGTGAATTACCTGGAGACCGGGTTTAACAACAACCAGTACCTCTCTGATTATTACATTGAGAATGCTTCATTCTTCCGCCTGGATAATATCAACCTCGGGTATAATGTAGGTAAAGTGTTTCATGATAAAGCATCACTCAGGGTGGCTGCCAGCATTCAGAATGTGGCCGTATTTACAAAATACAAAGGTCTTGATCCTGAGAATGCCAGCGATGGCGGTGTGGATGGAAATATCTACCCCAGGCCAAGGATTTTCTCACTGGGCTTAAACTTTGATTTCTAAACCAGGAAAAACATTGACAATGAAACGTACAACAATTAATATATGGATCCTGGCGGGAGTACTGGCGGCATCAGTTACCTCCTGCTCTAAAAAGCTGGATCTGTTTCCGCAAAATGATTTCACTTCTGAAAATGCCTATTCTTCTGCTGCAGGTTATCGTTCGGTGCTTGCAAAAGTTTACGGAGGCCTTGCCACCACCGGTAATACCGGCCCGGCAGGAAGCTCCGACATACAAGGATTGGACGAAGGTTCTCAGTCGCCCTTTATACGTGGCTTCTTTAATTGCCAGGAACTGCCGACTGATGAAGCCGTAGTGGCCTGGAACGACCAGACCATTAAAGATTTTCATAACCTGCGCTGGTCAAGTTCAGATCCATTCCTGCTGGGAATGTATGCCCGTCCGATATATAATATAATGGTGGGCAATGAATACCTGCGTGAATCAACAGACGATAAACTGGCTTCCCGTAACATTACCGGTGCTGATGCCGATGCAATCCGCAAAACAAGGGCTGAAGTACGCTTTTTGCGTGCCTTCAACTACTGGGTGATGATGGACATCTTTGGCAAATCAACTTTTATTGATGAAAGTAATGTGGTGGGAACCACCCTGCCCGGTGAAAAAAACAGGGCTGAATTGTTTGCCTACATCGAAGCGGAATTGAAAGCCATCGAAAACGAAATGGCCCCGGTAAAAAGCATAGAATACGGAAGGGTGGACCAGGGTGCATGCTGGGCCTTGCTTGCCAGGTTATACCTGAACGCTGAAACTTACATTGGTGCAGCAAAATATACCGAAGCCATTACTTATGCTAAAAAGGTAATTGCCGGCGGCTACTCACTTCACAACAACTACCGTGAACTGTTCATGGCAGATAATGACAAACGTACCAACGAATTCATCTTTGCGGTGAATTGTGATGGCCTGCGCACCAAATCATACGGCAACACCACCTTCTTTGTACACTGTGCCTCCGGCGATGATCATGATGAGTTTGGTGTAGGTGGTGGCTGGTATGGCTACAGGGCCACGAAAGGCCTGGCTGACCTCTTCCCCGATCTTTCCGGTGCCACTGATAAAAGGGCTATGTTCACCACTTCCCGGTACGGAACCAGTCCTGCACAAATCGCCATCAGTGACGTAAGTGTATTTGACAACGGACTGCATGTAAATAAATACAGGAATATCCGTTCAGACGGTGGCCCCATTTCAGACGTAAACAGGGATTTTGCTGATGTTGATTTCCCCATCTTCCGTCTTTCAGAAATGTATCTTATTTATGCCGAAGCAGTGTTGCGTGGCGGTACAGGTGGTGATGCAGCAACAGCCCTCACTTACCTGAACCTTATCCGTGCAAGGGCTGGCGCCACTCCGTTTGCAGCAGGCGATCTTACCCCTGTTAATAACGGTTTGCAAAACATTCTGAATGAAAGAGGCCGTGAACTGTACTGGGAAGGTCACCGCCGTACCGACCTCATCCGTTATGGATTGCTCACCACCGGTACTTACCTGTGGCCCTGGAAAGGTGGTGTGGCATCAGGCACAGCAGTTGACAGCAAGTACAATATCTTCCCGATTCCTGCTGCCAACAGAACGGCCAATCCCAATCTTTCACAAAACACCGGATATTAAACTGAACAAACTCTAAACTAACGGATATGAAAAATATTTTTAAACTTCTTTTCGGTGCGCTGGTATTCAGCAGTGCATTTACGTCCTGCGAAAAGGACGAGAATAAAGTTTACTTCG
>JAEUVM010000360.1 GCA_016787125.1 Chitinophagaceae bacterium | reverse complement strand
TAAGTGTTGAATTGGTTTGTTCATTTCCTGTTCAACACCGACAATCAATAATGAAATAAACATGTAGAAAGCTTTCGGAGAATATGTTTGGACACCGGTTCGAATCCGGTCGCCTCCACAAGGAATGAGAACGGGGTTTTGTGCCTCTCTCATTCCTTTTTTTTGAAAAGGGCGCCAGCAATCCAAAATCGGGCCAACTTTCTCCAAAAAAAACCGCATAAAAACGCAGTATTAAAAAAAACATTACTATGTTTTTTGACCCCCCTTCTTTATCAATCTTTTACAAAAAAAAACACAAAACTTATTTTGTGCCTTGTAGTAAAATCTCTACAAGCTTGTAGAGATTTCTCTACAACGTTGTAGAGATTTCTCTACAAGCTTGTAGAGATTTCTCTACAAAGATTTTCTTGGATAGTCATTCTTTTTGTTCTAACAAATTGAATGATTATGAAACATAGCACATCCCGCAGATTCTTACTGGCCACAATCGCAGTATTAGTAAGCCAGTTAATTTTTGGACAAAAGGACATGGTCCGTGAGCCAGACACTAAACGTCCGGTAACATTCGCCGCATTTTCTGATACACTCAGTTTCCAGGCTGAGAACACCAATTACCTGGTTTCCCGGAATAAGTCGGAGCATGTATCTGTAATGCTTTCTCCCGGATTTCTTTTTGAAGGAACCATACTTTCCAAGAGGAGTATCGATGCCACCCGGACTGCTATTATAATACGCAGCACCAATTATGATGGCTATATGCTCTCCCTGTTCCAGCATTTACAATCTGATGGTTCCCGGGTGTTTTCAGGACACCTCGTTAGTATGAGGCATGGAGATGCCTTTGTTCTGCAATTCAGCCAGGGTAACTACAAGTGGGTGAAAAAAGGATTCTACGATCTCGTTAACGAATAAAACCAACAATAATGAATACAACAATCACCACCGCGATGAAAAGGAAACTTTCTTATTACATTTTCGCTCTCATCATGCTGAGCGGAATGCCTGGCAAAGCAGTTGCACAAATTCCAACTTATAACAGCTATACGGCTGCCACTGCTGTCCTGTTCTTGGATTTTGACGGGCATACCGTTGATGAAACTGTCTGGAACTATAATGGCCCGATCTTTTGCGGTCCCTCGGGGCTCAGTACTGAAAAGATTACAGAAGTATTTAACAGGGTTTCGGAAGATTACAGGCCGTTCAACATTAATGTTACAACCGATTCGCTGAAATTTCATGCAGCTCCGCCAGACCGGCGAATGCGGCTCATACTTACTGTAACATCTGATTGGTATGGACCTGCCGGAGGTGTTGCATACGTCGGCTCTTTTGCCTGGGGAGATGTATCACCTTGTTTTGTTTTCACTGCCCTGCTAAATTATAATACTAAGAACATCAGTGAAGCGGCTTCTCATGAACTGGGCCATACACTGGGGCTGTTTCACCAGTCTGTTTATGATGCAAACTGCATAAAGGTATCCGACTATAATTATGGAACAGGAAGTGGTGAGATTGGCTGGGCACCGATAATGGGGGTGGGCTATTATCAGAATCTCACATTATGGAATAATGGGCCCAATCCGTATGGTTGCAGCAATTACCAAAGCGATCTTGACATAATCACCCAAAATAATGGGTTTGGTTTTCGGGTTGATGATCATGGAAACACAATCGCTGCTGCCACGAATGCCGTATTTACCGGGTCGCAGTTTACCATAAATGGTGTCGTTGAAAAGAGTACTGATTCTGATATAATGAAAGTTATTATCCCTATGAAAGGTCGCTTTGAACTTAACGCTATCCCATACAATGTGGGTACAGGCAATGCAGGCTCGGACCTGGACATGCAGGTATCCTTATTGTATGGGAGCGGTGCGACTATCAGGGTGTATAATCCTTCTGTTTTACTTGGGGCGGTAATTGATACATTATTGGAACCGGGTACTTACTATCTGAGAGTAGAGGGACGGGGAAATATTTATGCCCCCGATTATGCAAGCCTCGGATCATATTCGTTACAGGGGCGGTTTACAGGTGGTGTGCTAGCCTTACACAAACTGGAATTGCGTGGTATGAACAGAAATGAGCAACACCAGCTAAATTGGGTAATTGAAGCAGATGAGCAGGTTACAAACCTTGTATTAGAGTACTCACCTGATGGCAGGCATTTTGAACCGTTGAAGGAATTGGCTCCAGCGGAAAGAGCCTACATCTACAGGCCGGGAGCAAACACAACATTGTTGTACAGGCTGAGTGTGACATTTGATAACGGACGTCATTATTATTCAAATGTTGTCAGTCTGAACGGAGGAGATAAATCATTTCCCCGGCTGGTAAACACATTTGTAACAACAGGTAATTTAAACATCAGCAGTCCCGGGCAGTTTGAGTACACC
>JAEUVM010000685.1 GCA_016787125.1 Chitinophagaceae bacterium | reverse complement strand
TGCATTTTGGTCTATTTCAAACACATCATCATCGTGCAATCCATACAGCCGTATTTCTTTGGTAATGGCAGGATCAAATACCCGGTTGTACATGGTAAAGGTGGTATCGTTACCTTTTTTGCGGGCCAGCACTTTTACCTGCAGTTTGCCTCCTTCAACGCCGGTAATTTTGAAATATTCTTTTTCATTGCTACCCACCACGTTTACTTTTTTCGACAGGAAGCGGTAATAGGTCAGTGCTTCGGAAGAAAGCTGATTGCGGCGGCTGATCATTTTCTGTATGATCTCCTCATTTTTGAAATGACCTATCTCGGGCGGCATGGTATTAATGGCCCGGCGAATGATGGTATCGGTCAGTTTTTGCTGAATACCGTTTATGGTTTGCTTCCACCTGTCTTCGTTTAGCCCGGCCAGGAAAATGCGGTCAAAGTCGCGGGCAGCATAATTCAGCCAGTTTATTTTTTGTATATCATAGCTGAATCCTTTGAGAAAAGGGAGGCTGCGGCCGCTGAGTGTGCGGATGATAAAACCATCGGAGTTAAACATGGCCTGGTCACGGTCGCGGGGAACGGGGTAGTATATCTTTCCCTGGCCTGTGTCTTTACTGGCCCATTTCCATTGGTCAAAATGGCGGTCAAAATCACCCAGTATCATATCCAGCAGCCTTGCACGGAGCACAGCTTCTTCATCCGGACGGTGATCATTTTCCTCCAGCATTTTATTGAAGGTCTTGGCAGTGGTTTTTGTATTCGAGCCGTCGAAGGAAGGTTCTTTTTCTTCCAGCATGCACACGGTGTTGGCAAACAGGGGGCGGTAAATTCCCAGCGCAGGATCATCGGGTACAAAGAAGAGTTCGGGATGAGGTACTGCTATATCCAGCGGCTTCGCCAATACCGGCACCACCAGGGCTGAATAAGGGTGGGAGGCAGAGCTTAATTCTGTAACAAGGTTTTTGGCCATTTCACTTCGCTGAACATCCGGTATTACATTGGCTGTATTCTTTACCATGCTCCGCAATACCCATTCCCTGCCTTTATTATCTGCCAGCAGCAATGATTTTGTTTGCTTGCCACCCCCAAGGCTGCGTATTTTCAAACCACCTTTTTCGGTATTAATATTCAGCACCCGCATATTTACCGGGGTGCTCCATTCCGGACGGTAATTTTGTCCCATAAAGAATTTCTTCAGTCCGTGCAGGGGGACAAAATCACGGCGGGCGGCTATGGTGGTGGTATCCTGGTATTTGGAAACATACTTTTCGATCTCCTTTACCTGGGTGGTATCTGCTATTTTTGAAAAATTAAGAACAGGTGCTGAAAAAGCTTTTACAATGCTGCTGTCGGCTACGGTGTAAAAAGTGATGTTTACGTTCTTGTTTTTGGAAACTTCCATCACCGAAAATCCCATTGATGTGGAATTAAACAGACTGTTGCTGCTTTTGGAAGTACGGTTTTGCTTGCAGCCGCCGCCGCTTACAATGTAGTTGTAACCGTTTTTGCGGATGTATTGCAGGTTATGATCATGCCCAGAAACATATACCACGTTGGTGGAAGAAGCTTTTACCTCTGCGGATATTTCCTGAATCATGTTGGTGTATGTAGGATGCTTAATATCCTGCGGGGTGCCAAACACACTCCGGCTGATGGGGTAAATAGAACCCAGCACCGGAAGCGGGATATACAGGTTCTTCTTCATGTCGGTAAAAGGGAAAATATGCTGCTTCAGGGTGTAATAGCCGCCATGCATACCGTTGCTTTCAAACGGGTGATGACAGGCAATCAGTACCAGCCGCTTTGAGTTGCGGGCAAGCAGGTCGCCGATCTGTGTTACCACTTCATCTCTTGTTTTATACGGGCAGTCCGATTCAATTTCCGGCTTATCGAACGGATGCAGCCACCACTGGCTGTCGAACATGATCACAGCCACGCTGCTGTCTTTGCCCAGTATTACTTCTACCGGTCCCGGACAACCGTCTTCGGGGTAATACTTTACATTAGGCTTGCCAAGAAAGTCAACATACAATTGCTGGCGGATGATGGCGTCATAACCACCGCGGGTGCCATTCTCCCAATCATGGTTGCCTGGTATCATATATACTTTAGCAGGAGTGCCATCGGCTACAGAAAGCTGCGAGTCCAGCACGGCACGGGCCTGGTTGTAATATTCAAGGTTGCGGTCGTCTGGCAGGCCGTGTTTATAGAGATTGTCTCCGAGGAAAAGTACCGTGGTTTTGTTGTCCATGGGAATCAGGTTGCGTACCGCATCCACCACGGGGTGGCGTCCATTGGTGAGCTGGCCCGCATCGCCGATTAATACTATGCGCTGGCTGATAGTGTCTTCCTGGGCTTCCGACCGCAGAAACAGGAACAGGCTACAGGTGATCAGGACAACTAATTGTTTCATTACTCCTCTTAGAAGTGTCGGTTCAAAAAATAACCAGGAGTGTGGTATGCAAAATTTCTTCCCTGCATTTTACCAGGTTGCTGGCAATAAAACGCTGCCCGGCCGTATAAAGTTTTCAATTTACAGAAAAGTTTGTCCGCAACGGCTGATTGAGGCAAAAAATCTGCTTTTGTTGAAGACCACGGGCTGGAATACCCCTTATGTGGTATAGACCGGTAAACACCGGGCTGTATATTTGCCGGTAGTTTTTTTCATATCAAAAAAAACGTATCTTTTCGAACAGACCCCACTGCAACTGTAACGTAAACTGTTTAAACCTACCAACCATGCGACCATTATCATTACTCGCTATTTGCATACTGCTGATGTTTTCATCAGCTTATGCCCAACCGGGGAAAGACTCGGTTTCGATCAAAGGCGCCCCGTTTAACATGAAGGCCTCCCGGACTTTCTGGATGGGAACCAACTACCGTAAAGAATGGACCACTCCTGTAAAGGTGCCGGTTATAAACCTGGCTACAGAAAAAGGCGGCCTTACCCCGGTAAAACGGGGTGGTGGCAAACAAACAAAATCGCTGCGGCTGGAAGATCCTTCAGGAAGGCAATATAAGATCCGCTCCATACAGAAATTTATTACTGATAAAACCCTGCCGGGCGACCTGCAAAGTGAGGCCGCTGCCGACCTGGTGTCTGATGGCGTATCGGCTTCTTACCCGTATGCCCCGCTTTCTATGCAGGTGCTGCAGGAAGTGGCCGG